>JAFRBB010000057.1 GCA_017405085.1 Eubacteriaceae bacterium
CGCTTCTTATCCGAATTCTGTGTCATCATTTGAGAAATACCGCCTTTATTTTGATATCCTCATTATACCATTTTTTGTGATTCTTTTCTTTAATAACAAAAGCCCAGAGCTTTTGCCCTGGACTTTGTCTACACTCTGAAGGGCGCGGCAATCACTGCCGCGCCCTTTTCGTTTGCGCTTTTATCTCTTTTTGATTTTAAAGACGTTTTAACAAGGCTTCCCGTTCTTCTTCGTAGCCGGGTTTGCCGAGCAGAGCGAACATGTTGCGTTTATAATCCTCGACGCCAGGCTGGTTGAAGGGATTGACATCCAAAATATAACCGCTGACGCCGCAGCCGAATTCAAAGAAATAGAACAGCTGTCCCAAATTGTATTCATCCTGGGCACCAATGGAGATCATCAGATTGGGGGCACCGCCATCAGTGTGAGCGAGAACCGTACCCATCATGGCGTTTTTGTTGACAAAATCCATATCTTTGCCGGCGAGATAATTGAGACCGTCAAGATCCTGTTCATCGGATTCAATGGTGACGGTGGATTTGACTTTTTCCACATTGAGCACCGTTTCAAACATCACGCGGGTACCGTCTTGAATAAACTGTCCGAGGGAATGTAAATCGGTGGAAAGATCATAAAATGTCGGGAACAAGCCTTTTTGATCCTTTCCTTCGCTTTCGCCGTAAAGCTGCTGCCACCATTGGGCGATAAAATGAAGGGAGGGTTCATAGTTGGCAAGAATTTCAAAAACTTTTCCTTTCGCCAAGAAGAGATTGCGGACGGCGGCGTATTGCATCGCGGGATTTTCGTCAAAATCCTGGTTCAGACAAATGTCGCGCATGTCTGCGGCGCCCTTCATCAGCGCGTCGATATCCGCGCCGGAAACGGCAATGGGAAGTAAGCCAACAGGAGTGAGCACCGAAAAACGTCCGCCGACATCGTCGGGAATCACAAAGGTTTCGTAGCCCTCGGCATCCGCCATGGTTTTCAGGGCGCCGCGGGCTTTATCCGTGGTGGCGTAAATGCGGGAGGCCGCTCCTTCTTTGCCGTATTTGGCTTCGAGTTTGGCTTTAAAGACACGGAAAGCAATGGCCGGTTCCGTTGTGGTGCCGGATTTGGAGATGACATTCACCGAAAAATCACGATCCCCGATGACATCCAGCAAATCGTTCAAATAACTGCCGCTGATGTTGTTGCCGGCGAAATAGATTTCCGGCGCTTTTCGAATGTCCCGGGACACAATGTTGGCAAAGTGATGATTCAAAAATTCGATGGCCGCGCGGGCGCCCAGATAAGAACCGCCGATGCCGATAACTACCAGCACTTCCGAATCATTTTTAATCTTTTCGGCTGCCGCTTTCACGCGGTCGAATTCCGCTTTGTCATAATCGACGGGCAAGTCGATCCATCCGAGAAAATCATTGCCCTCGCCGGTTTTCGACACCAATACATCTCTGGCGTCGAGGGCAAGATTCTTAATATAACCAACTTCACGATCACTGATAAAACCGCTAGCTTTGCTGTAATCAAAGGTTAATGCACACATAACGTTTTTCTCTCCTCTGTGAATTGTTTTTGCACCTTAAAAGGTTTATTAAATATTATTTTAACATATCGCCGGGGCGCATTCCACGTAAAAAGTAAAACATTGCCTTATTTTATACATCACGTGAAAATCACTCATTAAAACGTCTCAACGGTTGTTCGAGAACGGTCAGCCGAAAAGGCGCTCCCAGAATGACGGTCTTTTAAATCGCAGTTCGAAGAAATCCTCAGCGGCTTTCAAATCCATGTCAAGGGTACGGGAATGGGTTTGGGCGTCCAAGCGTGGCGGCAATTCGTCTTTGATATATCGAAGTTCATAATAATTCGCTCCGTCGGGATAGGTATAAATCAATCGATTTTTCTTTTTGTCTACGGTAAATTGCTCCGGCTCGCTCTCCCAAGCGCGAACAATTTTTTCAATGGCGTTTTTCCCAATGACTTTCTCACCGAAATAATCCGAATGAGAAAGCGGGCGAACATAGTCGGGAATGTCTTCTTTTTCCATATATTCCGCAAAAATATCGCAAAGAGTCTGCGAAGAAACCGCAAACACATCGGGAAAATAATCGTCTTCTGAGGTTTTCATCATTTCGGCCATCTCCGATACGGCATGAAACATGCGCCTCGCGTATTCCGAAAAAAAGGCGTTTCCGATTCTCTCAAGACTTTCATTAATCGTCTTGGCGTATTTGATTCCTTTTTCTTTATCAATGCGAATGTTGATGCGGCACCCGATGGCGCGTTTGGAAATTGCGGCATCTAGCGAAGGGAGTTTATTGGTTGTAATCGCCAGCGCCGGATAATGAATCTGATTTTCCGCGATTCCCCAATCATCATTTTTGATGACACTGTCGGAATGATTGCTGAATTGTTTTTTATCCAGGTCATCGAAATAAATCGGAAGCCCTTCGCAATTCATCTTGAGCGTATCAATATTTGTTCTGGTAAAATCCGAAGAAGCGTTTGGTTTTACTTTCACGCCGCTTAACATTTTACTGAGCAGCTTGACAAAGGTGGTTTTGCCGCCGTTGGAATCGCCATAGATGATGCCGACTTCCGGGAAACCCAATATATCATAATTATTCAAGTGCGCCACCTGCCTAAGATAGGGATAAAATGGCGACGAAAAATACCAATTGAGGAATTGATAATAGTCTTCTTTTGCCCGACTGGAATCGCCGTAAAAAGCGTCCAAACTGTCCAGATAACGAGTCAAATACATCATGTCACTTTTGACACTTTCCCCGTCGGGTGTCATATTATAAGGCTTTTCGTTAAATGACACGGTGTGGGTGTCATAATCCAGATGCAATTTTGGCAATCTGTTTCTCGTTGTTTTTTTGACCTGGCTTTCGCCTTTTCGTTTACGACAATATATTTTGAGATTGTCCTTTGAAAAATACAATTTGCCATCGTCTTTTTTCGGTTTGGACAACAATGGTTTAATCTCGTCGGCAGTGTTTTTGATGTTCGCCACAATCACGCTTTCATTGTGATCTTCCTCCCGAGTCGGCTCAATCAAGACCCCATCAATCCCTTTTGTTCCTTTAATGATCGGCAGTTCTTCCGGATGATCCGAAAGATAATCTCGATCAACCAGACATGCTTTTAATGTTTTGATATCAAGCTCGCTGGCGCAACTTGCCTTGAACGTCTCAAAACGTTCGCTGTAATAATCATATGCTTTCTCATCGTCATAAATGATAATATTTTCCCGCTGAAATCCCATAAAGGCCGAAGCGGACATATTGGCGCTACCGGTCACGACGCGGGTCCTTCCATCATCGGACTTTAAGCAAAAAATTTTCTCGTGGGATTTGACGTCTTTGGATAAATATAGATTTAAATGACCTTCTTCCATTTTTTCGCGAACCGCTTCAACGCTTTTGTTCTCGGTCAGTGCGTAAATTATCTCCTGCTGCATAGCCATCACCGTTGCTATGTCGGTGTTTAAAACCCCTTCACAACCGAAAATAATTTCTGCATCGTCAAACATGGCGAGTAGCCGCGCGGCGAAATCCATTCCAGACGAAAAGGTAATCACTTGCAAATGATCAAACCCGTCAAATATTTCCTGCCATTTCATGGTTTCTGCCGAATCAAAGGTCGCTTTCACCACCGATAATCCTTTTGACGTGATATTCTCAACATCTTTTGTCGACATATTGTCAAATAAAGAAATCTGCTCTTTCACAAAGGACCTCCCGTTATTTGCCTGTGTTTTTTCATCTCGCTTGTCATCTTTAACTATATTATACTTTGAGATAAAAGCAAACAAAAGCTTTAAATCGTATCTGTTTTAAAATATTGCGCCTACATTCAATCCCCGCCAGCGAAACCCAATCGCTTTTTCAACACTTTCATTTTGCTTTGACAAAGCAAAGGCAAGCACCAAACAAAAAGAGCCCCCGAAGGAGCTCTCGTTTAATCAATAGACATTTCAAGCGGACATATCCGTAGGTTTTAAATCTGATCGAAATATCATAACTTGTTGAAACTATTTCCCAACCATTTCATTGACAGAGACCACATCGTGCTCCCCTTTGAGCATACCTTGGCTGTCGGTGGGGCCGTTAAAATAATCCCTGGTTTCCGTGACGATCACACCGCTTAGGGCGAGAAGCGCGATCAAGTTGGGAAGCGCCATCAACGCGTTGAAGATATCGGCAATGGTCCACACAGCTTCAAGCGTCATGATGGGCGAAATGAAAATCGCCAAAATATAGAGGTAGCGATAAATCATGACTGATTTTTGATTGCGGCCGGAAAAATACTCCAGGCAGCGTTCGCCGTAATAATCCCATCCGAGAATGGTGGTAAAGGCAAAGAAGGATAAACAAACCATCAGCAAAATGGCGCTGAACTGTTCCGGGAAAGGCAACCCCTTTTGAAAAGCGTTGATGGTGACATTGACGCCTTCAAGCCCGATATTCCAGGATTTGGTAATAACGATGGAAAGTCCCGTCATCGTACAAACGATGATGGTGTCGATAAAGGTCCCGGTCATGGTGACCAACCCCTGACGCACGCAGGATTTTGTCTGAGCGGCGGCCGCGGCAATCGGCGCGCTCCCAAGGCCGGCCTCGTTGGAAAAAATCCCCCGGGCAATCCCCTTCTGCATCGCGACGATGATGGCACCCAGCGCCCCGCCGGCAACGGCACGCATCCCGAAAGCACTCTGGACAATTTCCACGAAAGCCGCGGGCACGTCGGTGATATGGGTAATGATGATGATGAGGGCGCAGAGGATATAGGCGACAGCCATGAAAGGCACAACAATTTCCGATACCCGAGCAATGCGCTTTAAGCCGCCCAAAACAACGGCAGCCACCAATATCGTCAACACAATGCCGCCGATGATCACAGACCAGGACATTTCATTGCCGAACAAGTTGACAGTGGCAACGTTATTCGGATCAAAAACAGTATTGATCGACGAAATAATCCCGTTAGCTTGAGTAAAGGTCCCGATACCGAACAGCCCGACGCACATGCCAAAAAAGGCAAAGAGCTTCGCGAGCCATTTCCATTTTTCCCCCATCCCTTTTTCGATATAATAAAACGGTCCGCCGAGGGCGTGTCCGTCTTCGTCGATGGTTCTGTAACGAACGGCAAGCAATCCTTCGGCATATTTGGTCGCCATCCCGAAAAACGCCGCGACCCACATCCAAAAGAGGGCGCCGGGTCCTCCGGAGACGATGGCCGTCGCCACACCGACAATATTACCGGTGCCGATGGTCGCGGAAAGCGCCGTGCAAAGGGCGGCGAAGCTTGATACCTCGCCGGTGCCGCCTTCTTCATTTTGAAACATAAATTTAAGCGCTTTCGGCAGATGAACAAGCTGAAGCCCCTTTAAACGAACCGTGAGGTAAATTCCGGTAAACAGAATCATGACAATCAGGGGCACACCCCATACAAAATCATCAACGGCATTCAAAAAATCCATAAACATACAACAACGTTCCTCCTCTGAAAATGAAATGGTTAAGGAAGAAAAACAAACGCTGAAGATGAAAAATAATAATTGAAATAAAAAAATGCGTATGTTTCGGTCTTCCTTATGTCTGTCGGGAGAGAACACAAAGCAAAACCTTGCTCTGTCCTTTGTGCCTGAGAGATAAGGCCCAAGACTCTTAAACGAGCCTTCGAATCCGCCGAGAATTCCTTATCAAAGGATCAATCGGACGGATCCGCCGTATACAGCCACCAAACATACCGCATACGAGGGATTACACCTTCGGCGCTCAATTTCATGCAAAAAGCCGAAACAACATGCTGCTTATGATGCAAAACGGATGGGAAATAATTATTTTCGCATTATAAATGATTGCTGTGCGAATATATTTATTTATTTTCGCAGCAATTCAGCAACTGTTGATGACCAATCGCTCTTCATTGAGACTCTCCAGAGCTGTGTCATACACAACGTCAATATCTTAACATACCCTTAAAATGTACGCAACAACTATCTTGCCACTCAGGGATAAAAACCTGTATCAGGTACCAAAAAAAGCCGTCATCCTTCTTTTGCCCGCTCCCCGTCGGGCCCCTCCCCGGAGAATTTCATCCGTTTGCAGGTTGCAATCCATTTTTGGCCGATCCGCACCAAGGCAATGATTCCAAAAACATAATAGGCCGTCATCAGCACGTTCGCCGGAGAGCCGTAAAGCGAGATCGCTCTCAGCTTTTCATTCCATTTCATCATAAATCCCCAAAGGGAGATGCTGTACAACTCAAGAAACACGGTCAGCAACACACCAAGCATCACAATCCAAAGCATGAAATCCTCCCGCTTTTTTTCGCGAATCAGCTTAATCGTCAATAGAATAAAGCCGAGCATGGCCGCCGCAAAAACAATCGGTGAAAGGAGTCGATATCCGTCAACTATCCCATTATAAAGAGAACAGATAACTTGTTTGTGAAAAACGGTGGTATTGTTCGTGTCCGAAAGGACCGAAGACGCGTTAATCTTGCTTAATTGCTGATCAGAGCGCGGCAAAACCGTTCCGAAAAATTCTTCCCATGTCACAATATTTTCTTCGGCGGCTTCTTTGGGCTCATGAATATACAAATCCTTGGTGCGGTTTTCGGGGATACGCGCGTCGTGATAATTGCCGGTCTCCCAAACACCGGCCGCGGCGTATCCCAGATTATAAAAGATATCCGGCATCTCCATTCCGCCGATTTGACTTGACAAAAAAACCGCGTTGCGTTTTTTCAATTTTCCGCTGTCAAAAGCCGCCTGAAGCTCTTCGGCGATTTTTCCGTAATAGCGGTCCGTCTCCGCCCCGTCCCGGTAGTGACCGGCCGCGGCGACAGCGTCTCGCATGACCCACTCAATAAAATCGATCGGCACTTCATCACCGCCGGAAGACCACGCTCTCGTATATTTTTGAATATTCATTTTCGCGAAAGTCGGACTGGCTTCCGAAGCCATTTGAATCATCTTCGGGGAAGCCCAAACAAGCCGAGTCATATTGTCTTCATCGCTGTCAATTTGATATAAAAGCCCCATGACTTTTGCGCAATTGGATTGAGTTCTGTCATTAACCACCGAAACACCGTAGACTCTTTGGTTAATCTCTTTGACGGCGGCCGTTGACATGCCGATGCCCAAAATCGGCGCGAAAGCTAAAATCATCGTCAAAAAAACGTATAATATTTTGATCGGCTTCACCATGGTCATATTGACGGGCCAAGGGACAAAATTCCGTTCATTCGAGTGCGGAAGGATTAAAAAACGATCAACCACAATGACAAGACCGCCGGCAATTAAAATAGGAAATATCCAAAGCGAATCTTCTCTTAAGACCCAAAACCATCCCGCCGAAACAAATCCGAGGATTGCCCAGGGCACCCATTTTTCTGGATTTTCTCTGACTCTGGCATAAATGCCGATAACCGACGCGATAATCAGCAAGGCAAGCCACGGGCTTAACACGTTGCGATAAACCCTGGCCATCGGATAAAAAGACACGGGACAATACAAAAGCACCAGGTATAAAATCGCGCAAATTCCTTTTTTCTTGAAAAAAGGAGCTGCAGCCAACGCAAAAATCCTCGCGGAAAAAGCAATTATCAGGCCGATTGCCATTCCATAGGGAATATGAAAAAACTTGATGAAGGCAAGAAATATCGGAAATCCCGGCCCCTTTGCCAATGCAGCATTGCTGTAAGGCCCCATCCATTGCCCATTGTAAATATACAGACCTCTGATGATCTGCAATAAATCATCATGTCCCCAATTTCTAAGGACAAAAGGAAAATCGCATATCATCCAAAGGCGAAAAAGCGTTAATCCCAGCAAAAGGATGATAAGCCATTTTTTAGTTTTTTCTTTGTTGAATGCTGTGAGTTGAAGCTCCATTCAATTATCTCCGTATCCTTTATTGATTATCATTATCTTTTTGGACATTTTCATTCAATGACGTCACAATTATAAACAATTGACCGGGATTTCTCAACCATTAATCATCCCAAATTATTCATGGGAAACAAAAACTGAAAAATATTACGTCTAAAAAAGACATGTTTTATCAAAACCATCAAAAATACATTCTAACACTCAGCTCAATCTTTGAAAAAGAATAACAATCCCTAAAAAAGAGCAAAC
>JAFRBB010000058.1 GCA_017405085.1 Eubacteriaceae bacterium
CCGAATTTGCAAGCTTTTCAAGCTCTGCTCTATGGTTATCGTCGAGTGTGAATTTCATACAGTCGGCCCTCCTTTGTGCCTCATCTATATGATATCACATCTTAATACAAATGTACAGTTATTTAAAAAGGACTATACTAGTTGCGGTATAATGATAAAAAATAGGAGGCTTGTATGACGCGTGTGAATGGGACGATTGAAAAAATTATTTTCCGCAATGAGGACAACGATTATACGGTGCTCGCTTTTGAAAATGATGACGGCATGTTTACCGGCGTCGGCCATATCAAGTCGCCTTATATCGGAGAGGCTTTGACCCTTTCCGGTGAATGGACCCATCATCGGCGCTTCGGCACGCAGTTTCAATTTGATCGCTATGAGGCGGTGCTGCCCAAGACCGAAGCGCAAATCATGGCTTATTTAAGCTCGGGTATTTTACCGGGAATCCGCAAAAAAACCGCCAAGGCGTTGATCGACGCCTTTGGGGAGGACGTTCTAGAGGTGATGGATCACGAACCCGAGCGGCTGCTCTCGGTGCCCGGAATCGGCAAAAAAACCCTGGTCCGGATCGTCACGGCTAGGGAGGAACAGCGGGAACTCGGCGACGTGCTGATGGCCCTGCAGCAATACGATATCTCCGCGGCCGTCGCCCTCAAGCTGTTTAAAGTGTACGGCAGTCAAACCGTCAGCGTGCTGCTCAACGATCCCTACGCCGCCATCAAAGATGTTCGCGGCGTCGGCTTTGCCCTGGCCGATCAATTCGCCGCGAAACTCGGCGTCGACAAGCACCATCCCAAACGTGTCCGCGCCGGCATTGTCCAGGGCCTTCGGGGATGCTACGCCGCGGGAGACACCTATATGTATGAGGATGAGCTCATCGCCGGCAGCGCGAAATTATTGGATGTCCCGGAAGCGCTGGTCAAAGCACAGCTGTCCGAAGTCGTCCTTGACGGGATGGCCGAACAGGCGGAGGTCAACGGCAAAACCGCCTTTTTCCCGATGAATCTCTACGCCGCCGAGGATGAACTGGCCATGCGTTTGGTCGCCCTCAGCCGTCACGCTTTTTCCGATGTCTCCTTGGATGTTGACCGGGAGATCAAGGATTTTGAGAAAAAGATGGGGATTGTCCTTGACGATTGCCAAAAAGCCGCCGTCGGGGCCGCGGTAACGGAAGGGGTTGTCATCATTACCGGCGGACCGGGAACGGGCAAGACGACCATCATCAACGCGATTTTAAATCTGATGACCCGCGCCATGAACTTAAACGTGACCCTGACGGCGCCGACGGGCCGCGCCGCCAAGCGCATGACCGAAACCACGGGCCGGGAAGCGCGGACGATCCACCGTCTGTTAGAATACGATTATCAGGAGGACGGCAGTGATTTTTTGAGCTTTCAACGGGATGAGGACAATCCCTTAGAAGATGATTGCGTGATCGTCGACGAGGCGTCGATGATCGGAACCATGCTGATGAACAGCCTGCTCGCGGCGCTAAGGCCCGGGACGCGGCTGGTTCTGGTGGGGGACGCGGATCAGCTGCCGTCGGTGGAGCCCGGCAATGTGCTTGCGGATCTCATCGACAGCGAAAGCGTGCCGGTGATTCGCTTAGATACCATTCACCGGCAGTCCAAAAAAAGCATGATTTCCCTCAACGCCCGGTCGATCAATCACGGCGAGGTGCCGCCCATCGACAATCATTCGGATTTTGTGTTTATCAGACAATCGACCCAATCGGCCATCGCCCGTGAGATTTGCGCCTTGATCGGGACACGGCTGGCGGGTTCTTTTGACATCGATCCGGTTCGGGATATTCAAGTCATCGCCCCCTTTAAAAAAGGCGAAGCGGGGGTGAATGAACTCAACGTGTCCATTCAAGCCGTGTTAAATCCCCCGAGTGATCGTAAACGGGAAAAACAATTCGGTTCGGTTGTTTTCCGCACGGGGGATAAAGTCATGCAGATCGCCAACAATTATAAAATGGAATGGGAATCGACAAAGGGCGACGAGCGCGGCAAAGGCGTCTTCAACGGGGACATCGGACGCATTGCCGATATTGATGACACGGAAAAGCAAATCACCGTGCATTTTACCGATGATCGGATCGCCCGGTACGATTTTGATCAGCACGATGAGCTCATGCATGCCTTTGCCATCACCGTGCATAAAAGTCAAGGCAGTGAGTTTCCCTTTGTGATCATGCCGATGATTTTCGGATTTCCGGATTTTTTAAACCGCAAACTGCTGTACACCGCCGTGACCCGGGCCAAGCGGATGATGATTTTGGTCGGGGAGCCTTCGGCCTTTGTGAACATGATTCATTCCAACAAAAGCGCCAAGCGGAAAACCGGGTTGATCGAGCGGATCAAAGCCTATGAGGCAATGGTATGACAAGGGGTTTTTTATCATCCTTATCCGAATGGTTATTCATCGATAACGGGTCTTGTCCCGTTTGCGGAAAGGTGCTTGTTTCAAAATCGCGGTTTTTGTGCTCCGCCTGCGAAGACGATCTTCGTTTTCCCTCGGCGGGGCAGTGTGAGGGCTGCGGAAGAATGATGACAAAGCACGATGCCCGCTTGTGCTCCGAGTGTATAACGCATCCGGGTATTTTGGACGGCGGATTTAGTTGGCTGATCTATGACCGGACGTCAAAGGCGCTCATCGAGGGATTTAAATTTCACCAAAGGCCCAAGCTCGCCTTTTGGTGCGGCCTCCGAATGAGTGAAACAATCATGGATAGACCATGGCTTTCTGATGTGACACACATATGTGCCGTTCCTCTCCATGTCAACCGCTATGCCGAGCGGGGGTATAATCAAAGCGAAAGGCTTGCCGAGGGCATCCGAACCGGGCTTGCCGCCAAAGGCATCGCGTTATCCCCCGGCTATCATTTTGTGACGCGCCCAAAGGACACGCCCCATCAAGTGGGCATGGATCGGGCGTTTCGAGAGCAAAACGTGAGAGACGCCTTTGCCGTGCCGGTGCCGAAAGCGGTCAAAAACGCCCGTATTCTTCTGGTTGACGATGTGTTAACCACCGGCGCCACGCTGTTTCACGCGGCCCTCGCCCTCAAAAAAGCCGGCGCGGCCAAGGTGTATGCCGCGGCATGCGCGTCGGTTCCCGGTGAATAAAATCCCATCATCCGTTTAATGTTTCCCTTGTGCGGGCCATGAGACATATCTTATAATAGGATACAATCAACGAAATCAAGCAGGAGGATAGTCATGATTGATCTCCATAACCATATTTTATTTGGGGTTGACGACGGGGCGCAGACCATCGCCGATAGCTTAGCCATGATCAAAGCCGGCGCGGCCAGGGGCTTTCACACCTTTGTGCTGACCCCGCATTATATGATCTATCGCGGTTATACATCGCCTTATGAAAAAAACAAAATCATCTTCGAACAGATCAAGACAGCCTGCCGGAAGGAAGGCCTTTCGGTGAAGCTCATTCTGGGCAACGAACTGCAATACGAATTCGCGCTGACCGAGCGTTACGGCGAGGATGTGTACACGGCCATGGGCGGGACGGATTATTACCTGATCGAGACCACCAGACAAAACGGAACGGCTCTCGGACTCCTCAATTTTGTCTTGTTTTTGGAAAAACAGGGGAAAAAAGCGGTTTTGGCCCATCCCGAGCGCTATGACTTTGTTCAGGATGACCCCAATGTGCTCCTCGATTTTATCCGCCGCGGCGTCCTGATTCAAAGCAATTATCTCAGCCTGATCGACTATTACGATCAAAAAACCACGGAAACCGTCAAAATCATGCTCGAGCATCACATGGTCCATTTATTGGGAAGCGATGCCCATCAGACCGAGGCGTATGACCTATATCCCCGGGCGGAAGCTGTTGGGGTTGAGCTTGTGGGGGAAACGCAGTGGCGTGCCTTTTTCACGGAAAACGCCGGAGCCTTCCTTTCGGGAAAAGATTTTGACATCATCGAGCCGAAACCCTTTCGAAAACCGGCCAAATTCGGCCGGGTGGAAGAGCCGGATCTCTCTCGCTGGCAAAAACACACCTTATTATAATGATTGACAGTTGGCCTCGAAATAACGCGCGTTCATGGAATGGACATGCCGTTGTTTCGGGGTTTTGTTTCCATGGTAAATCAAAAAATGCGGTTTTCGTTAAAAAAGTTTTTTGTTTTCTCTGATAAAATTGCTTTTAAAGCGAGAAACCATGACTGCCGCGCTTTTCGAAAAGCGATTTTCAAAAAAATGAAAGATCAGTCAGAGCGGTCATTTCATCCTATGATATAATGAAGAGAGTACAATCGGAGGAATTTTGTCATTGAACGATACAATTTATGTCGAATTATCCCGAATCGTCGGGGAGAAAAACGTCGAGGCCGACGTGCCGATGGCGTCCCTCACATCCTTTAAAATCGGCGGACCGGCGGATGCGGTGGTGACGGTTCACGACGCGGATGAGCTTGCCGGCGTCGTGGCCTTTGCCCGGGAACAAGACATCCCTTATTTTCTTTTGGGAAACGGAACCAACGTGTTGGCGGGCGACGGCGGATACTGCGGGATTATCGTGAGCACGCGAAAAATGAACCGCATCACCGTGGACGGCGCCGTCATCACTTGTCAGAGCGGCGCGATGCTCTCGGCCGCGGCCAAAGCCGCCATGGAGGCGTCCCTTTCGGGCATGGCCTTCGCGTCGGGGATTCCCGGAACCATCGGCGGCGCGATCGTGATGAACGCCGGGGCCTACGGCGGGGAAATGAAAGACATTGTCGAGACGGTGACGGTGCTGGACGACGACGGCGGCATCCAGACGTTGTCCCGCGATGACTGCGCTTTCGGCTATCGCGACAGCGTCATTAAACAAAAAGGAATGATTGTCCTTTCTGTTAATTTACGGTTAAGACAAGGCGATTACAATGAGATTAAGGAGACGATGAAGGCGCTCAACGCCAAACGCAGGGAAAAACAACCCTTGAATTATCCCAGCGCCGGCAGCACCTTCAAACGGCCGGCCGGTCATTTCGCCGCCAAACTCATTGAGGACGCCGGCTTAAAAGGTTATCGTGTTGGGGATGCCTGTGTATCAACCAAACACAGCGGATTTATCGTGAATATGGGCAAAGCCACATCAAAAGACGTGCTGTCCGTGATCGCCCATGTGCAGGCGGAAGTGAAACGTCAATTTGATGTTGAACTGGAACCTGAAGTGATAATATTAGGAGAACTATGAGAATTACCCACGATATGCACACCCACACCACCTATAGTCATGGTCTCGGCACCATCGAGGAAATGGTCGAGCAGGCCCGAAAGATCGGCTTGTCGGCCCTTACCGTTTCCGATCATGGCAGAAGCCATCTGTTTTACGGTGTAAAAAAAGAAAACTTCAAAAAAATGAGAGAAGAGATTGACGCCCTCAACGCCAAATATGATGACATTGACATCTATTTGTCGGTGGAGTCCAACATTATCGGAGCTGACGGGACGATTGATATCCGGGAAGAAGAAAAAAAATACTGTGATTGGATTTACGCGGGATTTCATTATTCCTTTGTCCCCAAAAGCGTCAAAGACCTGTTTAACTTTCTGGGGCGCAATATCGTGTCGGCGCTTTTGCCCATCGCGCCGCTCAAACGGGACACCCGCCGGCGAAATACCATCACCTATCTTAAAATGATGGATCGGTACACCCTCAAAATGATCACCCATCCCGGAAACCGCTGCCCCATTGATATTCACGCCGTGGCCAAAAAAGCGGCGAAAAAAAACGTCATTCTCGAAATCAACCCGAGACATCATCATTTAAACGCGAGAGAACTCAAAGCGATTTTGCCCTATGGCGGGCAGTTTGCCATCAATAGCGACGCCCACCGCGTCCCCCATGTGGCGGATGTGGAAAAAGCGATCCGCGCAGCCGAGGAAGCCGGCGTTCCGGTCTCTCGCATCGTCAACGCCGTAGAAGATGAACGACCGATAGAGAACAACCCAAGGAGAGCGTGATGAAAACATTGATGGTCACCGGTATGTCCGGTGCCGGAAAATCAAAAGCCATTGAGATTTTGGAAGACGCGGGATTTTTTTGCGTCGATAATGTGCCTGCCCAACTGGTGCGCACCTTTGTGGATCTTTGCCGCTCGGGCGAATCGGAAATTGACCGATTGGCCGTGGTGACGGATATTCGGGGAGAGACCTTCAGCAAGGCCTTTCAAAAGGCGCTGATCGCCTTCAAAAACGACAACAAAAACGTCGATATCCTGTTTTTGGAAGCGTCGCCGGCAACCCTGGTGTCCCGTTATCAAGAGACGAGACGAAAACATCCTTTGGCAGCGCGTGCGGGAAGCCTAAGCCGTTCCATCGCCCTTGAAGCCGATATGTTAAAACCCCTTCGGGAGGACGCGGATTACATCATCGACACGACGGAATTGTCCACTGCCGATCTCAGGAAAGAGATCATGGCCTTGTTGGATGAGGATAAGCCCGAGGGACCGCCTCGGGTCAACGTGTCGTCCTTCGGCTTTAAATACGGCATGCCCATCGGCGCGGACTTTGTCTTTGACGTGCGCTTTCTGCCCAATCCCTTTTACAAAAAAGAATTGCGCGGCAAAACCGGCAACGACGCCGAGGTGCGGGATTATGTGATGAGCTTTGACGCCGCGAAGGATTATTTTGACAAAATCAAAGATTTAATCGAATCGGTCCTGCCCCGGTACGCCGATGTCAACAAAGAGCACGTGGAAATCGCCTTTGGCTGCACCGGCGGAAGACACCGCTCCGTGACCTTCGCCTATCTCTTCGAAGCCTATTTCCGCGGCAAAGGCTATCCCACCAGCGTGAGCCACCGGGATATCACAAAAGACAGAAAGGAGACCTAAAATCAAGCTTGCCGCAGGCCCGCCCGACGCCCGCTAAAACAACGGCTGAAAAACGGGCAGGGGCCGACGGAATCCTAGGTTTTATCTCGGAGAAAACAGATGCCGGAAAATCTTGAAACGGGGCGATGTCCCGTGAAAGGAGACATGATGGAAATTAAAGAATACATTCGGGAATTTACATTAAAAGATATCATCAAAGTCAGAAATCCGCGGGTGGTGGCCTTCGGCGGCGGAACGGGGCTGTCCACCATTTTGCGGGGACTTAAAAAATACACGAGCAGACTCACGGCGGTGGTGACCGTCGGAGATGATGGCGGCAGTTCCGGCGTGCTCAGAGAGGATCTCGGCATTTTGCCGCCGGGGGACATCCGAAATTGTATTTTGGCCCTGGCCGACGACGAAAACGTCATGCAGTCATTGTTCAACTATCGCTTTGACAAAGGCGGACTCAAAGGCCACAGCTTCGGCAATCTGTTTCTGGCGGCGATGGACGGCATCAGCGCCGATTTTTATGACGCTGTCAAACGCACCTCCGACGTGCTTCAGATCAGCGGAAGAGTGCTGCCGGTGACCCTCGATGACATGACCCTTGTCGGCGAACTCGAAAACGGCCGCTGTTTTGAAGGAGAGTCCGAGCTTCCCAAAGCCGCCATCAACTACAAATCTCCGATCGCCCGGGTCTCTCTCAAAAACCCCGCCGAGGCGCTGCCGGAGACCGTTGAGGCCATTTTGGAAGCCGATATCATCATTCTGGGGCCGGGAAGTCTCTATACGTCGGTCATTCCGCATCTGCTTGTGGACGGAATAGAGGAGGCGATGATGAAAAGCCGCGCGCGAAAGTATTTTGTCGGCAACATCATGACTCAGCCCGGGGAGACCATCGGCTACTCCCAAACGGACCATATCCGCGCCATCGAGAAACATCAGCGCTTCTATGACGCCGCTCATCCGCTGTTTAGTTATGTCATCGCCAATCAAAGCGATTTTGACAAAAATATCATCAAGCGCTATCAGCAAATGGGCTCTCGGCCCGTGACCATGGGGAACAAGATTGACGGATACACTTACATCGTCGATGAATTCGCGGTGCAGGAAGGAGGAAAAGTCCGTCACGATGCCGATTATCTGGCGCAAAAGATATTCAAGCTCTACACCGAGCTTGGCAGAATTGCCTATTGATGGCAATGAACGGCTCACACGCGGATGGGATTGCCCCTTCGCGGGAAAGGAGGACCCGTGAGTTTTTCCGGAGATGTCAAACGAGAACTATCGACCATTTCAACGGCTGACATGATAAGTGACGGCACCGCCCGGGCGGAGCTTGCGGGGATGCTCACGGCGTCGGCGGTCATTCGAATGAAATCGGATGACAAGCCCGTGTTTTTATTCCGGACGGAAACGGCGGTTGTGGCCGGCCGTCTGTATCGCTTTTGCCGGGATTTGTATGGCATAAAACTTCGTGTTCACATTGACGGACACAAACAATTCGGACAACGTCACGCCTATTGTCTGCATTGCGATGATCCCGAAAAAGCAAGCGTTATTCTTAAAGACACACGCATTCTCAGGATGATCACCGCTCAGCGTGAATTTGACATCCCCGTCGTTTTTCTTTCTAAGCAGCGGTTTTTGAAAAGTTATCTGCGCGGCGTGTTTTTGGCCTGCGGTTCCATCAGTGATCCCAATAAAACCTATCGCCTCGAAATGGCCGGACGGCACCGCGCCTTTTTGTTTCGCGTGGCCGAGCGCCTTAAGGCCTACGGTATCAAATCATCGGTTTACGACAAAAAACAGCTATCGATTTTAAACATCAAAGAAAGCGAGAGCATCGTGACCTTTTTAGGACTTGTCGGCGCGCCCAAGGCTCTGCTCAAAATCGAGAACGTGCGGGTGATCAAATCCATGCGAAACGGGGTGAACAGACGGACCAATTGCGACGTGGCCAATGTGGAAAAACTGACGGCGGCAGCCCAAAGACAAATTGAGGATATTCAAAAATTGCAAAAAGCCGACGCGCTCAAAGACATGCCCGAAAGCGTTCAGGCATTGGCCAAATTGCGCGTGCTTCAGCCGGAACTCAGCATTAAAGAGCTGGGGGAAATGATGGAGCCGAAGCTTGGAAAATCAGCGGTTTACTATCGCCTCAATCAAATCAAAAAAAGAGCACAGACCTTGTAGCCGGAAACGGCTTTTGGTTTGTGCTTTTTTATGATGAAAAAGAGAAACACGAGCGAATGGCGGAAGATGTTTTACAGAACATCTCCGGTTTACCTCGTCAAAGATAGGACCATACGCTTAAGTTGGCTTTTCTCAAAAATGAAACTCGGCTCTGCTGAGTTTTTGCGGAATCGTTCATCCATGATGATTGATTATTGTTCATCATCGTAGATGATTTCATTCCGTTTGTGGATGGACAGAATTTCCGTGCCTTTCCCAAAACATCTGGTTTGAAGCTCGTCAATGACGGAATATTCATCCCAGAAATGCATGGGGGCGAGGACTTTGGGTTTGAGGGTGTTGATGAAGTATTCGGCAGCGCGAATCGGGGAGTGGCCGGACAAGCGTGAATCTACGGGAACGAAAGCCAAATCAAAGCTGCCGGCGGGATATTTTTCCGCAATTCGGGCAATTTCGTTTTTATAATCGGCTTCCTCGGTGGCAGGGTCAATGCCGGGACGTTCTTCGGGATCCCAATCCCACCAGTTGAGGTCGCCGGCATGGAAAATGGTTTTGCCTTCACATTTGACCACATAGGACACGCCGAGATCGGTGGAGCCGAAGGTTTCGATCTCGATTTTGCCGGCTTTGGGATGATCGAAGGTCATGGTTTCGTAGGGTTTGATATAGTGGACATTGCTGCCGCCGCGTTTGGTGATGTCATCACTTAAAATATAGGTAGAATTATAGTCGGTGCCATAGGAGAAAATGCGTTGGGCAAAATGATCCTGATGACTGTGGGACGCGAGGAAATAATGCTGACGCCCTTTTCTGAGAAAATGGGGTTGAATATCGGTGATGGCATCAAAGACAACCGTGTTGGTAGGAAGCTGTACCAAAAAACCGCTGTGATGCAGATAAATAACTTTCATAAAAACCTCCTGAATATTTGAATCGTCGGCGTGAGGGACGTCGTCTGTGTGACTGTCAAAGAGAGATGAACCGGTAAGCGCGTCATACGGGCGAAGACCAAGTACACCTTAATAATGTATTATTGTAACATTTTTGAGATAAAAAATCACCTGTTCATAGAGATAAGAATTTGATACTTAAAGAGAAAAGCTTAACGAACCGTCAAAAACGCGATAGGAATGAAATCTTTTCATAAATAATTTTTGGCGGCGGAAACCCACCCACTTTAGTGGGTGGGACAGAGTGTAGACAAAGTCCAGGGCAAAAGCTCTGGGCTTTTGTTATTAAAGAAAAGAATCACAAAAAATGGTATAATGAGGATATCAAAATAAAGGCGGTATTTCTCAAATGATGACACAGAATTCGGATAAGAAGCGGGA
>JAFRBB010000059.1 GCA_017405085.1 Eubacteriaceae bacterium
TACCGTAAGTTGAGTCAATCGTTGCCCCTTATGAGGTTTGCTACCGTCAGGAAATACTCGGTTTTGATGAGCGCGATTCCCTGATTTTCATCTCCCAGTACAACCATCTGGTCACCGGCAGAAATCTGGAACAGTTTTCTTGCTTTTGCCGGAATTACGATCTGCCCCTTTTCTCCGACTGTAACAACACCGAAGATGTGCTTTCCCTTTGGTGGTACACCAAAATCGTCCATCTCATTCGGTTCATAGTTTGCCAGCTCATCCAGCGATACTTCCAGAGCTTCTGCAAGAAGGCGGCTCTTTTCCAGATCCGGTATTGTCTCTCCGGATTCCCATTTGGCAACAGCCTGACGGGATACGCCGACCTTATCAGCAATATCCTCTTGAGTCATGTTCTTCAGCTTTCGAAGCTGCAGCAGATTATCCTTGAACATTCTCTTTTCCTTTCCTGATTCCAAGTACTGCCCATCGGAAGAATGGCAGCCTTGAAATGATAGCATTCAGAAGATACCCTGCTGCAAACCCGGCTATCAAGCTGAGCAGATAGGTGATCGGTGCAGGGAGCATCCCCGTTTTGCCGAAATAAAGCGCGACGGCGGAGATTCCGAGATAGTGGAATACATACAAGCCAAAGCTGTGCCAGCCCATCCATCTTGTAAAAGCAGTTTCAAAATCTCCGTACTTAGCCATCCCACCGAATATGGCAAGGCAAGTGATCCAGCTGAAAGCAACGTACAGCAGTGAACGGTTTACCGGAGCGTCCGCAAAGTTCTCTCCAAAGTATCTGACGCAGAAGGCAACACACAAGGCACAGGCAGCGATCAGCAGAGGCACAAAGTATTTTTTCAACACGTCTACCACCCTGTCATGGGAAAACACAAAGTATCCCAGCAGAAACAACAGTCCATAGAATCCAAATCGATATACGACGATGACAGGTGTGTTCAATATTTGTGCGGCTCCCCAAAGCAGGAAGGTCATCAGCAGCAGCGCAGGGAGACCGGCTTTTTCGCATACCGCATCCAATCGTCCCTTTTCGATTTTCCGGACAAGCACCAGAAACATCGAAAATACCCATAAGATCTGGATGTACCAGAGGACGCCAATCCCGCTGACGGCCATGATTAGATATTTGATCAGCGCCGGAACAGCAGTCATTGTATCGAACGCATCGCTGATGGCCATGCTGATGTATCCCTGAATAAACTGGAACACAAACAGCCCGATGGTAGACGGCACCAGCAGCTTTCTTGTTCTGCTCCGGACAAATTCCTTATCTGTGTGCCTCTTCAAATACAGCCTTGAGCAAATGCCAGAGACGATAAAGAGTATTGGCATGAACCAAGGATAGACCACATACTGGTAGAGATCATAGTACTGCACCTGCAGATTGGTGATCTGCCCAACGCCTCCCAGAATGCCTTCCGCATTGTACATGTAAATCACATGATACACAACGACCAGAATCACGGTCATCCAGCGGATGTTATCCAAGTAGTATTTTCTCATATCATCCCCACCTTTGCAACTGAATTTGACATTATTTTAGTTGCAAGGCAAGACAAAGTCCACCAACCAGAGTTTACATCTGTGCCGCCTTTATGTTATGTTTCGTTGCTTCTGGCAAAAAAACAGCCGGGATCATCCCGACATCCAGAGGGCTCGTTTTCCGAGCCTTTTTTATGTAAGACCGAGCCCTTTTTGCACCTTTCAATTATGCTGCCTGATTTTGTATCAATTTCGGTAGGGGAATTTCAAAAAACGTCAAACCGCAAAGCTTGGCGTGAAAGCGATTCAGCGCGTTTTTCCGCTTGCGCGGCGTGGTGCCTTCGGCGTTTTTGATGGCGGCGAACTCGGCCTTGAGGTCATCCAAAAACAGCGGGTCAATGACTTTGTGAATATTCTCGGGCGAGGTGTAGTGCATGCCGCCTTTTCGGCGCGTTTCGGGGTTTAAGGTGGACTCGAAGATGCCGCCGAAAATCGTCGGCGAAATCTGCGACCAGTCCACGGGAGCGGCGACCTCTTCCAACAGAAAGCGCTTGGTCTCCTCGGTGAAATTGGGGATCTCGATGGCCTCATGAAAAAGTCCGCCGTTGACATAGGGAAAGTTTTTGATGTCGATGTCGTAGGGGTCGCGGGCATCGGTGTCGGTGTCCAGGGCGTGAAACAGGCGGATTAAGGCCGCGCGAAATTGCGCTGCCGGCACGTCTTGCAAATAGTGGCAAAACGAGTCTTTTTCAAACAAATCGGCGTCCTCGCAATACAGGCAAAACACCAGCCGGACGCAAAGCACGTTGAGGGCGTGCTGTGAGGCTTCGGACTCGGGGTCAAGATAGCCTTCGCGCATTTTGTCATAAAGCTGACCGATGAGTTCCCCGGCTTGAATGGAGACTTGTTTTTCTTTTTCAAGACGGCTGTTCCCCGGGTCGATGATGAAATTCATGTACTCGGGATGTTCGCCAAATTCCTCAGGGGTAAATTCAAAGGCGTTGTCGGCCAGTTGGCTTTTGCTATGCCGGTCCCGGTCGTAGACGCGAAAGGTGCCAAAATTGCAAGTCACCACATAGCGGGACTGTTCGGGGCGCGGCAATTCATCCACATAATCCAGCGCCTGAACGAGGGGCGTCTTCATCACGCCTTGACGCGGTTCCGGTTTATCCAGGTCAATGTCAATGGATTTTTGTTCGATGAGCACGCCGGCGTCTCGAATCCATACATCGATGAATCCGCCGGAGGGCAGATGATGTTCAAAGATCACATCCTCCGTATGCGGATAGGTGAGGGCTTGAAGCAGTTGCGTCCAGTATTGGTGGGTCTCGCCTTTTTCGTAGCCCCGGCCACGCCATCGCTCGACAAAGGCGGCCAAAGCCTGTTTATCTATCGCCATTGTTTTTCCTCCTTGGGTTGCCATCGTCATGGTTAAGGTGCTTTTATTATATATGAAGCTTGTTGGATTGTCACGGATTTATAACAGATATTGACGCTTCGCCCGGCAAGTGGTATAAATGAATCAATCGATCAATCTCGTTTGGCTGATATTTTAAAAAAGGAGAAATGATGAAAGCCTTAAGTCTGAGAGCGGACTACGCGTGGGATGTCATGACTCTCGAGAAAACCGAGGAATACCGTACCTGGAATACCAAACATCGCGGAGATTTATTAATCTGTTCCACGCAGCAGAAAATGAGGGGTTTTGTGTCCGGCCACGCGCTGTGTGTGGTGTCCGTCACGGACGTGACGTATGAACCTGACGATGGCATTTACACGTGGTTTTTGGATTATCGATACCCGGTTGTCCCCTTTTCCGTTAAGGGACGTCAGCGTCTCTACAACGTCGACGATGCTCTCATCAAGCCTGCGATTACCGGTGAGAGCACACCGGAAGAAAAAGAAGCTTACAGAAAGACCATCTTCTCGCTAATTACTTTTTAAATCAAATCGCCGGGCGTGATTGTGCCCTGTCATTTCCGTACGATCAAAAAGGAGTTGCCATGAATCCTAAAGACGAACGCACCGTCCGCTTAATCGGCGAGGCGGGCCTAAAAAAATTGAATGACGCGAGTATCCTACTCTTCGGTGTCGGCGGTGTGGGATCCTATGCCGGAGAAGCGCTAGTTCGCTCGGGCGTCGGGCATCTCACCATCGTCGACGGCGATGGGGTCGCTCCGTCCAATCTCAATCGTCAGCTCATCGCGCTGGATTCCACCCTCGGGCAGAATAAGGTCGCCGCGGCGGCAGCGCGCTACCGGGACATCCGCCCGGAATGCGAGGTCACGGCGGTCAAAGCCTTTGTCACCGACGATATCAAAGCGCGGTTTAACATGGCCGATTATGACTTTGTGCTGGACGCCGTGGACACGGTTACCGCCAAGATCAACATCATCGCCGCCTGCGTCGAGGCCGGGGTGTCCGTCATCTCCTGCATGGGCACCGGCGGCAAACTGGCGCCGGAGCGGCTTCGCGTCTCCCCCATCGAGAAAACCTCGGTTTGTCCCTTGGCCAGGGTCATGCGCAGGGAGCTGAAAAACCGCGGTATCAAAGGCGTTCCCGTGGTGTGGTCTGACGAGCCGCCATTGGTAAACACCCGCCCGCCGGGGAGTTTAAGCTTTGTCCCCGGAGCTGCGGGGTTGTTGATGGCCAGTTACGCGGTGAGAGAAATAATGAATAATGAATCATTCTGAAAGAAACTCGGCTGAGCCGGGTTTCAATTTTGTTTTGCCCGTGAAAACCATCATGAACTGTATGGATAATTGTTGACTTTTCAAGCTGGAATCCCTATAATAAAACAGCAATTCCAAGCAAACTAATAGGAATTAAAATACAACGGCTGAAAACCGTCAGAATAAACCACCTCACGAAAGGAAAACAATCGTCATGACTCAACCCCTATTACAAGTGACAGACCTTTGTGCCGGCATTGACGGCGGCAATATCTTAAATCACGTCAATCTCACTGTCGGACCCGGGGAGACCCATGTCCTCATGGGACCCAACGGCGCCGGCAAATCCACCCTGGCGGGCACCCTGATGGGCAACCCCGTCTATCAGGTCACCGGCGGTGCCATCACCTTTGACGGAGCCGACATCACCGGGGCGGCAACGGCCGAGCGCGCCCGGGCAGGCATGTTCTGCTCATTTCAAAACCCGCCGGAAGTGCCGGGACTGACCTTAAACGAATTTATCAAAAACGCCATCCGCGCCAAAACCGGCAAACCCATCAAAATCTTCAAATACGCCGGAGAGCTCAAAGCCACCATGGACATCCTGGCCATGGACGAAAGCTACGCCGAACGGGAGCTCAACGTCGGCTTTTCCGGAGGCGAAAAAAAGAAAGCCGAAATCTTGCAAATGCTCATGCTTGCCCCCAAGCTCGCCATTTTGGACGAGACCGATTCCGGGCTGGATGTCGATGCCGTGCGCACCGTTTCCGAAGGGGTGAGAGCCTATCAAAACCAAAGCGGCGGCTCTCTGCTCATCATCACCCACAGCACCCGCATCTTAGAATCCCTCCACGTCGATTACACCCACATCTTAGCCGACGGCAAAATCGTCAAAACCGGCGGTCCGGAGCTCGTGGACGTCATCAACGAGCGGGGCTTTGTGGATTTTGAAGGGTAAGGCCGGCCATGAACGAACAGCAAACCCGCGGCGCCAGACATTTTGACCCGGCCATCGACAACGACGATGAACAGTTAAAAGATGTCCTCGGCACCGAGACCAACATGTACGATTTCAAGGATGACGATGACGCCGCCTTTCGGGTGGCCGAGGGTCTGACCCCGGACATCGTTGCCGAAATCTCCGACGAAAAACACGATCCCGATTGGATGCGCGAATTTCGTCAGAAATGCCTGAAACTCTATTATCAAATGAACGTGCCCGAGTGGGGACCGCCCATCGACGGGCTCAACATGGACGAGATCGTCACCTATGTCCGCCCCGACACCCAAATGCAAGCCGATTGGGAGGACGTGCCCGCCGACATCAAAAACGCCTTTGAGCGCCTCGGCATTCCCCAGGCGGAGCGCGAATCTTTGGCCGGGGTCGGCGCCCAATACGACTCCGAGCTGGTCTATCACAACCTGCAGGACGAAGTGGCGGCCCAGGGCGTCGTCTACACCGATTTTGAAAGCGCCTTAACCGGCGAGTTCGCCGACATGGTGCGCGAATACTTCATGAAACTCGTCCCGCCGACAGATCACAAATTCGCGGCCCTTCACGGGGCTGTCTGGTCCGGGGGCTCCTTTGTGTATGTGCCCAAGGGCGTCAAGGTCGAGATTCCCCTCCAGTCCTATTTTCGCTTAAACGCCAAAGGCGCCGGCCAGTTTGAGCACACCCTGATCATCGTCGACGAAGGGGCCGATCTGCACTTCATCGAAGGGTGCTCGGCGCCCAAGTGGAACACCGCCAACCTCCATGCCGGCTGCGTGGAGCTCTACGTCAAAAAGAACGCCAGACTGCGCTATTCCACCATCGAAAACTGGTCCAAAAACATGTACAACCTCAACACCAAACGGGCCATCGTCGAGGAAGGGGGACGCATGGAATGGGTGTCCGGCTCCTTCGGTTCCCACGTGTCCTATCTCTACCCCACCACCATCCTCAAAGGGGACGGCGCCGATGTGGAATACACCGGCATCACCTTCTCTGGCAAGGGGCAAAACCTCGACACCGGGGCCCGGATGGTGCATCTGGGCAAAAACACCTCCTCCATCTTAAACACCAAATCCATCGCCAAGGACGGCGGCGTGGGCACTTTTCGCTCCGCCATCGAAATCCGGCCGACGGCGAAGGGCGCCAAAAGCGCCGTGGACTGCCAGTCCCTGATGCTCGACAGCCATTCCCGCAGCGACACCATTCCGGCGGTGGACGTGCGCACCGGCGACGCCGACGTGGGACACGAGGCCAAAATCGGACGCATCAGCGATGAGACCGTCTTCTACCTCATGAGCCGGGGCATCCCCGAAGAGGAAGCCCGGGCGATGATCGTCTCCGGCTTTGCCAGCCCCGTCAGCAAAGAGCTGCCTTTGGAATACGCCGCCGAAATGAACAACCTCATCCAACTGGAAATGGAAGGTAATATGTAAGCCGCGAGCAGGTGCGAGCGGCGCTCGAGTGAGGGCGAAAGCCCGAACGGATGTTTTCTCGCGCAGCGAGAAAACTGCCCAAAAAAGACAAGCGAAACCCTACCGAGAAGCCAAAGGAGACGAGCGGCGCATGAGCGAGGAACAGCCGTTCCGAGCGTAAGTGAGCATCCAAATCTATGATTTGGCCCATGCGAACTTATCGAGCGAAGCGGGTGGAGATGATTTCTCGCGCAGCGAGAAATCTGCCCAAAAAAGGATCTGTCAAAACCTTTTGAATAGTCAAGTAAGACGAGCGGCGCTCGAGCGAGGGCGAAAGCCCGAGCGGATGTTTTCTCGCACAGCGAGAAATCTGCCCAAAAAAGGATCTGTCAACCCCTAGCGAGTAGCCAACGAGCGGCGCCCCCGCGAGGAACAGCCGTTCTGAGCGTAAGTGAGCATCCAAATCTATGATTTGGCCCATGCGAACTTATCGAGCGAAGCGGGTGGAGATGATTTCTCGCGCAGCGAGAAATCTGCCCAAAAAAGGATAGCGAAAAGCTTACGCTCTATATTGTGCTCCGTCAGCCATTTGCGGAAGAACCCTTCACACTCCGCTACGCTACGGATAGCTTCCGTCAGCCAATCACACTCGCTTTCGCTCATGTTCTTGGGACGTCAGTTACGTCATCTCGCCAAAGGCGAGATGCCACCTCCCCTAATCTAGGGGAGGCCATGGGCCGCGGCGCCCCGGCACAAAAGCCACCCAACGATTCACCACGTCAAAACAAGGAAAATCAATGAACAATCTTAACTTCAACCATCAACCCACACATCACAAGGCCGCGCGGCGCGCGGGCCATGGGGACGGACATGACCTGACGTTGCGGGTCGCCCATTTACCCGCCCTCACTTGGAACCGTCTTGGTGTCAACGACGCCGGCGTCTCCGTCGATCTCGGGGAAACCCTTCCCCTGGTCAGCGCCGTGTCGGGTCACGACCGGCCCGGAATTGACCTTAAAACCGCGGACAGCGCCGGCATCAAAGCCGCCCTGGACGCCTTCGGCACCGGCGAGAGAGAACGGGTCATCGCCGGCAAGACCGCCATCTATGCCGAACAGGCTGTGGCCACGGGCCTCGGCGCCGAGTTTGAGGCCTTCATGGACGGCCACGCCCGGGGATACATCCTCACCTTTTCCGACACCGCGGAGCAGCCCGTCATCTTCGACACCGCTCCCGAAGGCACCGCCGCCCTAAACGGGGAGACAGGAGACATCCTGCTCACCGACAGCGTCAACGCCGTCTCCCAAATCATCCGCGTGCCCGAGGGACGCGAGGCCACCGTCATCGACGTCATTCGCGGAGACGACGGCAAAAAAGGATTTGCCGCCAGACTCGTCCGAGCCCATGTCGGGCGCGGCGCCAAATGTCACCTCATCCGGGTGTGTTTGGCCGGCGATGATTTCACCGTCATGGACGACACCGGCGCCGTTCTGGAAGAGGACGCGGTTTTTGATTATACCCGTGTGGTGGTCGGCACCGGCCGTTGTTATGCCGGTTGTGCCATCGATCAGCGGGGAGACCGGTCGTCCTTTCATTTCGACTGTGCCTATGACCTCGCGGAAAATGATTTGCTCGAAATGAATGACGTCACCGTTCAGCGGGGACGGGACACCGAAAGCACCATGCGCCTTCACGGCGTGCTTTCAAAGGACTCAGAGAAAACCTTTCGGGGCACCATCGACTTTCGCAGCGGCTCCGCCGGCTCCACAGGGGATCAGGAAGAGGACGTTCTGCTTTTGGATGATGCCCTCATCAACAAATCCATGCCCATCATCCTCTGCGAGGAGGAAGATGTCGAGGGGCGTCACGCCGCCTCTATCGGCAGACTTTCCGAGGACATATTGTTCTATCTCAAAACCCGGGGCATCGATGAAGAGACCGCCCGCCGCCTGATGGTGGCCGGCAAGGTGGGCACGGTGGTTCGCCACATTCCGTCCGAAACCGTCCGATCCGCTGTCACCGCCTCGGTGGACGCGCTGAGCTAAAAAGCGCTTCAACCACACAAGGAGAATTTATGAATCAAGCTTTACAGGATATCCGCGGGGATTTTCCGATCCTCGCCGGATCCGATCTCATCTATTTTGACAACGCGGCGACGACCCAGAAACCCCGGCAGGTCCTTGACGCCGTCGTGAACTACTACAACACCCAAAACGCCAACCCCCTCCGGGGTCTCTACGGCCTAAGCGTGGCCGCCACCGAAGCCTACGAAGGGGCCAGGGAAACCGTCAGGGCCTTTATCGGCGCCCAAAGCGCATCCGAGATCATCTTCACCCGCAACGCCACCGAGGCCTTAAACCTCGTGGCCTACAGCTACGGCAGAACCCGGGTGAAGGCCGGAGACAATATCGTCATCGCCGTCAGCGAGCATCACAGCAACATCCTGCCTTGGCAAATGGTCGCCAGGGAAACCGGCGCTGAACTTCGCTATCTCGAATGCGGCCCCGAAGGCCAATACCCCGAAGAACAGATCGATTCCCTCATCGATGAGCGCACCGCCATCGTCGCCGTCGCCCAGGTCTCCAACGTCCTTGGCGTCTCGCTGCCCGTCGAGTCCATCATCGCCAAAGCCCACAGTGCGGGGGCGGTGGTCGTCATCGACGGCGCCCAAAGCACCCCCCACGCCCCGGTGGATGTCACGGCGTTGGACGCCGACTTTTTCGCCTTTTCCGGGCACAAGCTCTTGGCCCCCATGGGCATCGGTGTCCTCTATGGCAAAGAGACCCTGCTGGAGGCCATGCCGCCCTTTCTCTCCGGCGGCGAAATGATCGAGTATGTCACCCGGGAGGACGCCACCTACGCCGAGCTTCCCCACAAATTTGAAGCCGGCACTGTCAACGCCGGCGGCGCCGTCGGTCTGGCCGCCGCTATCGACTACCTTACCGATATCGGCCTTGAGGCCGTGGCTGCCCACGAGACGGCGCTGACCGCCCGGATGATGACCGCGTTGAAGGCCATCCCCCATGTGAGCATCCTCGGCTCCGATGACCCTGCCGATCATCACGGCATCGTCTCCTTTAACATCGAGGGCTGTCATCCCCATGACGTCGCCTCCATTTTGGATACCGACGGCATCTGCGTCCGGGCCGGGCATCACTGCGCCCAGCCGCTGCTTGCCCATCTGGGCATCGGCGCCGCCTGCAGAGCCTCGGTCTATCTCTACAATACCGAAGACGAGGTAGACCGTTTTGCTGCTGCTCTGGAAAACGTCAGAAAGGAACTAGGCTATGGATCTTAAATCACTTTACCGAGAAATCATCAACGAACACAATCTCCATCCGGCCCACAAACACGATCTCGAAGGCGCCACCGCCGATCACAGAGGCGTCAATCCCAGCTGCGGCGACGACATTCGCCTTCAGCTCAAAATCAAAGACGGCGTCATCGAGGACGCGGCCTTTGTCGGCAGCGGATGCGCCATTTCCCAGGCGTCCGCCGACATGATGATCGATCTGATTGTCGGCAAATCCACCGAAGAGGCCATGACCCTGGCCGACGGCTTCATGCGCATGATTCAGGGGAAAGCCGACGACGCGGAAATTGAAGCCTTGGAGGAAGCCGCGGCCCTTCAAAGCGTCTCCAAAATGCCCGCCCGGGTCAAATGCGCCGAACTTGGCTGGCGCACCCTCGGCAAAACCCTGGCCGAAGGCGCCGCCGAAGGGGAAGGGCACCAGCCCCATTGCTAAACAAAAAAATGTCATAGAGAAGAAACCCCATGAGCATCACATTTCAAAACGCGAAAGACCACTTGCGCACCATCAACCGGCACAAACGCCTGGTAACCAAATACTGTTTTACCATCGGGCTCTATCGACAGGGCCTTGGCCATGATCTGTCCAAATACGCGCCGTCGGAATTCTTAACCGGCGCCAGGTTTTACGCCGGCACCCGCAGCCCCAACGCCGTCGCCAGAGAAAAACTCGGCGTCTCCACCGCGTGGCTGCACCACAAAGGGCGCAACAAACACCACTACGAATACTGGATCGATCAGGACCTTGAGGGCCGCCGCGAAATGGTCGGCTTTCCCATGCCCTATGAATACGTGGCGGAAATGTTTTGCGACCGCTTGGCGGCCAGCAAAGTCTATCTTGGCGAGGCCTACACCGACGACTATCCCCTGCGCTATTTTGAGCCCCTCAAAACCTCGCCCTACATGCACCCCGAGACCAAAAAAGAACTGGAAGCCCTGCTCACCATGCTCAAAAACCGCGGCGAGACCGAAACCCTGGCCTATCTCAAAAACGAGCTTAAACGCAGACGATTGGCCTCACCCAAACACCAGAGTCAATCATAACCGTCAAAAAATCGGCATTCCTTCTTGGGAAGTGCCGTTTTTTGTTTTGAAGCGTACAGATAGAAAAATAAAGGTGTTTAAGGGGTAAGTCTTTGAAGATTTAAATGCCGAAATCATCAAATTGAAAATTGTTTACGGATAAAAAGAAATGGGATTCGCGTTTCATAAAAAGAAAAAATGGAAAAATTCTGCAAAAGGCAAAAAGAGCCATGAATGAATTTGATTTTAAAATCGGAAGATGCTAAGATGAATAAAAATCCGAAGGAAAGCAGAACTAAACCCAAAATCAAGTTGGAGGCAATGTTATGAAATCATCGGTCACCCCCTTTCTCATGGTCAATCCCAAATCCTATCTTTACGGCGAGGCATCCCTCAAACTCGCTAAAGCGGCGGATCAAACGGCATCGGACACGGGCCTGACCATCTATTTCACCTGTCCGTATCCGGACATTCGCCTGATCGCCGAGCAAACCGAGCACATCATCGTCACAGCCCAAAGTATGATGCCTTTATCTCCCGGCCGGGGCATGGGCCATCTGCTGCCCGAGGCCATTAAAGCCGCCGGCGCCGGCGCCGTGGTCTTAAACCACGCTGAGAATCCCCTGACCTTTCACGATCTTTATCAAAATATCATCCGGGCAAAAGAACTGGGCCTGTTCAGCATTGCCTGCGCCGACAGCGTGGCCGAAGCCGAAGCTCTGGCCATGATGCACCCCGATGCCATTCTCGCCGAACCCACGGAACTCATCGGGACCGGGGTGGCGGCGGACGATAGCTATATCGACGCCTGTGTGGCCCGTATCAAAGCCGTTGACACCGAAATCGCCGTCATGATCGGCTCCGGCATCACCACCGCCGAGGATTGCCGCAACGTCATTATCCACGGGGGAGATGCGGCCGGCTCCACCAGCGGCATCTTAAAGGCCCCGGATTCCGAAGTCCGCGTTCGGGAAATGGCCGAAGCCATCTGCCGGGGTCTCGCGGAAACCGGCAGAACCCTTTGAAAGCAAGACGTGTCCCATTCAAAAAACCCGGCTTTTCGCCGGGTTAAATTTTGTCATTATTTCCTTATGGTTCATCCGCGACGTCTGCTTCCCGGGAGGCCATCAGCAGCCTTGCGGTTTGCAAATCCGTGATCAGCACGTTGATATAGCCGCCGGCCATCGCTCCCAAAATGGCGGGCACCTTGTGCTCCCCGAAGCACATCGCGACGGCATAAGGGATTTTTTTCAGGCTTTGAATCGGCGTTCCGATCACCGTCTCGTTGTAGGCGAAACGGTCGGTATGGCCGTCCCGATCATAAAAATTCATGCAGATTTCGCCGCAGATGTCCGCCTCGGCCATTTTTTGCAGCATTTCATTATTGATATAGCCGGTTTTGACAATGGTCGAGTCCGGTGTCGGCGCGTCGATGCCGAATAACGCGATGTCCGCGCGGCGCGCTTTTTTTAAAACGCGCTTGATGCTCGGCTCCTTCATCAGTTCGGTTTTGGCCTTGATGCGGGAGACCATGGCCGGGGCGTGAACCTGCAGAAAACCGCCTCCGAAATTTTCGGCAAGCCCCTCGGCGATGGCGTTGCTGTGCAGGCGGCTCGGAAGCGTGCCGATGCCGCCGGTCAGCGGCACAAAAGTCACCCCCGAAAAAAACGCCTCTTGCGGATAATTCACCATTTTGGCTAAGGTTGACCCCATCGACACCCCCACAATATCGCCGTCCCGCAAAATCTGGGTGAGATACACGGCACCGGCTTGTCCGATGGCATCCTTGGTGGCGTCGGGATTGTCCGCGGTGTCCACGATCAGCACCTCTTTCAGGCCGAAGGCGTCCTCCATGGCCTGTTCCAAATGGAAGTATTTTCTTCCGGTAAAGTCGTTAACCGTCACGCGCACAATGCCCGAGATCCTGGCGGCTTTGAGCAGCTTGGAGATAGTCGGCCGGGAAATATTGAGTGTGTCGGAAATGTCCTGCTGGCTCAGTTCCCGGTTATAATACAAGTCGGCCACTTTCAGCATCATGCGCTGATCATTGATAATATTCTTTTTCATTTGTACGCTCCTAATCAATTTCAATTTCATTTTAAAGGATATTTCAGAAAAAAACAATGATTTTATTTATCATTTGTAAAAAATGATGGGAATTATATTCGGGTTTCGATCGGCGATGATAAGGCGTAATAAGCAAAACACAAAAAATCTATAATTGATATTTAATGAATCAAGTCTATAATAGTACCAGAGAGATAAGAAAAATGCCTTGACTCAAGAGATTGCGACGACATGAATTAATTTTTCATTTGTCCACAGTGATCACAATGTCACAGAGTTTGATTCAAGAAAGAGGTACAAATTAATGATTAATATGATGTCCAAACTACAAAAGCTGGAAGACGAAGGCAGACCGATTAAAGCGAGTATTGTCGGCGCCGGTCAGATGGGCTGCGGCATGGCGGCGCAAATGACCAAAATGAAAGGCATGGACCCCGTGGTTGTCGTCGATGTCGTGCTGGACAACGCCAAACGCGCCTATCTCCATTCCGGCTATACGGAAGGCGTTGACTTTGTGGAAGCCGAAACCGTCGAAGAAGCCAACAAGTTGCTCGCGGAAGGAAAATTCATCGTCACCCAAAACAACGAAATCGCCACCAAATGCGACATCATTGACTGCGCCGTCGATGCCACCGGCGTGCCGGAAGTCGGCGCGAAAGTCGCGATGGACGCCATCAACGCCGGCAAGCACATCTGCATGCTCAATGTGGAAACCGATGTTTGCATCGGTCATATTTTGTATAAACTCGCCCAAAACGCCGGCGTGGTCTACACGGGCTCCGCGGGGGATGAACCCGGCGCCGTCATCGAAATGTACGATTATGCCACGGCCATGGGCTTTGACGTCAAAGTCGTGGGCAAAGGCAAAAACAACGCCATTGATTTGGAATGCACGCCGGAGACCGTTGCCGAAGAAGCCCATCGGCGCGGGGCCTCCCCCAAAATGATCTGCTCCTTTAAAGACGGCACCAAAACCATGGTGGAAATGACCGCGATGGCCAACGCTACCGGCTTTAAACCTGATGTGATCGGCGCCCACGGCGCGGCCTCCGACCTCGCGGGCCTCAATGATGTCTTAAGCCTCAAAAGCGAAGGCCGCGGCGGGGTCTTAAATCACTACGGCGTCATTGAGTATATCAACGGCGTGGCCCCCGGCGTCTTTGTCATCATCGGCACTGACCAGCCCGATGTGGCCGCCGAACTGGAATACGTCAGCATGGGAAAAGGCCCCAACTACACGCTGTATCGCCCTTATCACCTCTGCTCGCTGGAAACGCCGATGTCCGTCGCCAAAGCCTGCATCGATCACGAACCCACCCTCATTCCCCGTTTCGGGCGGGTCGCCGAAACCATCACCGTCGCCAAAAAAGACATGAAAGCCGGCGAATGCCTTGACGGAATCGGCGGCTACACCATCCGCGGCACCTTTATGAGCGCCGAGGACGCCGATGCCCAAAACGCTCTGCCCATGGGTCTGGTGGACAGCAAAACCGTCCTCACCAAAGATGTCAAAAAAGGCGAAATTATCACGTATGATCACGTCAAATTGAACAATGATAACCTCATCGTTCAACTCCGTAAGCTTCAGGACGCGTTGTTTGTCTAAGGACAACTTCACAGAAAAAGGAGTGATTGAATGTACAGTCAAAAAATTGAGATCAAAAATCCCACCGGGTTACACGCCAGGCCCGCGGCTGAATTTTGTAAAAAGGCGTCGACTTTCAAAGCCGACATACACATCAAACGGCTGACACCGCCGGAGAGCATCATGAACGGAAAATCCGTCATCGGCGTCATGGCCATGGGACTTGCTCAAGGCACCGAAATTGAAATCATCGGCGAAGGCAGAGACGAAGAAGAAGCCGTCAAAGCCCTGGCGGCAATGGTTGAAGGCGGATTCGGAGAAATCTAGCGCGATACAAATAAAAAACAGCTGTGCTTTAAGGGCATCGCTGTTTTCTTTTTGGATATTCAAAAATCTCGTATTAGTTACTGTCCCGATCGTGTTTTGTCAGAGATGACGAGTTCACCGGTAATCGCTCGGATTTAATTTACCGTGGAGATTTAGCATATCTTGGGATTCATCAATGATGCAGAAATTGTCTAACTGCCGTGAGTCCTTAATTGATCCCAGGGGGATTGTCATCGGCCGCCAGGATTTTGATTTCAATGGCCTCGATGCGTCTGCATTCACCAGTGGTGCCGGCGGTTTCGCCGTTTTTCACCCAGGGCATCCAACCGATGTCTTTGGCATGCACTCGGTACCACAGATTGTATTGACCGGCATGCTCGCCGGTTAGCTTTGCTTCAAAGGCTTCTAAGCGTCTGCATTCACCGGTGGTTCCCGCTGTCTCTCCGTCTTTCACAAAATCGCTCCAGCCGATATCGGCCATATGCACCCGGTAGGCGGCGCTTAGGTTTTGTGTTGCCTCGTTATCGCTTAAAATTTTGAGGTTGATCGCTTCCACCCGCAGACACTCACCGGTGGTGCCGGCGGTTTCTCCCGAGATTTTCTCGCCCTGGCTCCAGCCGTAGTTTTTTCCGTGAACGCGGTAAGCGATTTGGGGAATCGGAAGACTTGCGCTGCGGACGGTGACGGTGACGGGCATGCCGGCAAAGTGACCGACTGACGCTTTTGTTCGGAATTGATAATCGCCGGCCGGCATGTTTTTGAGTGTGCCTGCGGCCTTGTCAAAATGAGGAGAAGCGGCGCAGTCGATCCAGTCTTCGCCTTCCGATTCAGTTGTGATATCGGGCAGCGGGCGGTATTCCATATTTTCGTTCACACCGGTGATTGCTCCCCCTTGGCCATAGACCGCCTCATCAACGGCGTTTAACACGCCGTCCTCAATAGCGGCCCGGGGCGGAATCGTCAACGTGTTTTTTCTGCCGTCTTGATCTCGGAAGGTGACGGTCACCTCGACACTGCCGTCCCAACCGAAGGTCTCCAGGGGCATGGTGCCCTCACAGGGGAACCATTTCCCATCTGCGGCGCGGTAACGCATGCCTTTTGTCACCGTGATGCTTTCATCGGTATAATTGATTTGCTTTTTCAGATCGGGCAGCGGCTTGACGGCGGGCTTGACCGGCTTGGCCCCCGCTTTGATTTCAAGGATTTCGCCGGGCGGCGAGGCAAAGCTATTCTCGCTTGCTTTGATTCTGAATTGATAGCTGCCCGGCGTGAGATGGTTAAACTTGCCTTTTGACGAATCAAAGTCAACGCTTGTATCAACATCTGTCCATTCTCCAACAGTTTGTCCATCATCGGAGATGGTGCGGTAGGCCATGTCGTTCGTGACGCCTTCGACGCTGCCGTCGTCTGCACCGTAGGTCGATTCATCATGCGGCGTGAGGCCTGTCGGCGCGTTTGGCCTGGCGGGAATGGTGAGGGAAACTTCCGCGCTCGGCTTGAGGTCGTTTGTCGCGGCGTAACGCACGAAGATGTCAACGGCTTTTGTGCCGTCCCAGCCGAACTCGCCGAGGGGCATATCAATTCGGCAGGGTTGCCATTGGGTACCGGAATTGCTGGTTTTCCACTCCATGGCGGTATCGACACCCGCGGTTTCTTCGGCATAATTGATTGAGGGATTGAGTGTAGTTCCGTTTTCCTGTTTTTCAACGGCTTTTAAATGATTATTGGATTCGTTATTAACAATTTCCAATCTGTATTGATCATCATTTAAATGAAAGGCATTGATTTCCGCTTCGCTGTTAAATTGGCCTTGAACAATTTGTAAAGGGTTTGTTATGCTTTCTTTTTCTTTGTGAAAATCAACACGGCAATCTTTCGTAAAGCCGCCGCTGTAATTGATATATTGTCCGTTACCAAGTCGAAGATCAGAGATTACAGTATTCTGAGGAGCGTCATCTTTTTTGACGATGACATTGGTAGCGTTGGTACCTAATTGAATCGGGCCTTGATAGGTTCCGCCGCAAAGGGTAAGGTTGTTTGAGTCGGTCAAAATTGATTGATTGTTGGCGGTCGTGCAGTCCGTCAAATTGACGATAGATTTTTCTTTGGTGCTATTATTTTGAGTCACTTTAGTGGTTGCCGCGTAGATAGCTGAACCATTTTGAGCGGTGTTGTTTTCAAAAGTAAGATCGGTTCCGTTAAACGTCCCGTGATTGTTGACCGCTCCGCCGAAATTAACAGACTTATTGTTTGTGAATCGACAATTGGATATATCAATGCTTATCGCTTTATTGGCTGAAGTTGAATAGTTGTAAATCGCGCCGCCGCCATACGAAGCGTTATTGCTTGCAAGGACCTTGTTGTTATCAAAACTTGTATAGCTGATGGTCGCCATGCCTTTATTAAAAATCGCGCCGCCGCTGTTATTGGCTTGATTCTTTTGAAAATCCGCGTGATCGACGGAAAGGGCGCCGATGTTATAGATGACGCCGTCGGCGGTTGAATGGCATTCAGAAAAAACAATGGAACGAGCGGTATCGCCGGAGATTGTCATCGTGCCGTTCGAATTAACATAAAAGATGCCGTTTTGACCTCCGCATTTTTGAATGGTACACCCGTTTCGCATGTGAAGGGTTCCGCCGTCGATCCGCGCGAAAGAGCCATCCTTTAATTGTATATAAGAGTTGTCTTGCTCGATGTGGCAAATATTGCGGATATTGACATTGTCAAAAGTGAGGGTTCCGCTTGTCATGGAAAAAACTGAATTTGAGCGTTCGACGCTTTGGCTGCCGTCAAAGGTGATGTCTTTAAAAACAATGTCGGCATTGTTGCCGCCTCCAATTGAAAAATAACCGGATGCCGATGGCTCGATGGTGACGGCGCGAGGTGTGCCGTCTTCTTTAAGCGGAGCGTTAAAAGTTTGAGAATCGTTTAATGTATAGCAATTGTTTAAAATAATGATGAGATCGTCATTTCCTTCGGAGGATGACAGAGCTTTCGATATTGACTGAAACGGCGCGGAAGCGGAGCCGTCATTTGTGTCACTGTCGACGCCGACGGTTTGATCGATATACACGGTTTTTTCCGCGGCTATGATGGTTGGCGAAAAAAGCAGAATCGCTAAAAGTGTAAGGAAAAAAGAAATGGAAAATAATTTTTTCATAGATTCCTCCGTTTAAAAATATTAAAGATATTTTAAAATACAATTTTAAAAATGTAAAGATATACATTTGATTAAAATAATAATAGCCGAAAAATTTGTCAATACTTATGCAGTGAATGGTATTTAAACGAATGGATTATGTCAAAAAAGTCCTTGACATCTAATTTGTGAAAAAACGAGAAAGAAAAACAAAGAGAAATAAAAAAGCAAATAACCGAAAGAACTTACGCGGCGGAGGAAAATCAAAAGGAATCATTTTTTATAGTTCTTAATATATAATTCCGAGAGAATGCCTCGCCATACAAAAAACCTCCGCCGGTGCCGGCAGAGGCTTATCGTTTAATATTCAGCATTAAAACACAAAAGCTTTATTCTTCTTCGCCAAAACGATCTTCCACCAAAGCGATGAGATTTTCGACAGCTTCCAGTTCATCGTCGCCGTCGGCTTCAATCTCGATGCGTGTCCCTTTGGGAAGCGACAGACCGATAACGGAAATGATTGACTTGGCGTCTCCCGTTTGGCCGTTATCACAATTTATAATTTTAATATCGGAACTAAATTGCGTGGCATGGCGCGTAAATTCCGATGCTGCCTTTGCCTGAAGGCCAATCCGGTTGACAAGAACTGTCTCTTTAGAATACATCATTTCCTCCCATTGTTATGATTGAGACAATATTATAGCACAGATATGACGTAATGTCACCATCTTTGTGGGATTGCATATAATATTGTACAAATAAAAAATGCCTTGGGGGCTAAAAACACGCGCCCGCGTTATGCTTTGCGTCAAGATCAATCGTATAAAGAAAAGCTTTGGCAGAATAATTTGATAGATATCATCATAGACGATGGCAAGCAAAGCAATCGAATGATAGTGAAAATGGCATAATAAAAATATTCATTATTATATATAGGATATATAGGCATCTGTCAAAAATAAAGGCGTTGAGAAACATTGGTGTCTTATGAACATGATCGTGATTGACTGTCAAAAGCAAAGTTGAAAACAGAAAACCAATTGATGGTTGTTTGCTGTTGCGCAGTTAAAAAATGGGATAACAATTGCACGGGAACTACCAATTGTGAAGCAGGGCTATTGACAAAATAGCAGGACAAAAAATTATCTGTTGCGAATCAAAAAAAGAAAACGAAAATCAAAAAAGCTGAAACGAAACTTTCCCGATTTGAAAACAATCTCAAAAAGCTTAAAAAAGCCTAAAGCGCGGTATTAGCAATGAAAACACGTCAATTTTTGAAAACGGTATGAAAACAATCAAAAAACAGGTTTTTTTATAATATGTGTGCAAGTAATTACCCCAAAGAATGTTATAAAATATAAAAGTAAAAAACATCAAGGAGGATGAAGCTTATGGCAAGTGAAGCTTTGGGCATGATTGAAACCAAAGGTCTTGTCGGTGTCATCGAAGCCACCGATGCTATGGTCAAATCTGCCAATGTCGAGTTCACAGGCTACGAAAAGATCGGTTCCGGTCTTGTGACCACTATGGTACGTGGCGATGTGGGCGCTGTCAAAGCGGCAGTTGATGCCGGCGCTGCGGCGGCTGACAAAGTAGGTCAGGTCGTTTCAGTGCATGTTATTCCGAGACCACATCAAGATGTGGAAAAAATGTTACCCAAACTTTAATAATTAATGGAGGTGTGAATTAATGAAAGACGATTTGATGAACAAATTGATGGAAGAAGTCATGAAGAAAATGGACGAAGTCGAAGAACCCGCAAGCCAAGCTGCTACAGGTACCTGCGGTTTAACCGAATTTGTCGGCACAGCTATCGGCGATACCATTGGTCTCGTTATTGCTAACGTTAACGCTGAATTGCACGAAGCAATGAAAATCGACCCGAAATATCGTTCAATCGGTATTATTTCCAGCCGTACCGGAGCTGGTCCGCAGATCATGGCCGCTGACGAAGCTGTCAAAGCGACCAACACTGAAATGGTTATCTGCCAACTCGCTCGCGATACCAAAGGCGGCGCTGGCCATGGTTGCCTCGTAGTCTTCGGTGCTGAAGATGTTTCCGATGCGAAACGTGCTGTCGAAGTCGCTCTCGTCGAAACCGACAAACATTTTGGCGATGTCTATGGCAACGATGCCGGTCACTTGGAATTCCAATACACCGCTCGTGCTTCCTTCGCTTGCAACCAAGCATTTGGCGCTCCCATCGGTAAAGCCTATGCGCTTATCTTAGCTGCTCCCGCTGGTATCGGTGTTCTCATCAGCGATATCGCCCTCAAAGCTGCTAACGTCGAATTGATTTCTTATTGCAATCCTGATGAAGGCACCAAAAACTCCAACGAAGGTTTCATCAACGTATACGGTGATGCCGGTGCTGTTCGTCAAGCTGTTTATGCCGCTCGTGACGCCGGTCGTCAAGCTCTTGAAGCTCTTGGTGGACCCTGCCCGCCGACCACAACTCCTTATATCTAAGTCTAATCTGAATTTCAAATTATCAAAGAGACTAATAGGAGGAATGATTATATGAGATCAAAAAGATTTGAAGCTCTTGATGCTCGTCCGGTAAAAAAAGACGGTTTCGTTAAAGAATGGCCGGAAGTCGGTCTCATCGCTATGAACAGCGACGGCGATCCGAAGCCGAGTCTGAAGATCGAAAACGGCGTTATCGTCGAAATGGACGGTAAAAAACGTGAAGATTTCGATATGCTCGATACCTTCATCGCAAACTATGGTATTCGTCTGGAAAAAGCAGAAGAATACATGAAGATCGATTCGCTTGAAATTGCGAACAAACTCGTCGACATCCATGTTCCCAGAGCTGAAATTGTCGACATAACCACATCCATTACACCGGCGAAAATCGTCGATGTTTTGAACAAAATGACGGTTCTCGAAATGATGATGGCGCAAAACAAAATGCGTGCTCGTCTGATGCCGTCCAACCAATGCCACGTTACGAACGTTAAGGATAACATGATTCAGATCGCTTGCGATGCTGCTGAAGCTGCCATCCGTGGATTTGATGAAATGGAAACCACCGTTGGTGTTGCCCGTTACGCTCCCTTCAACGCTCTCGCGATCATGATCGGCGCCAACGTCGGCCGCCCCGGTATCCTGACACAATGCGCTGTCGAAGAAGCTACCGAACTTGACCTTGGTATGAGAGGCTACACCGCTTATGCTGAAACCATTTCTGTCTATGGTACAGAACCGGTTTTCATGGATGGCGATGACACTCCCTATTCCAAAGCTTTCTTGGCTTCCTGCTACGCTTCCCGTGGTCTGAAAATGCGTTTTACATCCGGTTCCGGTTCCGAAGTCCAGATGGGTTATGCCGAAGGTAAATCCATGCTCTATTTGGAAGCTCGCTGCCTCTATGTCACAAAAGGCGCCGGCGTCCAAGGTACTCAGAACGGTTCCGTTTCCTGCGTTGGTGTGCCCGCCGGTGTTCCCTCCGGTATTCGTGAAATCTTGGCAGAAAACCTCTTGGCCGCCTGCCTCGACCTCGAATGTGCGTCCTCCAACGACCAGACCTTTACACATTCTGACCTCCGTCGCTGCGCTCGTTCCCTCATGCAAATGATTCCGGGTACCGACTACATCTGCTCCGGTTATTCCGCAACCCCGAACTACGATAACATGTTCGCCGGTTCCAACTGGGATGCCGAAGACTATGATGACTGGAATGTTATCCAACGCGACCTTAAAATCGATGCCGGTCTCCAGCCTGCCGATGAAGACACTGTCGTTGCCGCCCGTGCGAAAGCCGCTCGCGCAATGCAGGCTCTCTTCAAAGAATTAGGCCTGACCGAAATCACCGATGAAGAAGTTGAAGCCGGAACCTACGCTAATGGTTCTAAAGACATGCCCGATCGTGATGTCGTTGCCGACCTCAAAGCTGTTGATGATCTCCTCGGCCGCGGTGCTACCGCTGTTGACTTCATCAAAGCCCTCGATCGCGGTGGCTTCCCCGATGTTGCCGAATCTATCTTCAACATCCAGCTCCAGAAATGTGCCGGTGACTACCTGCATACCGCTTCCAAACTCTCTGAAGATTGGGAAGTTATTTCTGCCGTCAACTACAAGAATGACTATCACGGCGTCCAGACCGGTTATGTCATCTCTGAAGAACGCTGGAACCAGATGAAGGATATTCCGTGGGCTGATGACCCGGCGACAATCTAACGGAGAGGGGTGTATATAATGGCTATCAACGAACAAATGTTAAAAAGTATCATCGAAGATGTTTTGAAAGAAATGACTACCGCTGATGCTGCTCCCGCTGCTCCCGCAGAAAGCGCTGCAGCCGCTGCCGAAGGCGTTGAACTGACTCCCATCGGCGAAGCTAAAAAAGGCACTGACGCAAACGAAGTGGTCATCGGTATTTCCGCGGCCTTCGCAGAAGAACAAACCACCAATATCATTGGTGTGCCGCACTCAGCTATTTTGAAAGAAATGATCGCCGGTATCGAAGAAGAAGGCTGCAAAGCCCGCGTTATCAAAGTATACCGCTCCGGCGACGTTGCTGTTATCGGTCATGACTGCGCCGCTGAATTCTCTGGTTCCGGTATCGCTATCGGTATTCAGAGCCGCGGTACTGCCCTGATCCATCAGGCAGACCTGCCTCAGTTGGCTAACCTGGAATTGTTCTCACAATGTCCTTTGATCGATTTGGATACCTATCGTGCAATCGGTAAAAACGCCGCGAAATATGCCAAAGGCGAAAGCCCGAACCCCGTCCCGGTCAAAAACGACCAGATGGCTCGTCCCGCCTATCAGGCTCGCGCCGCTCTCCTGTACTTGAAAGAAGTCCAGAGCGTTGTCCTCGGTAAAAAACCGGTTGAAATGAAGGTTACATTCAAATAAGAGGTGATAATATGACTCAAGAACAAATGTTAGAACAAATCGTTAAACAGGTCATGGCCTCTATGTCCGGTGACGCTCCCGCTGCTGCCGCTCCGGCCGCCGGTGGTGCCACAGTTACTGAAGCCGATTATCCGATCGGTGATAAAAGACCTGAACTCATCGTTTCGGCTACGGGTATTCCCTACAAAGAATTAACTTTGGAAAAACTCCTGGCCGGCGAACTCAAGCCCGAAGACTTAAGAATCAACCCCCACACCCTGGAACTCCAGGCTCAGGTTGCTGATTCTGTCCATCGTGATGCTTTCGGCCGCAACCTTCGCAGAGCTGCCGAACTCATCGCTGTTCCCGATGCTCGTTTGCTTGAAATCTACAACGCACTCCGTCCGTATCGTTCCACCAAAGAAGAACTCGACGCGATTGCCGATGAACTCAAGACCAAATACAACGCGCCTGTTTCCGCTTCCTTAGTTGCTGAAGCTGCCGAAGTCGGATACAACAGAAAGAGAACAAGAGAATTTAAATAAGCTAATAGCTTTCATCCTCGGCCGTCCCAATGGCGGGACGGCCGTAACTTTATAATGAACAGGATTGTTTGGAGGAAATATGATTATTGCAGGAATTGATATCGGTAACGCCAGTACCGAAACCGCTTTGGCCAGAGTGACCGACAGCACGCCGGAATTTTTGGCCAGCGGCATCGTGCCGACAACCGGTATTAAAGGCACAAGACAAAACATTCACGGTGTCTTCGCCTCCTTAAAACAAGCCCTTGAAAAAGCTGGTTTATCCGTTGAAGATGTTGATTTGATTCGATTGAACGAAGCGGCGCCGGTTATCGGCGACGTGGCGATGGAAACCATCACGGAAACCATCATTACCGAATCAACAATGATCGGTCACAACCCGTCAACTCCTGGCGGTCTTGGAACCGGCGTAGGTACAACCATCAATATTCGAGAACTCAATAAAGCATCCAAAGGCGATGCTGTTATTGTGATTATTCCCCGCGAGATCGATTTTGACACCTCATCTGCCATGATCAACAAAGCGGTTGCCGCCGGCGTTCACGTCAACGGCGCCATTGTTCAACGCGATGACGGTGTGCTCATCAACAATCGGCTCGAACACAAAATTCCCATCGTCGACGAAGTCGGCCTCATCGACAAAGTGCCCCTCGGAATGCGGGCGGCCGTCGAAGTTGCCGAACCCGGCCGCGTCGTCGAACAATTGTCGAATCCCTACGGAATCGCGACAGTGTTTGACTTGAACTCGGACGAAACCAAACAAGTTGTTCCGATCTCCCGTGCCTTAATCGGCAATCGCTCCGCGGTTGTCATCAAAACCCCTGCCGGTGACGTCAAGGAACGTAAAATCCCCGCAGGGAAAATCTTCATTCAGGGTGAGCACAAAAAGACGGAAATCAACGTTGACGACGGTGCGGAAAAAATCATGGAAGCCATTCGCAGTGTGGCTCCCATCGATGATGTCACAGGTGAACCCGGCACCAACGCGGGCGGCATGCTTGAAAAAGTGCGCCAGGTTATGTCAAACCTCACCAATCAACCGCCGGCAAACATCAAAATCCAGGATTTACTTGCTGTCGACACCTTTGTTCCTCAAAAGGTTCAAGGTGGGGTCGCGGAAGAATTCTCCATGGAAAACGCCGTCGGTATTGCTGCGATGGTCAAAGCGGATAAACTCCAAATGACCATGATTGCCGAAGAACTTCAAAAAGAACTCGGTGTGAAAGTCGAAGTCGGTGGCGTGGAAGCCGATATGGCCATCCGCGGCGCGCTCACCACACCGGGCTCCAATAAGCCGATGGCCATCTTGGATATGGGCGCCGGATCAACCGACGCTGCCATCATCAACCGCGCCGGAGATATCCACTCCATTCACTTGGCCGGAGCCGGCAACATGGTCACCATGCTCATTCAATCGGAGCTTGGCTTTGAAGATGCTGCAATTCCCGAAGATATCAAACGTTATCCGTTGGCTCATGTGGAGAGCATGTATCACATTCGTCATGAAGACGGATCGGTACAGTTCTTCTCCGAACCCGTCGATCCCCGTACCTTTGCCCGCGTGGTTATCTTAAAACCCGAAGGCATGGTTCCGATTCCCGGCAACCACAAAATGGAACGCATCGTCCAGGTTCGTCAAGACGCCAAACAAAAGGTATTTGTCGTCAACGCGATTCGCTCACTGGAAAGAGTTTCTCCCACCGGTAATGCGCGTGACATAGAGTTTGTCACCATGGTCGGCGGTTCATCCCTCGACTTTGAAATCCCGCAGATGATCACCGACGCGCTGTCACGCTACTCCATCGTAGCCGGCCGCGCCAATATCCGCGGATGTGAAGGACCCAGAAACGCCGTCGCGACGGGGCTGGTGCTCGCATATTGCGAAGGTGAATAATCATGAATGCCAGCTTTGACGCGCCAAAACCGGAGATTAACGTCTTCTACGCCAAAAACAGCGTACCAAAGGATATTGTGACGGAAGTCACATTGGGGATTGAAGAAGAAGGTATTCCCTTCGTCGTATTAGAAAAAGAAAACAAAAACGCCCGGGAATTGGCATATAAAGCAGCCGAAGCCTCCCACATCGGTGTGGGCATCGGCATCAGTGATGAAGTGGTCCTCCACTACATCAAGCTCAAGGGCGACACACCGTTGTTTGCCATCAGTTCGCAAAGCAACGAGGAAAACCTGAGAGCAATCGGCTCAAACGCCGGTAGACTTATGAAAAGGATGCCCTTCAGGGACGTAGAATAGGCTAAGAAAGGAGAACGCTCATGCGTCAGGCATTAGGCTTGGTCGAAGCCATCGGACTGGCAACGGCAATTGAAGCAGCCGATGCGGCTGTCAAAAGCGCCAATGTAACGCTCGTCGGCTTAGAGCCCGCCAAAGGCAATGGTATGCACACCATCAAACTGCTGGGAGACGTCGGTGCCGTCAAGGCAGGCGTTGAAGCAGCCAGTGTGGCATGTGATAAAGGCCGAGGCGTATTCAGCGTGAAGGTGATTCCGAGACCGGACAGCGGTATCGATGCGCTAATCGCCAACGACCAAACTCTCGGAATCGATCCCAATATCCTCAAAAACGAGCTCGGTATCGACAGCTGGTGGAAGTTTGGAAAATACTCACAGCTCAAACCGACCGAAGGCAAAAAGACCCCTATCGAAGCCGAATAAAGAATCCTTAACGGGGAACCGTTAAAAAAGGATAAGACTTATGAATAAACAGGAAAAACAAATTATTGAGCAGATTGTCATCAATACAGTCAAAAAACTGATTGAAGAAAAAGATGCTCCCAACAGGGTGCCGGTTGGCATTTCCAACAAGCACCTGCATTTATCTCAGGAACATGTCGATATTCTCTTTGGTGAAGGCCATCAACTCACCAACATCAAAGACACCAAACAACCCGGACAGTTCGCTTGCGATGAATGTGTGCGCATCATCGGACCCAAAGGGGAATTCCCCAAGGTTCGCGTGCTCGGCCCTGTTCGTAACGAAACACAAGTTGAGCTTTCGGCCACCGATTGCAGAACAATCGGGATTAAAGCGCCGATTCGTGAATCCGGAAAACTCGAAGGGACACCGGGCTGCACCTTAATCGGTCCGGAAGGAACCGTCGTTTTAGATCATGGCGTGATTATCGCGCTGCGTCACATTCACATGACGCCGGAAATTGCCGAACAATTGAACTTAAAAGACGGCGATTGTGTCGGTGTTGAGACCTCCGGCGACAGACCGCTGTTGTTCCGCGATGTGCTCATCCGCGTATCCGACAAGTTTGCCTATGAAATGCACGTGGATACCGACGAAGCCAACGCGGCGGGTCTCAAGAATAACGACTTGATCAAAGTATTAGCAAAACAGGAGAAATAATGGATTGGAAAAGCGGTAATGATACGATACTGGCGTTTAACGAGCTGATTCAAGAAAAAAAATACGCGCCCTATCAGGGAAAACTGAAGGTCGGCGTTGACCTCGGTACTGCTAACATCGTCGTTGCCGTGGTGGATGAAAACAATCGGCCGGTGGCCGGTGCGATGAAGGGAGCACATGTCGTTCGCGACGGGATCGTCGTGGATTACATCGGCGCTGTGGAAATTGTCAAAGGCCTCATTCGTCAAATAGAAGACATGATGGGCATTGAACTCTACGACGCGCCGGGCGCAACCGCAATTCCGCCGGGCATCATCGAGGGAAATACAAAAATTATTGCCAATGTTGTCGAGTCCTGTGATATCAGAGTGACCAACGTCGTCGACGAACCAACGGCAGCCGCAACGGTTTTGGGTATCCAAAACGGCGCGGTGGTCGATGTGGGGGGCGGTACAACGGGTATCTCGATTATCGATCACGGGAATGTGGTTTTCACGGCTGATGAACCCACCGGCGGGACCCATATGAGTCTCGTATTGGCGGGGGCCTATCATATCAGCTTTGATGAAGCAGAACACATGAAAATATACGACGACGAAAGCAAAGTGTTTCCTGTTGTTAAGCCGACTGTTGAAAAAATGGCGTCCATCGTCCATCGTTTCATCCAGGGCTACGATGTCGACACCATCTATGTGGTCGGCGGGGCTTGTGAATTTTCAAAATTCGAAAGCGTCTTCGAACGTGAGATCGGCATCAAGACAGTGAAGCCCGTCGAACCTTTATTGGTCACCCCCCTCGGCATCGCATTTAATGCCAAGGTGTGATCAAAGTATCGTAAAGGAATGTGGTGAAAACCAATGGACATGAATGACTTATTGGCAGGTTTGATGAATAACAGCGATTTTATGAACGCTTTTATTCAAAAGATCGCCGAAGAAGTAATTAAAAGACTCAAAAACCGCCCGAAAAAAGCACTTGTTGTGTTTACCGGTGCGGCAATCGGCTATAAAGAAGCGGTGGCCGAGCTTGCCAAGCTCAAAGAAGCCGGCTGGCAGTTCACCGTGTACTTTTCCGATGCGGCCGCAAATGTTTTAGATGGCGCACATCTTAAAGAAACATTGGGAATCGACAAAATCTACACCCAGGCGGATCACGCCGGCAAAGCGGAGCTTGTCGAAGGAATCGATGAAGTCATCATCGCCACCACAACCGTTAATACCGCCGCAAAAATCGCAAACGGTATTTGCGACAATCAGATCCTGACATTGATTAGTCAACAAATCATGTCCGGGGGAAAGGTTGTCTGCGCGGTGAACGGTGCCTGTCCCGATAATAAAGTCCGTGCCGATCTCGGCATGGGTAAATCGCCGAAGGCCTATCGTGAACTCCTCAAGAACAACTTGAGAGCCATGCGGGATTACGGCATTAAGATGATTGCGGCAGACGAAATGTATGATGTTTGCACGGGCACACCGGCAGGAGCCGCTCCCAAAGAAGAACCGCAAAGCCAAAACAGCGCGGTCGAGACGGCAGCGAAACCGGCCGGACAACCGGAATTCATCGATAAGCACATCATCAGCAGACCCGAAATCTTAAAAGGACGCGATACCGGAATTGTCCGCATCAAAGAAGATGCGATCGTAACGATGTATGCGCAGGAAACTGCAAAAGAATTCGGAATTCAAATCGAAAGAGTGTAGGTGATGTGATATGCATTTGGCAAGGGTCGTAGGAACCATCGTTTCAACTCAGAAGGATCCCCATCTGGTGGGTTGCAAACTGATGATCATTAAAAAAATCAATGAAGCCAGCGAATTTGAAAAATATTCCAGCCAGTCCACAGCCATCGCCGTGGACACCGTCGGCGCCGGAATCGGCGAAACAGTTATCGTTACAACAGGGAGTACAGCCCGTTTTGTGTACGGTGACAAAACGACGCCGCTGGATATGACCATCGTTGGTATTGTCGACGAGATCCAAACCTCCGAATCGGAAGTTCAAAAAACGCTTTAGAAAGGAGATTAGCTTATGCCCAATGTCTATACGAGAAGCGGGGATAAGGGCACAACCGGATTGTTCGGCGGCGGAAGAGCCCCGAAGGATGATATCCGCGTTGATGCCTACGGCACGATGGATGAAGCACAATCAGCCATCGGCGTAGCCTATGCCCTCGTTAAAGATGAAGATATTCGCGAAATCCTCAAGAAAGCTCAGGAACGGATCTTTATATTGGGCGCCGAATTGTCCAGCGACGACAGAGGCCGCGAAATGCTTCCAGACAAGGTTTCGCAAGCCGATATCGACGCCATGGAAAAAACCATGGATCACTATCTGGAAATCATCGGCCGCCAAAAAGAATTCATTATTCCCGGAAGAAACGCGGCATCAGCCGCGCTGCATCTGGCGCGTTCTGTCGTCAGACGCGGCGAAAGACGCATTGTCACATACAAAAGCCAGGATGACACCGTTCGTCCCGAGGCAGTAAAATTTGTCAATCGTCTGTCGGATCTGCTCTTTGTTCTCGCACGGGTCGAAGAGTTTGAAGAAAACATCCGGGATAGTGCAAAAGACATTTTAGCGCAAACTAAAATCGACGAAGGAGCTTCGGAAGCCTTGAAACCACAAGAAGATAAAGGTGAAGTATTACTCACGTTAGCCAAAAGAATTGCGGCTGCTTCCAGAGTGAAGGCTCAAGAACTGGGTGTCCCCATCGTCTTCTCTGCCGTTGATATCGGCGGCAATTTAGCCTATTATGAACGCATGAAGGATTCGTTATTGGCCAGTATCGATATTTCTCAAAATAAAGCATACACGGCCAATGCGCTTAAATGTCCCACAAGTGCGGTCTATGACTTGGCTAAAGAAGAGAGTCCGCTCTTTGGTATCCAATTTACCAATAACAATCGCATTGTGACGTTCGGAGGCGGTTATCCCCTCATTGTAGACGGCGTCCAGATCGGTGCTATTGGTGTCAGTGGCGGAACGGTGGACGAAGATATGGCCATTGCGGAAGCAGGCCTGGAGATTTTAAAGACAGAATAATATTTCAGGAGGAGTAAGTATGACTATTGATACATCTGCAATTGAAGCCATCGTCAAAAAAGTCATGGAATCAATTGATGATGCGGAAGAAAAAGATATCCCTGTCGTTGACGGTCAGGATGGTTTATTTGTCGATATGAACAATGCCGTTGAAGCATGCTACGCTGCATGGCAGGCATATTACAGACAACCCCTGGCGCTTCGCTACAAAGTTATCGATTCTATCCGCAAAAACTTTTCTAAAAAAGAAGTGGTCGAAACTGTTGCGGCTATGGCTGTTGAAGAAACAGGCATGGGCAACTACGAACACAAAGTCATGAAGGCTTATCTGACCGCTGAAAGAACACCGGGTATGGAAGACTTGATGGCAGATTGCTGGACAGGTGATGAAGGGTTAACATTGCTTGAACTCTCTCCCTTCGGCGTCATTGGTGCCATTTGCCCGTCAACCAACCCCAACGAAACAATCGTTAACAATTCCATCGGTATGCTCGCAGCCGGTAATGGTGTCGTTTTTGCTCCTCATCCGGGCGCTCTCAAAACCAGCCAATACTGTGTCAAATTAGCCAACAAAGCCGTTGTTGAAGCCGGCGGTCCCGAAAACCTCATCGTTTCCACCACCGAAGCTTCCATGGAAAACACCAACATCCTGATGCATCATCCCCTTGTCAAAATGATGTGCGCAACAGGTGGTCCCGGCGTGGTTAAAGCGGTTCTTTCCAGTGGTAAAAAAGCCATCGGCGCTGGCCCCGGCAACCCGCCGGCATTAGTCGACGAAACAGCCGATGTCGAAAAAGCCGCGAAAGACATCATCGACGGATGTACATTTGACAACAACCTGCCCTGCATCGCAGAAAAAGAAGTTGTCGTTGTCGATCAAGTAGCCGATTACCTCATCTTCAACATGAAGAAAAACGGCGCTTACGAAATCAAAGACAAGAAGACCATCGACGCCTTGGCTGAAATGGTTGCACCGAACGGCCGCGTTTCCCGTGACTATGTCGGTAAGAGCGCAAAATACATTGCCAAAGCTGCCGGTCTTGATGTACCCGAAGACACACGTGTTCTCATCGCAGAATGCGACGCAAGCCATCCCCTCGTACAGATCGAATTGATGATGCCTATTCTCGGTATCGTCCGCGTCGAAGATGTCGATAAAGGAATTGAACTCGCTTGCGATTTGGAACATGGCAATCGCCACACAGCAACCATGCACTCCAAAAATGTCGATGCATTATCCAAAATGAGCAAGATGATTCAAGCTACCATCTTTGTTAAAAACGGACCTTCTTATGCGGGTCTTGGCATCGGCGGAGAAGGTTATCCGACCTTTACAATTGCCGGTCCTACAGGTGAAGGCTTAACCTCTGCAAAATCATTTGCCAGAAGAAGAAGATGCGTCCTGTGCGGAGGGTTTGATATTAAATAATAAGCTGAGGTGTTGCTCATGAGCACAAACTTAATTGACATCGTCAAAAGCGCAGGTATCGTCGGTGCCGGTGGGGCAACCTTCCCGACACACGTTAAAATTAACGCTACAGTAGATACCGTTATTGTCAATGGTGCTGAATGTGAACCGCTTCTGCGTGTGGACCAACAATTAATGGATGTCAGAGCCGCTGATATGCTGGCGGCTCTGCAAGCCGTTATGGATCATACCAAAGCGAGTAAAGGGATTGTGGGCTTAAAGAAAAAATATGTGCCCGCCATCAATTCACTCAGAAAAGAACTGGTGAATTATCCCCAAATCGAACTCGGTATCATGGACAACTTCTATCCGGCAGGGGACGAACAAACGCTGGTTTATGAAATGACCGGCCGCATTGTTCCCGAAGGCGGAATTCCGCTGAATGTCGGTACATTGGTCATTAATGTCGAAACACTTTTGAATATCTATGACATGATGACGAATGAAAAACCCGTGATTGACAAATACATTACCTTAACGGGTAAAGTGGCTCGCAGACTGACCACCAAGGTGCCGCTGGGCATCACGGTGAAAGAAGCGCTTGATCTGGCGGGCGGCCCCACCATTGATGATTTTGTCGTCATTAACGGCGGCCCGATGATGGGTAAAATTGTTCCCCTCGATTCGTATATCACCAAGGGCACAAAAGGACTCATCGTTCTCCCCAAAGATCACTATCTCATTCAGTCCAAAACGAGAAGTCATCGCGATTCTTTAAAATTAGCTGCTTCAGCTTGTATGCAATGCAGCTTGTGTACCGAAGTCTGCCCGAGAAACTCTCTCGGACATCATCTCGAACCGCATAAACTCATGCGTCTGGCAGCATATGGCAGCACTTGTGATCCCAAGATTACAGCGACAACGGCATTCCTCTGTTGTCAATGTGCGCTTTGCCAATATGCTTGTGTCATGGATCTTCAACCTTGGAAAGTCAACGACTACTTAAAAGGTCAATTGGCAGCTCAAGGCATTAAGAATCCGCATCACGAACAACCGGAAAAGGCGAATCCGTTTAAAATGCAGAAACATTTTAACGTGCATCGCCTGATCTCCCGTCTCGGTCTTGATGAATTTGACAAAGAAGCGCCGCTGGAAGACTGTCCGGTGACCTTCAAAAAAGTTACCATTCAGATGTCACAGCACATCGGCGCGCCGGCGCAACCGGTTGTCGCGGTTGGTGACGAAGTCAAACGTGGACAAATGATCGGTGAAATTCCGGAAAAAGCACTCGGGGCTCGTCAGTTTGCCAGCATCGACGGTAAAGTCACGGCAATCGAAGACGGCAAGATTGTTATTGAAGCGTAATAATCTTAGGCGCATTGAATAAACAATTTCACATTGCATAGAAAGAAAGAAGTGGTATTTTGAAAAAGGCAATAGGATTTATCGAATTTAAAAGCATCCCTATTGGCATTGAATCCACTGACCAGATGCTCAAATCAGGTAATGTTGAATTAATTTCAGCTACGCCGTTATGTCCCGGTAAATATGTCACACTCATTACCGGTGATGTAGGTGCTGTCAGATCCTCTATTAAAAACGGGGAACAAGTCGGTGGAATCTATGTCTTGGAATCTCATGTCATCCCGAATATCCATCAAGCCGTATTACCGGCCCTTGTCGGTTCCGGCGAAGATGTAGAAGTTAAATCTCTGGGGATTATCGAAACCATCAACGCAATCTCTTCGATCGTCGTTGCTGATACGGCTGTGAAAGCATCCAATATTCAGCTCATCGAAGTGCGTATGGCTCGCGGTCTCGGCGGAAAAGCGTTTGTCGTTTTGACGGGAGAAGTTTCTTCCGTTAAGTCAGCGGTCAAATCTGCCGAAGCGGCAATGAGAGATTACGGTGTTATTACCAGCAGCACCGTGATTCCTTCACCCCACAAGGATATCCGGAAGATCGTATTATAAGTTTATGTCGATATCCGGTGGATGCCCGCGCATTTGCCGGATATCTTTTTATACAAGCGCAATGATTAAAAGTCGGCGTCAGACACCAAGAATAAGATGAATGATGCGTGATCTGTACATTCAAATCAGGCATGATCCATTTTAAAATTAATCCGGAAAGAACGCAAAAGAACGCATATGAAAGTTATCAGTTTTTTTAATTTAAAAGGTGGTTGCGGTAAAACGACATCGGTTGTCAATTTGGGCTATTTATTGGGAGAAGACTTGAAAGCCAAAAACGTAAAAGTGCTTTTGGTCGATCTCGATATGCAGGCTAATCTCACCAACTCATTGATGGATTATGATTTAGACCGGCCGTCGGTGTATCATTATTTAACGGACGATATACCGATTGACGATGTCATTTATGAGGTGAGAGAGAATATCGATCTTATACCTTCGAGCCTTTTGATGGCTACCATCGAACCGCGGCTCATTCTGAAAGATAACCGGGAATATTTGATAAAAAAAGGACTTGAAAAAGTGGCGGATCGTTATGATTACTGTCTGCTCGATTGCTCGCCATCCTTTTCGACCGTCACGATGAATGCCATTGTGGCCTCTGACGATATTTTTATTCCCGTTCAAACCGAATACTATGCCGTAGACGGTGTTCATCTTTTGGAAGACACCTTAGACTATGTCAACGAAACACTGGAAATTGATAAAAGCATTACACTGATGTTCGCGACCCTTCATGATACGCGAAATAATATCAATCACCTTCAATATGATAACCTGAAAGCGGCTTACGGCGAAAAATTTATGGAAACTGTGATTCATAAAAACATCAGTTTGGTTGAGTCACCGATTTTCAAACAATCAATTTTTGAATATAAACCTCGTGCCCGCGGCGCGCAGGATTATAAAAAACTCTATGCAGAGATAGTTTCCAAAGGGGGATTTTAAATGGCACGTAAAAGTAAATTAAAATCACAATTGAAAAACCATAACACGGAAATGAAAGAAAAACCGTCAATGGCTGATAAAGTTAAAGCAAAACTAACAGGTAAAAATCCGGACGCGGAAGCTAAGAAAAAATTAGAAGAAGAACTGAAAAAACGCGCGCAAAAAGAAGCTGAAGCCAAGGCGAAGAAAGAAGCCGAAGCGAAGGCAAAAGCGGAAGCTGAAGCCAAAGCGAAGAAAGAAGCTGAAGCGAAGGCAAAAACGGAAGCTGAAGCCAAAGCCAAGGCGAAGAAAGAAGCAGAAGCGAAGGCAAAAGCGGAAGCTGAAGCCAAAGCCAAAGCGAAGAAAGAAGCGGAAGCGAAGGCAAAAGCAGAAGCGGAAGCCAAGGCGAAGAAAGAAGCCGAAGCGAAGGCAAAAGCGGCGGCTGAAGCCAAGGCAAAGAAAGAAGCCGAAGCGAAGGCAAAAGCAGCGGCGGAAGCCAAGGCAAAGAAAGAAGCGGAAGCGAAGGCAAAAGCAGCAGCGGAAGCCAAGGCAAAGAAAGAAGCGGAAGCGAAAGCAAAAGCGGAAGCAGAAGCCAAGGCGAAGAAAGAAGCAGAAGCGAAGGCAAAAGCAGCGGCGGAAGCCAAAGCGAAGAAAGAAGCGGAAGCGAAAGCAAAAGCGGAAGCTGAAGCCAAAGCGAAGAAAGAAGCTGAAGCGAAGGCAAAAGCGGAAGCTGAAGCCAAGGCGAAGAAGGAAGCTGAAGCGAAGGCAAAAGCAGCGGCGGAAGCCAAGGCGAAGAAGGAAGCTGAAGCGAAGGCAAAAGCAGCGGCGGAAGCCAAGGCGAAGAAGGAAGCCGAAGCGAAGGCCAAAGCGGAAGCGGAAGCCAAGGCAAAGAAAGAAGCTGAAGCGAAAGCAAAAGCCGAAGAAAAATACAAAGAGCTGCATGAATTACCGATTTGGTTGATGTAGTTTGTTGATGATCTAAAATTAAATCCGTTGGATTTTTATTAGAAAATAAAAAGATTTTGATAAGACAATAGCATGAATTAGAGATCGACAGCGTCGGTCTCTTTTTGTATCAATGAGATGAAGGCGGATCTTTATCATGAAAAAAGAGTATGTTATAATGCAGAAGATGATTTAATATAGTCAATAATGTGATCAAAATCGAAAGGGAAAATATGTCATTACTTGAGAAAATTAAAGCAATCTATCAGCAAGACCGCTTTGCGACGAAAGTGACGGGCGTCGAGCTCGTTGCCGTCGGTAAAAATTACGCGAAAACCAAATTGGTCATTACACCGGAGCATAGAAATGTCGTCGGTCAGGTTATGGGCGGTGCGATATTTACTGTGGCTGATTTTGCTTTTGCCGTGGCTTCAAATATCGGCGCGCCGGAGACCATTTCCGTTGACAGCCACATTGTGTTTTTAAACGGGGCCAAAGGTGATACCTTATATGCCGAAGCGGAATGCGTGAAAGCCGGCCGGAGAAGCTGCACCTTCTTGATTCATGTGACGGATAATCTGAATACAAAGGTGGCGCAAATGACAATGATCGGAATGCGTGTTAGTGATCATTACATTATTGATCCCGCTGAGTGCGACTTTGATTAAAAAGATACAAGCCAATCCACAGACACTGATTTTTTTGAATCCTTGAGCATGACTCTGCATATACCGAAGGTATCAAGGATTGGTGTGGACTTGAAAGATATAAGGCATGTGACCAAATTGAATTACGGTGCCGATTTACTCACGCAGAATATTAAAAGTGCCGATTTGATTTGCGTTTGATATTGTCAAAGGTTTTCGATTGTCCGATGAAAAAATGACTATCGCGTTGGATTGATGACATAATCAATGATAGATATGTTGATCAACCGGTGAGCGACCGACTTGACAATCCGTGATGATTTATAGGATCATATGATGCCGGCCGGTTGGAAGGCGCGTTATGACAAACAGACGGTAACGAAAAGCGCTGACAGTCATTCATTTCCAATTGTGACATGTCTGATTAACACATATTTGTTAGGGGGAATAGGTATGCATTTTACATTTGCTATGGGCTTTGCGGTGTTGCTTCTATGGCTTGTGCCCATGGCGGTCAATTTGACACCGATGGGAAAACCACCGATTTTTATGTTTTCCGGCGGACCGTTAAAAGTCTTGAGAATCATTGTTTCTGTTGTGACAAGCGTAGCTTTGTTTGTCAATGTCTTTGACAATCACTTACCTGTCATTGTTCAAAATATCGCGTCCTGTTTGATTGTGGTGTCGTTGGCAGGATGGGCAGCGGTATGGGCGCTATGCCTTGGAGAAGGCTCTTATTTGCCCCTGGAAAACAAAATGGTTGCGTTGGTTTATGTGTTCGCGCTTCCCGCGGGCATTTTCGCCGTGGCGTTTCATGACAGCAATTGGCTGTTGCTTGCCCTGTCGATATGCCTGACGGCGGTGAGATGGTTATGCGCAAGGCCTTTTCTTGCAACACCGAAAATCGAAAAAACTTCCGATACGCCTTCTATGGAAGCCGATTGATAACTTGCGGCATAACATGCGTTGATCATTACGATTGACCGGCATGAACACGCGCAGGACAAATGCGATAAACTTTAAGCGCTGATACGATGTAGTGCTTGCGAATACCGCCCAACTAAGCTATAATAGATGCAACATTTTATCTAAAAAGGAGGATATACAGATGAAATACGAATGCACCATTTGCGGTTATGTTTATGATCCCGAAGTCGGCGATCCCGACGGCGGTATTGCTCCCGGTACAGCTTTCGAAGATATTCCCGATGATTGGGTATGTCCTGAATGCGGCGTCGGTAAAGAAGATTTTCAACCTGTTGAAGAATAAAAGGCATTCAATCGACTAAATCGAGTCGATTGAAATTGTAATTTCAGGAGAGTCCATGGCTGTTAAAGTTCGGGAAAAGGTTACAAATGACATGTCCCTTTCGACGATGGCGTTGATCGCCCTTGTCGTCATTGTCTATGTCACTTTATACGAGTTGATGGTCAACCATCAATCCGATGTATTTTTGCGTTCGGTGTACGGGCTTCTTTCCATTGTCATTATGGCGGTGACAATGATCCTGCTGATTCGCTATATGTTTATCACCTTCAATATGGTTTTGACCCATGATCGATTGGAAATCGAACGAGTGCTCACAAAGCATTTTACCAAAGTGGTCTTGGTTGTTCCGACATCGGATATCATTGGTATCTGGCCCAAGAAAGAATTCGATCAAAAAGACAAAATCACTGGAGAGAAAAAAAGCTTTAATATATCGTTTCGGGATCATGAGGATTCAAAGCTGTATATGATGCTCTATCACAAGGACGGAAAAGTGGCTTGCGCGCAGCTTCAATGCTCGAACAAAATGCATCGCGCTTTAAAAAAGATTGCGAAAGCCAACGCAAGTGCTTAACACCCGGATTGCGGATCTCCGCATCCGGGCTTTTTAATTGACTGACGGCAAAGCGCGTCGGAAACCATTGAGTTGAAATGAGGAGTCTATGAAAATACTGCATACCGGAGATTGGCACATCGGACGCACGCTAAACGCCCACAGTCTATTGGCGGATCAGCGTTTTGTGCTTGAACAATTAATGGCGATTATCCGCGAGGAAAAACCCGATGTCCTCCTTATCGCGGGTGATTTATACGATCGCGCGGTGCCGCCCAAAGAGGCTGTCGCTCTGGCGGACGAGACGCTGACCAAGCTTGTGCTCGACATGGGTCTTCCCACATTGATCATCGGCGGCAATCATGACGGCAGGGAAAGACTGGATTTTGTCAGCGGCGTATTAAAGAATAGCGGGCTATACGTCGCCGGCGCTTTTCATCCCGATGATTGTGAACCAATTATTTTGGGAAAAGGAGATTCCAAAACCGCTTTTTGGCTTGTCCCTTTTATTAAACCCAATGAATATCGATCCTTGACGGAAATGGATAAGACACCGGATTACAACGAGATGTACCGCCTCATCGTTGAAGACATCACAGCGAAGATGGACGCGTCCATTCTCAATGTGCTCATGACTCACGGCCTTGTGCTGTCGGGAATGCCGGAAAACGGTGATATTGATGATTCGGTGCGTCCCATTGAAATCGGCGGCATCAGCTATGCTGACAGCGCGATGTTTGATCCCTTTGATTACGTGGCTCTCGGACATTTACACAGACCCCAAAAGGCGGGACGCGAAAGCGTGCGCTATGCGGGCTCCTTGCTCAAATATTCTTTTTCGGAAGTTAATCAGAAAAAAAGCGTGACCCTCATTGACATGGAAAAGGGAAAAGACGTGAAGATTAAACAAATCAGTCTGCCGGCGCTACACGATATGCGCGTTATTGAAGGAGAATTGGATGAGCTAACCGCATTTTCCGAATACATCGATCCCAATCGCGAGGATTATATCAAGGTGGTTCTCACCAACGCGAGGCGCGTGGTTAATCCAATGGCGGCTTTACGGGAAGTCTATCCCAATATTTTAGAAATGACATATCAAACCACGGCAAAAAACACGGGGGCTCCGGATCGCTCTCGGGTCAAAGCCAATCGCGCCGATCCAATGGCGCTGTTTAATGATTTTTATGACATGATCCACGGTGTAAAGCCCGATGAGGATATGCAAGAGATGATCAAAACACTGATGGAGCAAACGGAGGTGAGTGACCATGCGGCCGATTAAACTGACGATGCAAGCTTTCGGCCCTTTTTTGTCCGAAACGGTGGATTTCGACGCCTTTGGTGACCATTTGTTTTTGATATCCGGCGCAACGGGCAGCGGAAAAACAACCATTTTTGACGGGATTTGCTATGCCCTTTACGGAGAGGCCAGCGGTGATGATCGCCTTCCGGACGGTATGAAAAGCGATTTCGCGCCGGTGGGAACAGCCTGTGTGGTCACTTTGGTGTTTGACGTCCGCGGGACGGTCTACCGAATCCGACGCATGCCGCATCAGCAAATGTACAATTCCCACAATACGGGACTGAAAGAGCAAAAACACGAGGCAGAGCTTTGGCAAATTGAAGAGGACGGCAGCGAAAAACTCCTTTGTAGCAACATCACGGATATTAAAAATAAAGTGCATGAGATTTTGGGACTTACGGCATCTCAGTTCCGCCAGATTGTCATGCTTCCCCAGGGGCGATTCAGCCGTCTGTTAAAAGCCAACGAAAAGGAACGGGTGGATTTGCTCAAGACCCTTTTTCCGATGACATTTTATAAAAATTTTGAGAAACGGCTTGAACGGGAAGCCAAAGACGCCGAAAGCGAATTTAACGCGCTGGCGGATCAACTTAAGCGAAAACGGGAGGATTTTATTCCAAAGGAGTCCTCAACCTTGGCAGAGATCCTTTTGGCAGACGAAACCCCGGTTCCCCTTGTTCTCTCGGCGGCAGAATCGCAAAATAAGAAGGATAAACAAGGGGTTGACGGACTCACCGACGCGATCAAGGCAGAAAATGAAAAACTGGAAATGCTCAATATGGCCATCGGCGCCGGAGAAGCGCAAATTGCAAGATTTGACAAAATGGATGAATTAACCGGCAAACTCAAGGATCTCACATCCCGGGAACAGGAGATGAAATCTCTCGCTGAGTGGGTAGATGTCGCGCAAAGGGTCGAAAAAGTTGGTCCCTTTGAAAAGATCTTGATAAAAGAGCGAACAAGAGAAAAGCATGCCGTCGAACGACTCAACGAGGCCAAAAAAAATTGTCAAAAGGCTCAAAGCCGGTGGGAAGCATTGCAACCGGAAATCAACGCGGTCAGTGACGATGGGTTTAACAAAGCGCTCAATGACAATCGAAAACTTGAGGAAAAAATAAAAGATCAGCAAAAGGCCCTTGATGAACTGGCGGTTCATTCCGAAAAGCGAAGCCATTTAAAAGATGAGGTGAAAGCCATCAAAACGAAGGTTGATCAGCTCACCGCGGCGGAAAAAGAACAGAAAAAAATGACCGGCGAACGGATTGCGCTCACAGAGCGCATCACCGAAATGGAGCGAGAAAAAATCCAGGTTGAACGCGCACAAACGGTTTTGACGCAAACCGAAAAAGCAGCGGCGACCATTGCCGAAAGTTTATCCAATCATGCTGAGTGCAAGCAAACCATTGGAAAAATCCAAGATCAAATCACGAATTTACGGCAGCAAATCCAAGAGACGGAAATTGCCCTGGAACAAGCCAAAGCCATCGACAAAGACAACCGCGCGGCGGCATTGGCAGCGGAACTTAAATCGGGCGAACCCTGCCCGGTGTGCGGCAGTGTTCACCACCCCAATCCTGCTGCGAACAACAATCAAAACGGGAAAGCGGGGGACATCAACGTCCTCACCGATCGGCTGACGGCGCTGACTGCCGAACTGAAAGGCGCCGAAACCAAAGAAGAGATGACCGGCAAAGAAATGAAAACGCATCTAAAAAGCGCGGAGCGGGAGCTGGTCGAAGCACGAAAAGCCGATGGTAGCTTTTCCAAGACCGTATCCTCCGACCCATTAAAATATGACGCGGATGCCGCTATGGCATCCCTTGAAGACAGAAAAACCCTGTTATGCCGGCAGTTAAAAGGGCTAACGACTGACCTTGAACAATATGCCGAGCAAAAAAAGACAATGGATTCGCGTTTGATGGAACTCGAGCAAATGATTGTGTCCCATAGCGGTTATAGAGAAAAGCTTGAGGCTAAAAGCGAAGCATACCAAAAAGAATTCGGCGTATGCCACAGTCTTGCCGAAGGGTTAAAGGCCATTGACATCGTCATTTCAAAGCCAAGTGATATTCAAGCCGCAAAAGAGAGTCTGGCGGAAAAACGGTCGGCGGCGACACGGGAGGTAGCGAATGCCGAGAAGAGACAGAAACAACTTGCCGAAGCCGTGACCCAAATCAAAAGCGAATTATCCGCGACTGAAGCCAAACAATCAGCCGCGGAGCAAAATCTTCGGGAGAGCAAAAAGGCGGCAGCGCAGGCCAAAGAGGTCTTTGAACACGAGTTAAAACAGGCATCGCTTTCCCGTGAACAATACGACGCCAATCAAAGCATCGACGGTGAAAAAATCCGGACGAATCAAAAAATGCTTGAAGACTATCAACGGGAGCTTGTCAGCGCAACGGACAATTTGACGGCGCTGAAAGAAGAACTTGCCGGTAAAACCAAGCCCGATCTTGAGGACTTGAAGGTTAAGAAAGAAAATGAGCTTGCCGAAATCGACCGGCGCAGACAGGAGTTAAAAGAGACGGAGAATCGGTTAAACATCAATCGTCAAGCGGCTTCCGATTTAAAAAGTTTATACAAGGCATATCAAGACGCCGAAAGCAGATTCGGCTTGTTAAACGGCCTTAATAAAACGGTGAAGGGGACTGTCCCCGGGAAACAGAAAATGTCCTTTGAGCGCTATATTCTCTCGGCTTATCTCAGTGATGTTTTGGAGCGGGCCAATCTGTTTTTGGAAATGATTTCCGACGGGCGTTATCGACTGGAATTATCGGGAGAAACCGGGAGCAAACAAAACAGAGGGCTTGCCATCGCCGTTTTTGATGAATACACCGGAAAAGCGCGAAACGCGTCATCCCTTTCCGGCGGCGAAACCTTTATGGCCGCTTTGTCCATGGCGTTGGGATTGTCGGATATGGTCTCCGAACAGAAAGGCGCTTTGACCATCGACACCTTGTTTATTGATGAGGGTTTCGCGACGCTGGACGCCGAAGCCAGGGAAAAGGCAATGACCTGCCTGGCAAGACTTAGGCGGCAAGGGCGAAGCGTGGGGATTATCTCTCATGTGAGCGAACTTATTGATCTCATTGATGACAAAATCATTGTGACCAAAACCGATGAAGGCTCCCATATCCGGTTGGTTCAATAGGTTTTGATGCTTTGGGCGGTGTTTCATCACTTCACAGAATCGGGCATTTTGTGTATAATTTGGGTAAGAAGATAACTCATGGTTTTATTTGCGGACAAAATGATATTTTGATTTTGTTTGAATAAAGATTCCGCAGTTAATTTATCCCTATCCGGTAAACCACAAACGTAAGGAGAACAATGATGCATCAGTGTCTCGGTGATCTATCCAGACGATCTTTACACTTTTTCAATGTCAAAGACAAAGATAGCCTTGTGATGCAATGCCTGTGTATGGGTGTTTTGGTGCTGATGTGGCTTCAAATCATCATCGCCGCCCTTTGGGCGGTGAGTAATATGCACGTCATCGTGCCTTACGGCGATGTGTGCGAGTATATCCGGTTGGCCCACACGATGATTTTGGACACGTGGCGGCCGATTGCCTATCCTTTATTTGTCCGATTTTGCATTGTCGCGGGGCATGCGTTAAACATGCCCTTTTACACGGTGATCTATATCCTTCAAAACGGAATATCGCTGGCGGCGGTTTATTATTTGATTCAGACTTTGTGGGTTTGCTTTGCCGGCGGAACACATCCGCTCCCAAAACTGACGTTTCAAAGTTTTTTGGGAACACCGGAACGGCGAAAGCTATTGTTTTTGTCCTTGTTTGCGGCTTCCAATCCGCTTTTGATGCATTTTAATTTTTCGTGTTTGACCGACTCCCTTTGCAACAGCTTTTCAATGCTGTTTGTGGCGGAAGTGCTCATGTTGATGCGCAGTTCCAAGCTGGAATGGCAGCATATTTTCCTCGGGATCATCAGCTTCGTGTTGATGTGTCTGCTTCGGGCTGAAAGGCTGATGCTCATGGGGACCATCGTGCTGGCGCTTTCGTTGGTTCTCGTTTTTGTCATGAAAGGTCCGGGGAAAAAACGGGTTATCGCGTCGATGATGTTGATGATTCTCATCGCGGTGCCGGTGACCAGTCTCATCAAAAACAATACCCAGACGGCCAATGTCGGCCGTTTGACGCCGTCGGTGCACACGGCTTTGTATCAGCGGGTGGGATATCGTCATTTTTTTGATAATTATGATTATATGCCCGAGAACGTTACCCGAAATATAACCCGGTATGACGCTTTTTATAATGATGTGAGCCAGCTCAACACCAATACCATTTGCGCAGCGGTGCTTCAAAATGATCCCGAGCATTACAATCAGATTTTGGATTCGGTTTGGATCACGGTGCTGATTCACGATTTTTATCGCGTCGCCAGAGATATTTCCATCGATTTTATCTGCAATGTGTTTGCCCCCGCGGTCTATAACATTGTCACCCTTCATCCCATCACAACCACGGATTTAACCTTGGGACGGATGACTTACGGCACACCGGATCTCGCCTGGTTTTATATGCGGGTTTCTGAAATCACCTTTTGGCTTTTTGCCGCGACATTTGCGTTAAGACTCATCCGAAACAAGCGCTTTTTCAAAGATTACGGCCTCCTTTGGATCGGCCTCGGAGCCTTTGTCATCATGCAAAGCGTTTTTTACGCCGGGACATCCAACTATGGGTTTCATATTCGGTATCAGCTTTTTAATTATAGTTTGCAGATCATCGCCTTTATTTTTGCCTTTGGCGTGGGAACGAGAAACGATCGTTTTTTAAAAGATGAATCGTCGATATCGCCGATCCGTAAGCCGATATGATATCAATTCGATCATATTAGCAATAAAGAAAGGAGGAACGCAAGGATGAAATATCACAAGTTTTTTGCCTGGGCAACGGTCATTTGTTTTGTCATGACGATGATTACAGGATACAACAAACAATAAAAAAATAAACCAGCCGTTTGTCATATAGCTGGTTTCCATCAAAAAAGCCGGCGTTTTCAAATTCAGGAGTTGAAAGCGTCGGCTATTTATTTTGAATCAAACAGTGAATGATAATTATAAAATAATCAGGTGTTGGTTGGGCGTTTTTGAAGTCTGTCGCTTTAAACACAGCGTATGATGATGTTGTTCCAATCAGACGTGATTATGAAATGACGCGACCGATAATATGAAAATGCTCGGTTGATTCAATTTCCAGCGGTTCGACGTTTTCGTTGGGAGATAACAGGGTGATTTTACCGTCTGTTTCGTCATAGATTCGGCAAAGAGCGGCGCCGTTGTAAGCAAAAAGACCGGCTTCACCTTGACTCAGCTTTGGACATTGGTGAATATAAAGCATTTTATCCCGAGGATACAATTCCGACATGGAATCATCTCCGAGTTTGATAATAAAATTGGTGCCGGCGGGAATATCATAAAAATTCACATTGATCATTTCATAATGATCCTCACCAAAGCCTGTTTCGGATAAAAAAGGAACCGTGTAGCAGGCCATCTGAACCGCACGGGCGCTGCTGTCTTTGTATTGGAGCATATTTTGGAGGGAAATGAAATCCTTCACGCTTTTTTTGAGGATGACTTTGGCCTCGGGTACCATTTTTCGATAATCCGTTATGAGATCGCGCTCCTCGGCGCTGCAATAGACATCGTCGCTTTCATCAGGTTCGAAAAATTCCCAGATTTTACAATCCAACGCATTGGCCAACGCCATCAGGGTGTTGATGGTCGGATTTGTGGTCATGCCGCATAAGATTTTTGATAATGTGTTTAAGGGAACACCTGAAATTTCTGCTAGGTCTTTGTTGGTCAATCCTTTTTGTTTCTTAATTGCTTTAATGTTATCTGATAACATTTTGTCCCTCCGGTCTTAGGATTTATGATAAAAATATTATAGCACAGAATTAATGTAAATGCTATCCTATGCGATCATTTAAACGGGATGATTGATCATAAACCCTTCGCATTTTTGACAAAGCCATTGTTTTGTCTGATTTTTAACAATGTCGATATAGACAAAAAGCGTCAAAGGCTGAAAAGATAGGGGCATCTTTTCTGTCCCGGGGCGATTGGGTATAATCAATTATTTATTTTGGCGTATTCGAGGGAATAGATGATGAGAAGAAAAATCAATGTTCTTTTGAAATGCGTGCGTCAAAACGGGAATTGTCCGGCGAAGACTTGGTGTTATCCGTTGCTTTTCACGATAAGAGATGGTAAAATTTAACAAAGTTTAATAACCGATGATGCACGAGAAGCGGGGCAAAAAAATATGAAAAAACCACAAAAAATCGAAAAAACCCCATCGGGAATAGCCCGGTTTTCCGACTGGATTGACCGCTTGTGGCTTAACATGGGGACACTTTTTATTTTTGAATGCATCTGTTTTTTCGTCGGCTATTTCGGTGTTTATCGTCTGAGTAAGACGCTTTTTTTTAATGTGATTTCACATCAACGTTTTAATCTTGCGCAATCCGGAGATTTGTCGGTTATATTGGGCAATCGATACTGTCTGGCTGTAGTGGTATTCATGTTGATGGTTTTTTTCGTTTTATATCATGATGGAATGCGCAGCGGTTATTTTGGCCTGTCATGCTTCAAGGCTCGGTAGGAAAATGTCGGTACCTTCGCTTTTTAAATCATCTTTTTCGAAAGCGGCAAGGCTGATTTTACCGGTCAATTGGCCTTTTTTTCTCCACGGATGTTTGCTTATTCCCGTTTTTAATGTCGGATTTGTTGCCAAAGCGGTCTCTGAATGGCAAGTGATTTCGTTGTTGACACCGATATTTGCCTTTCCCTACGGACCGTTTATCGCGGCAGTGCTGCTGCTATGCGTTTTGATGATCGGTGTCTCCTTTGCCTTCGCTTTTCATTTTTTTGTGTTAAACGGGGATTCTTATGTCGCCTCCGTCAAAAAAAGCGTATGGTTAATCCGGGGAAAGCGCGTTAAAACACTGCTTTATCTTACGGCATCGATTGCGGCGCCCTATGTTTTTGCGGCTTTGGTGCTGCTGCCGGCGGGGCTTTTGGTTTATCGGTTTTTCGGGGCTGAGATTGTTGGCACGCTATTTGAGCGCGCGGCAGGGGCCGATTTAAACGCCTTTTTTACCGATGCCGAGCATCGTTTTTCGGTGTTGTCGATGGTTTTTGCGGCGCTGTCCGGCGCAATGCTCACTGCGGCGCTATCACTTTTGAATTTACCGATTTTTATGATGGCCGTCGATGTGGCGTTTTGTCGCGCCAGCGGTCAGCGATACATCCGTCCGGTAAGAATATCGTCTGAATTTCCGAAAAAAATCAGACAGAGTCACGGAGGATACGGTGTGGTCATCGGGCTGCTGCTTGCAGTTTTTGTGTCCTACCAGGCCTACGGGCTTCTCAATCTGATGTTTTGGGGCAGTACCAACACCGTCGGCCGGCTGATGGTCGCGGCGCATCGGGGAGACACCGCCAAGGCGCCGGAAAACACGAAAGCAGCCATTTTGAAGGCCATTGAAACCAGAGCCGATTGCGTGGAGGTGGATGTGGTCGAAACCAAAGACGGCGTGTTAATTCTCTGTCATGATTTGAATTTAAAACGAATTTGCGGCATCAAAAAAGATATCGGAACGATGACGTATCGTGAGCTTAAAACATTGGATATTGGCAGTCATGATGACCGCGCTTTTTCGGGAGAACGGTTTTTGACTTTGGACGAAGCGATGACCCTATGCGACGGTAAAATCAAAATGAATATCGAATTGAAACCATCAAAGCACGATCATGAACTGGCGGAAAAAGCCGTGGATATTTTTCACAATCATTTCTTTTATCAAAAAGGATTTATTTCCTCGCTGGACGAGAAGATTTTGACCCGTGTCGAAACGTTGGATCCGATGATCACCACCTGTTTGGACATGTTTGTTCCGGCCAAAAAAGCCAGGCTTTGTCCAGTGGATATTTACAGCGTGAAGGCGGAATATTTGACGGATGACCTTTTCAACATCCTTGAAAAAAACGGCAAGCAATGTTGGGCGTGGACGGTCAACGATGAACAAAACATGACCAAATTGATCGACAAAGGAATTGCCGGCATTGTGACCGACCATTCGGAACAGGCCCTGGTTTTGGCCAAAACCAGGCAGGTTCGCGACGCGAATTTTATGAAAAGGGCGTTTATTCAATCGCTTTTTCATATTTATTAACGTGCGTAAACTTAATTTTTAGTATTTTGTTTGCCTTTGTGTTAAAATTGATAACAATAATCTTTGTTCTTCCGTTTCGGACGATTCTTTTCATTGAAACCGGACGGAGAAATCAGAGGATCTGACGGCGGGCCGTATTGGTTAAGGCATCATGTTTGTCCCCGCGCGGCGCCCGCGATAAGGAGTTTTTATGATTCAAAAGGAAAAAATTTTTACAAAAGACCGCTTGATATTCGCCGCGGTATGTTTGGTGCTTGATCTCATCATCATTTTTGTGGCCAATCGTTTTTTGGCGTTTCCCAATCTCTCCCCCGTCATGCAAAGCTTTATTCGCCGCTCCTGGATGTTGATGATGGGGTTCGCGTTGGTCTGTTCGATTGCCGGCGTCGTTGTCAGCAAGAGTTATGACATGGCCCGGGCCTATTTCTTGGAGGGTGTCATTTTGGTTGTGTGCGGCTTCTGGTTTGGTGTCAGCCGCGACGCGATTTGCACCACAGCGCCGACGGCATCCCAGCTGTGGCTCTTTTCGACAGCACACATTTGCTTGACCATCGCGATGATTATTTTTCAAATCGACATGATTTTGAATCATCCGCTAAAAGCGCTGTATTCAGGCAAAATGGTCCCGGCCGGAGGAGATGTGTCCGTCCTTCCCAGAAGTCAAAAGATCGCTTTGGCCGAAACGCTGACGAGGGATATTCAAAACAGCCGCGGAAGCGATGATTTTTTAAAGGAAGCGGCTGCCGATCACACGTCGAAGCCCATCAAAAAAACGACGGCGGATGAAGAGACCGAGCCGTTTGTTGGTGCTTCCGCTATCAGCGTCACCGACATGAAAAACGACAAAGCTGTCATGCATCGTCAAAACAAACGCTATGACGTGAGCATTGATTCCGAAGACGAATCCGCGGCGCTTAAAACCCGAAGGGCATCCGCCGCGGGAAAAAGCGATAAAACGCCGATTCGTCCGAAAGGCGATCAAAAGAAAGCAGTCTTGGCAGCTAAACCGGCCGGCACAACAGAGAAAAAAGTCGTGATGGACAAACCGAAAGCCGAACCTTTAAAACCCGTTGCGGCACAGGTGGATAAAAGCGCGTATAAAAAATCACAGCGGCCCGCGGAGAAATCCGAATGGGATCCGATGAAGGTGGCTCGAGAAAGCGAAAAAACGCAGAAGCGTCAATCAACGGAGCGCGCGGCGGCTACCCCTTCGGACGTGATCTCCTCGGACAAAACAAAAGCCGCCGGCAAACCGCAAATAAACAAAGCAGTCCAATCTGCTCCCCAAAACCCCAAAACCTCAGAGGCTGTCAAATCCTCGGCCAAACGCGATGGCGGCCAAACGAGACCTTCAAAGGCGGAAAGCGCGAAGGCTAGCAAGCCATTCTCCGAAGAGCTGCGGGAAGCGGCCAAACCGAGCGCAGGCGATCTTCAAAATAGCCCTGTAACAACTCAGACGAAGAAAAGTGAGACTGTCACCACCGCCGGCGTATCCGATCAAAGCATTGTGCCGAAAGCGACCGCCCAATCGGGTAAAGTCCAGAAGACCAAAAAAGACGTGTCCAAAGCCGACAGTCCGAAGATGAAACACCCGACAAAATCCCAACCGGCTCGTGACGCGCAGAAAACTGAGGTGTCGCAATCTATAACTGACAGAAAAACAGCGAAACCGGCCGATGGCAAAACAGCAGCGCCGCAATCGACCGAAAAAGAAATCCCCAAACAGCAGAAGCGCAACGCATCGGCTTACGATCACATTGACATTGCCTGGGCCGATCCGAAACCCGTTAAACGCGGCCGAAAAAAACGCGCGGTCAAAGCCGAAGAAGACAACAGACAATAGCATGCTCCCGCAAGTCGTTTGATTTGCCCGTAAGATGACCAAACGTAAAAATCCCCTTGGGAAAGGCGACATCGCCGACCCCAAGGGGATTGTTTTTTTGATTTGTATTGTTGGTGATTAGCTCATAGAAGCGGTGACGAGGGACATCTTGTAGACTTCGTCGGCAGTGCAGCCGCGGCTCAAGTCGTTGATGGGGGCGTTTAAGCCTTGCATCACCGGACCGATGGCTTCGAATCCGCCGAGACGGGCGGCAATTTTGTAGCCGATGTTACCGGATTCGATCTGCGGGAAAATGAAGGTGTTGGCCTGACCGGCAACAGGGGAATCCTTGCATTTGGTCTTGGCGACAACGGGAGAAACGGCGGCGTCAAATTGAAGTTCACCGTCAATGGCGAGATCGGGCGCCATTTCTTTGGCGATTTCTGTGGCTTCGCGGGAAAGGGCAACGGTGCCGCCTTTGCCGGAGCCTTTGGTGGAGAAGCTGAGCACGGCCACTTTGGGGTCAATGCCGAAAACCTTGGCGGTGTTGGCGGTTTCGATGGCGACTTCCGCAAGCTGTTGCGCGGCGGAGAGCACCACGTTGCCGTCTTTGTCAAGGCGGTCTTTATAGTCGATGTTGATGGCGCAGTCTCCGAAGGCAAGACGTTCTTTTTCTTCGTTGCGGAGCATGATAAAGCAGGAGCTGACCAGATGCGCGCCGGGTTTGGTTTTGATGAGCTGCAGAGCCGGGCGAACCGTATCCGCGGTGGAATAGGTGGCGCCGCCGAGCAGGCAGTCGGCTTTGCCCATTTGAACGAGCATGGTTCCGAAGTAGTTGCTTTGTTTTAAAGCTTCGCGGACTTTTTTCATTTCCATTTTGCCGCGGCGCAATTCAAACATTTTTTCGGCCATGGCGTCAAAGTCGCGATAGTGTTCAGGATCGATGATTTCGCAACCATCGATGTTAAAACCGCCGTCAGCAGCGGCTTTGGCCACGTCGGGGCCGTTGCCGACAAGAATAACGTTTAAGGATTTTTCCGTTGTGAGTTTTTCAGCGGAGCTTAAAATGCGTTCGTCGGTGCCTTCGGTAAAGACAATGGTTTTCGGATTGGCTTGCAATTTTTCTCTCAAGTCAGAAAAAATGGACATAATGTTTCCCTCCTGTAAATTTGCTTGGATGTAAATCATTCTCTTTTATTATACCGTAGATTTCAAAAAATATCTTGTTCTTCAATGAGAAATTGTTATCATGCGGGAAAAAACCCGCCGGTGGCGGGCTTTTAAGGCTGGGATTCAAAATGATATTTTGCTGTATTGGCAAATGGTCATCATGTTTTGGCTTTTTATTTGACAGCGGTGACACAAAGGCGGTCATGGTCGAAGTCTTCATCCACGGAAATGTCGGAGAATCCCGCTGCGGTTAACGCGGCGGCAATTTTATCCCCGGTGTAGACGCGCATGCCGTCGACGATTTTTGTCCATCGCAGAGAGCTTTCGTGTTTGCCGTCGGATTCGTTGGCGATGAGCAATACGCCGTCGGGTTTTAATACACGGTGCACTTCGCGGAAGGCGTCTGTGATATCCGGCCAAAAATAAATGGTTTCAAAGGCAGTCGCCGCTCGAAAGACGTTGTCGTCAAAAGGCAAACGCATGACATTGCCGCAGATGATTTCACAGCGTCCGTCCAAGATGGCTTGTTTGTTGGTCTTTTGCGCCGTTGCCACGGACACCGTGGAATAATCCAGACCGAACACTTTGCCATCGGGAAAACGGCTCAGCAATCGGGCCACATTGGCGCCGCCGCCGCAGCCGAGGTCAATGGCGTTTCCCGCTCCGGAAACATTTAAATGGTCAAAACCCCATTCGGCCAGTTTGGCGTGGGAGCCTGCGTTCATGCCTTTTGCCATCATTTTTCCGATGATGCCTTCGGGCTTTCGCGTGTTATTAAAAACGGTTTTAAGCGGATTCATAGATTTCTCCTTTTGGATGACGATCAACTTATCATTGACAGAAAACAGGAAATATAGACATTTAAAATGTTTGGTAAGACTAATTATATCTCGATTTCGGTCAAAAGTAAATTGGATTAAACCTTTTTTTTATTTTTCCGGTATTTTCTCACGTCATTTTCCAACAAAAAAACCCGCCGAAGCGGGTTTGGTTCAGCAGGTTTAAGACTGACACCGGCGCGGGATTTATTTCATCAAATCCAAAACAGCGTCTTTGGGAATGACGCCGGTGCTGCGGTTGATCAGTTCACCGTTTTTGAACACCAACAAGGTGGGGATGCTCATAATGCCGAAACGGCTTGCGAGTTCGTTTTCTTCGTCAACATTGACTTTGCCGATGATGAATTCATCGTGTTCTTCGGCAATTTCATCAACAACAGGTGAGAGCATCTTGCAGGGGCCGCACCAGGAAGCCCAAAAATCCAGTAATACCGGCTTATCGGCACCGAGAACCTCGGTATCAAAATTGGCCGTTGTTACGGTTTTGACAGACATTGTTTTCCTCCTTCTCTTTGCGTTGCCATGTTATTATAACATTTTGTTTTTTGCTTTCAACGGCAAATTTTTAATCCGTTAAGAAACTGGCTTTGCGGCTTAGTGTTTGATCGAACCGTTGGATTTGGGGGATCATGCTGATTTTCATCTGGCATTTCGGAGCGATTTTGAGAAAGAAATGATATTTTATGACGCGAATCCATCAACCTTTTGCTAAAAATGTGTTAAAATTAATACAACCGGTGTTAATGATGACGTCGATTGTATTTTTGCTGAGAAAGGAACGACATTTATGCAAAGAGAGAAGTTTTCGTCCCGCCTCGGATTTATTTTAATTTCCGCAGGCTGCGCCATCGGTCTTGGCAATGTGTGGCGCTTTCCCTATATCACCGGAAAATACGGCGGTGGGGCCTTTGTGCTCCTCTATCTGTTTTTTCTGCTTCTTTTGGGCATCCCTGTCATGACGGTGGAGCTATCCGTTGGGCGAGCCAGTAAGCGTTCGGCAGCCATGTCCTTTGATGTGTTGGAGCCCAAGGGCACAAAATGGCATTGGTTCAAATGGGTTGCCATTGCCGGCAACTACCTGCTCATGATGTTTTATACCACCATCGCGGGCTGGATGATTTATTATTTCTTTTTGATGCTCTCAAACAGCTTCGCCGGTCTTTCGACCGAGGGTGTCACCCAGGTTTTTGCGGGGGTTACGGCCAGTCCTGCCATCACCGTCGGATGTATGATCGGTGTTGTGGTTTTCTCTTTTGGCATTTGCGCGTTGGGGCTTGAAAACGGTGTTGAACGCATCGTCAAGGTGATGATGGTGCTTTTGTTTTTGCTGATGATCGTGTTGGCCGTCAATTCTGTTTTATTGCCCGGGGCGATGGAAGGCATTGGTTTTTATCTTAAGCCCAATTTTGACAATATGGTTCAAAGCGGCGTGCAAAATACGGTTTTCGCCGCGATGGGACAGGCTTTTTTCACCTTGTCCATCGGCATGGGCAGCATTGCTATTTTCGGTTCATATATCGATAAGGACAGGCGTCTTCTTGGGGAAGCGGTGACCATTTCCGGGCTCGATACCATCATCGCGATTCTCTCCGGTATCGTGATTTTTCCGGCGTGTTTTGCTTTTGGTATCGAGCCGGATGCCGGCCCGTCGCTTATTTTTATCACCCTGCCCAATGTGTTCAATCACATGACTTTCGGCAACATCTGGGGCGCGCTATTTTTCCTCTTTATGAGCTTCGCGGCCCTCTCTACGGTCATCGGCGTGTTTCAAAATATCATTTCCTTCGCGACGGATTTGATGGACATTTCTGTTAAAAAGGTTTGCGCCATCAATGCCGTTTTGATGTCGGTTTTGTCCCTGCCCTGTGCCCTCGGTTTTAATCTGCTGTCGGGCATTGCGCCGATGGGCGAAGGCACCACGATTCTCGATCTGGAGGATTTTCTCGTCAGCAACAACATTTTGCCTTTGGGGGCGCTGGTGTATGTGCTCTTTGCCGTAAGCAAATACGGTTGGGGCTTTGATAACTTTTTAACCGAAGCCAACACGGGAGAGGGGTTAAAATTCCCGGAAAAGAGCGAATTTTATCTGAAATGGGTGCTGCCGTTCATCGTGCTGGCGGTGTTTTTCGGGGGATATCTCATTAAATAACAATTGATAACGTCTTATATGCCTCGCGACTCGCGGGGCATTTTTGATGGCGGTAGCTTTACATTCTGAATGAGCGTGATATAATAAATGATCATCGGTCGATTTAATCTATCGTATCCGATCATTTGAAAAATCCAAATAGGGATCTGGGGCGATTGCTGGTGTTGGGCGTAAACTTTGCACGCAAACGACAAGGCAGACACCGACAGTCAAGCTTGAAATTTTTTAGAATCGCCAACCAATAAGAAGGTGAGGTTATCCTTTGAAAAAGGCCACGATATACGCGTTGACTTCGGTGCTATTATGGAGTACGTTGGCTCCGGCGGTCAGCTATAGCATGCGGGAAATGAGCATGTTGATGATGCTATTTGTATCTTTGATGATTACATCTTTTGTTTACATTGCGGTTGCTTTCGTGACGGGAGAACACCAAGCCATTCGAGATTACACCCCCAAACGAATCGCCGGGCTCTCGATGCTGGGGCTTCTCGGCATATTCGGCTATATGAGCCTTTACAACACCGGTATCGAGATTTTGGGCGCCCAGGATGCCTGCGTGATCAATTATCTCTGGCCTGTGCTCACCACCGTTTTCGCGGTCTTCATTTTAAAAGAAAAATTGCGCCTTAGTCATGTCATTGTGCTTGTGATGGCCTTCGCGGGAACGGCAATCATCACCTTAAAAGCCGGCGGCTTTCAAAGCGGCAATTTTGACGGTGTGCTCATCACGGCGGCGGGCGCTGTGTGCTACGCCCTTTTCAGTGTGCTCAACAAACGATACGCCAAAAACGAATTGATTGACATGACGATTTTTTATATCGTATCGACCATTGCCGCGGGGATTGCATGCGCGGTGACAGGCGGTTTTACGCCGGTCGAAGATCCCGGAACATGGTTGGCGGTGATATGGATCGGTGTTTCCTCTGTGTCGTATTTGTTTTGGGCCAAGGCGCTGTCCTCGGGCAAAGCGGCAGACGTGTCGGCGCTTGCCTATTTAACGCCGGCATTGTCCATGATCTGGTCCATTCTGCTTTTGGGTGAGGCGTTTGACGCACGCTCGCTTTTGGGGCTTTTGCTGATCGTCTCCGGCTGTGCCTATCAGACCCTATCCGACAGCAGAGCGAAAAAACGTTAGACGCGTAACGGCGATGCGTGTCAATGTGACGACAAGTCTCTTCAAAGATTTGGAGATTCTCTATTTATTTTTAGTCAAAATCCTTGTATAATAAGATAAAGATGTCTTGTGCCTTAGGGGGTCTCGGGAGGAAGGGATCGGGAATATGCCAATATCTGATATCATCAACAATCTTTCCGCGTTTGCCATGACGAATATCGCGGTGAATATCATCGCCATGTCATTGGTGATTGTGTTGTTTGTCGTCCGAAGACGCGCTTTCGGATCGCATCCCATTGAAAACTCGTTGTTTTCCGCGCTCTTGATTTTTCTGTTCATTTCCAGCACCGGAGAAGTGTTCGATCATCTGCTCACCGGTCAACCCGGTGAGAACGTCCATGTTGCTCTGTGTGCCGACTCATTTTTGATCTATACCAGCAATGTGTTGTTCGCCTTTGTTTGGGCGGTCTATGTCGATTTCAAGCTCTACCAAAAATGGGAATGGAATAGCCCGAGAAAAAAACTGATGCTCATTCCGATTGCCGTCGCTTTGATCATCTATATTTCCAATCTTTTTGTGCCGATCGTCTATGTGATCACTCCGGATAATTTTCGGATTCATCTCCCATTCATTTTTATCACCTATATCGCGTTGTACGGATATCCGGTTTACGCTTTTGTCGAATACCTCATCTATCGCGTCAAAGAAAAACGGTATTTCTTCTTTCCGATGGAAGCCTTTCTGATTCCGGCATTGATCGGCATTGTGTTTGAAGCGGTGACCGGTGTGTTTTACACCACCTGGATCGGGATTGTCATTGCCATCAACGCGCTGTTTTTGAGTCTTCAAAGCGAAAAAACATTCATTGACGGTTTAACGGGCCTCTATAACCGGGAATATTTTAACAGTGAGCTTAAAAAACTCGGAAACGGATGGGATGATTACAGCGCCGGCATTATGCTCGACTTAAATGATTTCAAACAGATCAACGATAGTCAGGGCCATCTTGTCGGAGACAAAGCGCTGGGAGATGTGGGGACCGTTTTGATCGAAACATTGCCGAAAAAAACCCTCGCGGCCCGATACGGCGGTGATGAATTCATGATTCTCGTTCACCATGAAGACGCCGGAGATCTGGAGAAAATCGTTTCGCAAATCAATGAGGCCTTCACAACATTTAACGAGGCGGCGGACAGGCCCTATACCATTCGCTATTCCATCGGGACGACGCACTATAAGTCGGAGTCCTCGGATAACGCGGAATCCTTTATCAGGCGGCTGGATGAAAAAATGTACAGCGCCAAAGAAGCTTATCATCGCAAACACGGAAGACGGCGCACGGATGCTGACACCACGACGGGTTTGGCAAATGACCGCGTGTAGCTAGCTTAAAGACCTTTGCATGTTAAAACCGGCTTAGCGCCGGTTTTTTTGATGGGTCAAACAGAAGAAAAGTCTCGAAGGTTTTGCGGTTAAAGAAAAAATGCAATGGTATTTATATAAATAGAATAACAAAAACTTAAATAAATCTGAAAATTAGCACTCGACACTTGACAGTGCTAACAAATGGGTCTATAATAACCATGTCATCAGAAATGAGACACCCAATCGATGGCCCCATCCGATCGATGACAAATATAGATTAACCTTTAACCTAAGGAGGCAAATAAAATGTTACCCAGTGTATTTGGAGAAAATGTATTTGATCAATTGATGAATCCTTCCTTTGACCGCGACCTTTTCAGTCATGATTTCGCAAGTCATAAAGTCAGCGCGATGAAAACCGACGTGAAAGAAACCGACGAAGCCTACGAAATGACTGTTGATCTTCCCGGCTATCACAAAGAAGACATCGATGTCCAGTTTGACAAAGGCATGCTCAGCATTTCCGCGAAACGACATGACGGAAGCGAAGAAAAAGACGACAAAGGCAAATTTATTCGCAGAGAACGCTATTACGGCAGCTGCACCCGCCAGTTTTATGTGGGTGACACGGTCAGAAAAGACGATATCAAAGCCAATATGAAAGACGGCGTTTTGATCTTGACCATTCCCAAAAAAGGAACTGCCGAAATCGAACAGTCCAGACGTATCATGATCGGCGAATAAAGCGACTGCCCATTCTCTCTATCCTTTTTAATCCGCGGGTTTCTTTCGTCCGCGGCTCCCATAAATGACAGTTCATCGTTAGCTAAATTTATATACTCCTCCATGACCCCGTTTCAAACGGGGTTTTTTTGATGGTCATTTTACGCGCTGTGTTATAATAATTGAGCATCCCGCGAGGCATTTGTGTCTGGTGGATCGCAAAAATGAATTTGTTAGAATCATAAAGAGGCGAGCGTGAATCATTTTAAAAAAGCACAGAAAACAGAAAAAGAGGTAAAGGCTTATCTTGACCCACTGATCGATGAAGCAAAGTTTTGCTTTTACGAAAGGGTTGATTCAACCAATCAAATCGCGAGAGAATGGGCGCTTTCCGGCGCTCCCGGCGCGAGTTTTGTCATTGCCGATGAGCAGACGGGCGGCCGAGGCAGAGGCAAAAACCGTTTTTTTTCTCCCGCGGGAGGCATTTATCTTTCGGTGATTTATCGGGGAAGCGACAATGAGAAGTTGGCCGATTATCTCACTGTGGCGGGGGCGGCCGTGACGGCAGAAGCCATTTCCACAGTGGCCGGCGTCGATTGTGGTATCAAATGGGTCAACGATCTTTTTGTCCGCGGGAAAAAAGTGTGCGGCCTTTTGGCGGAAAGCGTTTTTCGGGGAGACGAGCGGCTTATGGTCCTCGGTATCGGCATCAATTTGTTTATGCCTCAAGGCGGTTTTCCGGAGGATTTGCCCGGGGCGGGAGCCGTTCTCGAAACACCGCCGGACGCGGATTTGCGGGCAAAACTCATCGCGGCGATGGCAGACGGCTTGACCCGGTTGAAAGAAGTGCGGGATTACAGTGAATACATCAGCGTTTATCGAAAGCGCTCCGTCATCGTGGGTAAAACCGTAATGGTCACTGACGGTGACACGCGGCTTTTCGGCGTTGTGCGCGGCTTTGACGACCTCGGACATCTCGTGCTTGATCAAGACGGACAAAACCGGATTATCCGCGCGGGGACCTTAAGACTCGCGGGGGAAACTAAATAGCTTTTCAGACACAAAACCCGGATCAATCTTTTATCATGATCCTTAGAAGTCAAGCTCCCGATTTTGAAGATGACGTCATCTCATCTTTTTTATCGGGAGCTTTTGATATGGCGACCGAAAGTTTTCTCGCGGCGGATTGGGTTTTGCCATTTGGCATCCTTGTGCAATAAAAAAACCGGAAGGCGAAACCCTCCGGCTAATCATATTAAGATCAATCTTTATTACTTAAGCTGCTTACAAAATCCCGGGTACGATCATGTTTGGGATGTTCGAAAATATCTTCCGGCGTCCCTTCTTCCAAAATGACACCTTGGTTCATAAAGAGGATTTTGCTTGCGACGCCCCGGGCAAAGCCCATTTCGTGGGTGACCACCAACATGGTCATGTGTTCTTCGGCCAGCTCCTGCATGACGGCGAGAACTTCGCCGGTGAGCTCGGGATCCAAGGCGGAAGTCGGTTCGTCAAAGAGCAGCACATCGGGCTCCATCATCAGCGCTCGGGCGATGGCCACTCGCTGTTTTTCGCCGCCGGACAAGGTTTTGGGCATGGCGTCGATTTTGTCAAAAAGCCCAACCTGTTTGAGGTGCCGTTCACAAGCGGCGTCCATCTCGGCCTGCTTCATTTTTTTGACGAGCTTTGGCGCGAGCTCAAGATTTTCGCGCACCGTCAGATGGGGAAACAAGTTGAAATGCTGAAACACCATGCCCATCGGGGCGATGACTTTTTTGATTTGCGACGGGGAAACGGAAACGCCGTTTTCAATCAGCGCTTTGCCATCAACGAGGATGGTGCCGCCGTCTGCCTGCTCTAAATCGATGAGGCAGCGAAGCAAAGTGGATTTGCCGGAACCGGAGGAACCGATAATGGCGACGACATCGCCGCGATTGACTGTAAATGAAATGTCTTTGAGGACTTGATTGCCGTCGAAACTTTTGGTCAGGTTGTTGACCTGAATGACGTGTTGATCCATAATGCGCTCCTAAAAATCGTATTTCTCTTCGAGCTTTTTAAAGACGAGAGTGATGACAAAGTTAATGACCAGATAGAGCAGACCGGCAACCAGATAGGCAAAGGGCGTAGCGTCGCGGTTGACGGCGGCCTTGGCGTAGTGCAGCACCTCGGCGACGCCGATGATGGTCACCAGGGCCGTGTCCTTGAGCAGGGTGATGGTTTCGTTGGTTACCGACGGCAAAGACACGCGAATCATCTGCGGAATGACAACGCGCACCATGGTTTGGAAACGGGAAAGGCCGAGAACCTTGGACGCTTCGTATTGTCCGATATCGACGGCCAGAAGTCCGCCCCGAAAGATCTCGGCAAAATATGCCGCGTAGTTTAAAGAAAAAGCAATGCACGCCGCGGGGAAGCGGTTGAAAGTTAAAATCGGGCCGATGACGGGCAAAAGGGGCATGCCGAAATAGACAAAGAGAAGCTGCAGCATCAGCGGGGTGCCGCGCATGACATAAATAAAGACTTCCGCAATGGCGTTGATGATTTTAAATCGGCTGCGGGTCATCAGGGTAAAGCCGAATCCCAGAGGGATGGAGACAAAGAAGGTGATGAGGAAGATTCCCATCGTGACGCCGAGGCCTCCGATCATCGGCAAGAGTACGGTCATAAAATAGTCCATTCTGTTCTCGCTTTCGTTTGATTTTGTATAAGCGCTTCAGTGGATTTGCGTCGCTTATTGATGTGAATGAGTCTGCCGGAAAAACCGGTCTTTCTTTTGTTCATGATAAAGCGGCACATCCTGACCCGTTGGGGGATGTGCCGCCTTGATGGCTTGTGATGGTTTTATTTGGCTTTGTAAATGATGTCGGAGCCAAACCATTTTTCGGAGATCTTGGCGGCGGTGCCGTCTTTGATCATTTCATCGAGGGCGTTTTGGATTTTGTCTCTGAGTTCAGTGTTGCCTTTTTTGACGGCGACACCGTATTGTTCAGGCGACAGGCTGTCGGACAAGATGTTGAAGTTCATCTTGTTTTCGGTGATGTAGTAGCGGGCAACGACGGAATCGACGACCATGGCATCGATACGACCGGAATCGAGATCCTGGAAGCAGGATACATTTTCATCAAATTCAACGGGTTTGCCGTCTTTGATTTGTTTGCTGACGGCATCGGCCATCAGGGCGTCATAAGCGGAGGAGCCTTTTTGGCAACCGACGGTTTTGCCCTGGAGGTCACCGATTTTTTTGATGCTGGAATCTTTTTTGACGACGACAACCTGATCGTTTTCCAGATAAGGCTTGGTGAAATCCATTTGCTTTTTGCGTTCGTCGGTGATGGTGAGACCGTTCCAGATGCAGTCGACTTTGTTGTTGTCCAGTTCCATTTCCTTGGTGTCCCAATTGACCACCTGGAATTTGGGTTCCATGTTCAGGCGTTTGGCGACTTCTTTGGCGAGATCCACATCGAAACCGACGATTTCGTTGTTCTTATCGCGGAAGCCCATGGGCGGGAAAGAATCGTCGAGGCCGACGACAAAGGTTTTGTCATCGTTCTTGACATTGTTATCGGCGCTTTGGTTACTTGAGCTTGAAGAACCGCAACCGGCAAAAACGGCGACAACCACCACTAAAGCGATGAGGGCGGGAATCAAAAATCTCTTTGACATAAATTCATTCTCCTTTGAAATAATGATTTGTGCTTATTATACACTTTAACACATTAATGCGTCAACTGTTTTAGTTCCTGATAAACCCTGCCCACCGGCAGCCCCACCACATTGGTATAGGAGCCGTTCACTTTTTTGACGAAGGCGGCAAAGGGTCCCTGAATGCCATAGGCGCCGGCCTTGCCGAAAGCTTCGCCGCTGGCGACGTAGCCTTCAATTTCCGCCGGGCTCATCGGGTATAGATGAACCTCGGTCGTTTCGGCGAAGGTGACCATCGAGCCGCTGCCTTCGATGAGGGTGACGCCGGTAAGGACATGGTGATGACCGCCTTGCATGGCGGTGATCATGCGGATGGCGTCGGCTTCGTCTTCGGGTTTTCCCAGAATGGCATCCTCCAACGCGACGACGGTGTCGGCCCCGAGGACAACGGTGCGCTCTCTCATTTTTCCTTGCTTGGCACATGTTGAAAAAACAGCTTGGGCCTTTCGGTACGAAAGGGCTTTGACAAAGGCTTCAGGATCGGTTTCGCTGATGGTTTCATCGACGTCCGCCGGCATGACGGTGATCGCCGCGCCGATTTGCGTGAGCAAATCCTTTCGTCGCGGAGAGGCCGAAGCCAGAATGATGTGGGGAAGGGTGATTGTGTGTTCCATTGATTTCTCCATGGTTTTTCGGTTAATCAGGATCTTTTGGGGTTGAGTTTTCGCTTTCGGTCTGGTTCTTCTCATTTTGCCAAAGGGTTTTAAAGCGTTCTTGCAGGAGCTCGTTTTTGGCGTCACGGTCATCCTCTGTTTGACTGGGAACATTTTCTGTCACCGTATCGGTGACATCGGCCTCGCTGTCTTCGTGATGATCGCAGTCTTCGTTGGGGCCATGCTCATGTCCGTGGTCATGACCGTGATCGTGGCCGTGTTCGTGTTTGTGGTCATTGGCGAATTTCATAAAACGCATGTCGGGAATGATCCAGGGGATGACCATCATGATCATGAAGAAATAGGCCAGGGGCGTGGCGCCGGGCACAAGGGAAAAAATCAGCGCGAAGGCCAGAAGCAACAGGGTCAGGGCTTCTTTGCGGCTGTCGTCGACCATTTCTTTTAAGTTGCTGCATTCGTGGGTGGCGACGATGATTTTTTGTAAAATGAGGTAGCACACGGATGTGAAAATGCAAAGCAGGACATAAACCATGGTCGGAAAGGGGGCGAATCCCGTTTGATTAATCCAGGCCGTGGCAACGGGATAAAAGGAGAGACCAAAGAGAAAAAGCATATTGGTCCAGAGAATTTTGCCGTTGACATGCTCGGTGATCTGGAGCAAATGATGATGATTGTTCCAATACAGGGCGACGAAGAAAAAGCTCATGATATAGCTTCCGAGACTGGGCGCGATGGCGAGTAATGCCTCGGGGGTCGGTCCTGCCGGCGGGGTGATTTCGAGCACCATAATGGTGATGATGATGGCGATGACACCATCGCTGAAAGCTTCCAAACGTCCTTTATCCATAGGGTCCTCCTTGTGTGATGTGATGGTTTTGTTATAAAAGGATTTTCAGACAATTTAAGCAACGAGATCGGTAAATCCGGCGCCGATGAGCTCGGCCAGGGTCTTGGGATTCACGCCGACCTGGGCGCCGACTTTTCCAGCCGATACATAAAAAACGGGCAGGTTTTCGGCGTCTTGGTGGATGGTTGTGGGATAGGGCTTTTTCATGCCGACGGGGGAGCAACCGCCGTGAATATAGCCGGTGTTGGGCAATAACTCTTTTTGGGGAATCATCTCAACGGATTTTTCACCGACGGCCGACGCCGCTTTTTTGAGGTTCAAGGAGTCGGCGACGGGAATCACAAAGACGTAAAACGCGCCGCTATGGGCACGGCAAACCAGGGTTTTATAGACCGACGCGACGTCTTCGCCCAGTTTTTTCGCGACGGCAGTTCCGGAAAGATCACCGTCTGAGGTGTCGTAATAATGCGCTTCATAGGGGATTTTGGCTTGGGATAAAATGCGCATCACATTGGTTTTTTGCTGTTTTTTGTTTTTGCTCATGGTGTTTTTGTTTCCTTTGTGGTTTTTGCAATAGAGGTTGAATTTCGGCTTTGCCAATTCAATTCGCCTTCTATCCGTTGGCCTTGACAAATAGGCGTCTGTCCTTTTGCGCAGGCACAAAGTTCGTCCGCCCATTCGACAAGGGCTTATCGCTAAATTTTGTCGTCAATGTATCAGTTGTTATCAGAATATTTTGAATGATTATGATAGAATGATAGCACAGACGAAACAGGAAAAGATTGCGGTTTCGTTTTGTAATAAGCACAACCGTTATGGCGGGGAAGCGATGAAAATTGCCCCTTGTCGATTGGCGCGATTTACATTTTTCACCATTTAAAACGGTAAATGTCAAAGAAAGGAGGCAGTCCGATGAGCGAGGAAGTGAAAATGCTGACCGGCTTGATGGAACTTTTGCCCAAGCGGATCATTTTTCATAATCTGGAAACGGCGCAATACATGCGCATTATTCTTCGCATGATGGGGAAATCCGATTTGGAGCGCTCTCTCATCTGGAAAGGCTGTTCTCCCTTTGATTATCATGACATCGGCAAGGCCTATATTCCCGAGGATCTCTTTACCTACACCGAGCGGTTTAACATTACGCAGGAGCATGTCATGATGGCCCATGTGCATCACGGACAGCAGATTTTTCGCGAGATCAGAAAGATGAACCCGTTGGCCGGCGGATTTGCAGAAGCCGGGGAAATGATTGCCCTTTATCATCATGAATGTTATGACGGCAGCGGGTATCCCGAGGGTCTGTCGGGGGAAGCCATTCCTTTTTTGGCCAGAGTGTGCGCCGTGGCCAATGCCTTTACCGGCATGCAGCGCGATTCGGTGCTTTTGCCCTCCCGGTCTTTTGAGGAGAGTCTGTCCGTCCTGGAGGCTCACGCCGGCACCTGGTTCGATCCGGAAATCGTCGATGTTTTTGTCGGAGAAACCCTCAAAGAGTTGAAAACCGAACGGGAGCTTCGCAGACTTCGCGAGATTAAATCTCAAAAGCCGGCGGAGGTGTTTATACCCGATTCCATTGACGAGTCGGAACTCGATGCCTTGTTCAAACAAAATATTCAATCAAACTCAAAGCGTCAATCCATCAAAAAGACGAGTCGAAAACCCGGATAAACCCCCGGGTTTTTTCTATGACATGACCCACCCGCGGATTGAAGCTTATCACATTAATGATTGTCAAAATCATTTTATCATAAAAGTTTGAACAAAACACAGGGGAGCGCGCAAAAGTTTTTTTTCGCTTAGCGCGCGTTGTGCTATAATAATATAATTAAAGCCTTCGAAGGCTTGCGTCGTTTGACCCATGACGGTGTTTTCACCCTTCAGTCAAAATCGGCACGGCCGGACGGACTTTGTGTCTTTGCCGGATTTAAAAACGCGATCCGCGGAAAGGAGCACGCCATGAAAAATCATAAAGGACGGCTGATTGTCATTGAGGGCGTTGACGGTGCCGGCAAGCAAACCCAATCGGAAAAGCTCTATCAAGCGTTGAAAAACCGCGGAGCGCTTGTCAAACGCGTGGCCTATCCCCGTTATGACAAAGATTCCTCCGCCATGGTCAGGCATTATTTAAACGGTGATTTCGGAGACGACCCCGAAGCGGTGAGTCCCTACATCGCCTCCACCTTTTACGCCGCGGATCGCTACGCGTCCTACAAAGAAGAGCTTGAACCCTTTTTGAATGCCGGCGGCATTGTGATCGCCGATCGCTACACCACGTCCAACATGGTGCATCAGGCGGGAAAAATCGAAGGCGCCGACGCGCGAAGCGCGTTTCTTCATTGGCTGACCGATTATGAGTTTTCGCTGTTGGGCCTTCCGGAACCCGACGCCGTGTTTTTCCTCGATATGCCGCCGGCCTTCGGCGCCATGCTCACCGAACATCGCAAAAACAAAATGACCGGCGGGGAAACAAAAGACATTCACGAAAGTCATCCGGAGCATTTGCTCGCGGCGTATCACAGCGCTGTTGAGATCGCCCGCCTCTATCACTGGATTCGCATTGCCTGTGTCGAAGACAGACAGGTCAAAAGCGTCGAGACCATTCACCGGGACATTTTGACCGTTTTTGACGCGCGCTTCGGCGGGAAGCTTTAGACGCATGCCCGGTCGACGGGGGGCGCCGGTGAGGCTTTTCTTATTCGTCAATGGGTGATTTATAATTCTGGCGGAAATCCGGCGAGCCGGATTTTAATTGAGCATAAGGGGCCGAGCGCAAAAAGTTTTTTCATCAATTTGATATCAATTGATAAGATGATAACGGCAATGCGTGTTTAGCAAATGCGCTTGAGGGATTTTCCCCTAACACCTCACATGACCCGATCGTTTATTGGCAGGCGTGCTCGACATGGTTATCGCAGACCTATAAGCCCGATCTCAAAAAACAATTCGAAACTCGGCAAAACCGTGTTTGTTCCGGAATGATTCATTATTCATCGGGGAGAAAGCTCTTTTGGGAGCGATGCTGTTGGTCGATGCGCTCAGTACGATTGATTCATTAGATTTAACATAAAGGAGAGATATGAAGTCTCTACTCAGAGAACAAATTACCAAACTCGCGGGGCAGGACAGCCACCGCTTTCATATGCCGGGGCACAAAGGCCGCGGCGCGTTTTCGGCGGCCCTTGATATCACGGAAATCGAAGGCGCCGATAATCTGCACGATGCCCACGGTGTCATTCGCGAGGCGCAGGCAGCCATTGCCGAGCTTTATGGCAGTGAACGCTCCTTCATTTTGGTCGGCGGCAGCACCGCCGGCAATATGGCGGCGGTGCTCGCGGCAGGGGCGCCCGGCGTGCCGATGCTGGTGGCGACCAATTGTCACCGCTCGGTTTTTTCCGCTCTGGCCCTCGGACGCATTGATGCTCGGTTTGTTGATCCCGTGGCCAACGACGACACGGGTCATGCCGATGTCATGACGCCGGAGATTGTCAAAGACGCCCTCGACAAACATCCCGATGTCGGCGGTCTTGTGATGACCTCGCCGGGTTATTTCGGCAATGTCAGCGACGTGAGGGCCATCGCGGCGCTGCTCCACGCCAAAGGCAAATGGCTCATTGTCGACGAAGCCCATGGCGCCCATCTTAAATTTTGCGACGCGCCCTATGCCGAGGACGCCGTGAGCGCCGGAGCCGACGTGGTCATTCACAGCGCCCACAAATTGTTGTCCTCCTGGAACATGGGCTCCCTTTTGCATCACCGCGGGACGCGGATCGATGCCGATGTGCTCTCCCGTTATTTGACGATGCTGCAAAGCTCCAGCCCCAGCTATCCCATCATGATTTCCGTGGAGGAAGGGGTGATTGAGGCCAAAGAACGCGGCTCTGCGCATTTTGGGACCATTGCCGACAGACATCAGGAGGTCTACGCGTCCCAGGATCCAAACGCCAACATCAAACTCTATCAGCCCGAGGATCATTATGATTACAGCAAATGGCTGTTTTTGGTCGCCGACGGCACGGGCCGGGCCTTGGCCAACCGTCTCCAGCGCAATTACGGCATTTTCTGCGAAATCGAATATCCTGAGCATTTGCTCGCCATGACGGGAATGGGCACAACCCAAGCCGATCTCGATGCCCTTTTAATGGCGATATCCCTCAGCAATTATCCCCTGCGAAAAAAAGAGCAGCAGTTCAAACGGGAAGGCTTTGATATGCCCTCGGACAACAGACTTAACCAGGCTGTGCCGCTGTGGCAGGCGGTTTTGCCGCAAAAGACAGAAAATATTCCTCTTTCGGAATGCGAGGGACGGGTTTCCGCTGCCTTTGTCATGCCCTATCCCCCCGGCGTACCGGCCCTGATTCCCGGCGACCTTATTTCCCGGGAAATGATCGACTACATTCAGGACGTCATCAATGACGGGGTGACGATGGTCGGCTTATCCGACGGGTTGATGCCGGTGCTCGCCAAATAATCATCAAATTATTTGGCGCATCATCTCCCGAGGCGTTTCGCGGGCTTCGCAAAACCTCCGGAGAACGACATGTCCCGAAAACATGATGACCGTGGGAACTGACAATCAACGAATTAAGATGAAAACAGCCACGGCCCATTGATTTCATATACAAAAACGAAAGGGCGGAAACCAAAAGATCCTTCGGGCTGCCCGCCATTTGAGATAAAAGGAGAAAAACCATGCCAGACCATGACGCCTATCGCAAATTGACCAGCGTGACATCGACGATGGAATATGATTTGATCAAAACGCTTTTGGGAGCGGAAGGCATTCCCGTGATGTACAAAGAACGGGGATTCGGCGGTCCCATCCGCAACGTGTATTTCGGAAATCTGAAAACCGCCAATATGGAAGTCTATGTCAACGCGGAACATTACGACGCGGCCAAAGCTCTGATCGATACGGATTTTTCCGATCTGGTTGACCGCGAATTCGAGGATGCCTTGGAAGGGCCGCCCGAAAAATCCCTTTTGACCGACGGCGGCGAGGACGCTTAACATCATGTTTGATCACATTATCGGACAGGAGCCGGTCAAAAAGGCCCTTTCCGGCGCGATTTCCCGCGATGAATTGAGTCACGCCTATCTTTTCACGGGGCCGGACGGCATCGGAAAACGCACCCTGGCCGAAGCCTTTGCCCGGGCTGTGCTTTGCACCTCCGGGGAAGAGCGGCCTTGCGGCGTCTGCAAAAGCTGCGTGCTGTCGGCCAAAGGGATTCATCCCGATTTAATGCATATTGTCCCCGAAAAAGGGACCATCAAAATTGACACCGTCCGGAAGATGATGCACTATTTCGCCGATGTTCCCCGGATGGAGCATGGCCGGCTGATCATCATTGAGGACAGCGCCCGGATGACGGCTCAAGCCCAAAACGCCATTTTAAAATCCCTGGAAGAGCCTGAGCCCGGACACATTTTTATTCTGACCGCCGAAAGCGCGGGGGCGCTTTTGCCCACCATTGTCTCCAGGTGCGCGTGTTTTTCCCTTATGCCCCTCAATAACGACCAAATGGCGGCGTTTTTGAGAGCCCAGGAATGCCCGCCTTCTCAAAGGGCCGCGATCATCTCGGACAGTCGGGGACTGCCGGGGCGCGCCTGCGAGATCCTGCGCGAGGGCGATGATAATCCCCTTGACGATTCAGCGGTTGCCGTTATTTTTGATATCAGCCAAGGAAAGCGCGCATCCCTGTTTGATTTTGCCGAACAGGCCGCGGCCGAGGATGATAAAGGCATGGGGGCCATGAAGCATTTGGTTCGCTTTTTTGACGAACAGCTCGCCCGCGCCCTCACCGAAGGATCGTCCGAGCTCGGGACATCGCCCCAGGCGATGACCGAGGCATCTAAAATTCTTTTGGAACTGGGGACGCGGCTTTCTGCCAACACCAATGCCCGCCTGCAATGGGAAGGGGCGCTGCTCGGTATCGCGAAATGCTTTAGAGCCTATCAATAGAAAATGGGAAGGAGATTTTACCCATGACCACCAGAGTCGTCGGCGTTCGTTTTAAGAAGGCCGGCAAGATATATTATTTTGACGCAAAAGATCACGAGATCAACCCTGACGATCACGTCATTGTCGAGACCGTTCAGGGCATGGAATACGGTGATGTGGCACTGACGCCGCGGGAGATTGACGAAACGCAGATGAAAAATCCCATCAAGCCTATCATCCGCGTGGCCACCGGTGTGGATGATGACCGATATTCGGAAATCAAAAAGCTCGAGGAGGAATCCCGCATCATCTTTGAGGAAAAGGTCATCGAAAACGGCCTTGACATGAAGCTGATCAACGCCGAATATACCTTTGACCAAAAGAAAGCCATTTTTTATTTTACCGCCGAAGGACGGGTGGATTTTCGAAAACTGGTAAAGGATTTGGCCTCGGTGTTCCGCGTGCGCATTGAGCTCAGGCAAATCGGCGTGCGGGATGAGGTCAAGCTGATGCACACCCTCGGCATCTGCGGCAGAAACACCTGCTGCAGCGAATGGCTCGGGGATTTCACCCCGGTGTCCATCAAAATGGCCAAGGAGCAGGGACTTTCCCTCAACTCCACCAAAATATCCGGCGTTTGCGGAAGACTCCTTTGCTGCCTGACTTTCGAGGATGATTTTTATCGAAGCATTACCAAAAAAATGCCGAAAATCGGCAATTGGGTGACGACTCCCGACGGTGAAGGCCAGGTTTATCGCTTAAATGTGCTGGAAGAAAAAGTGTTGGTGCGCCTTGTGATGCCCGGCGACGAAATGGAAATCCGAAGCTATGATGTGGACGAAGTGGTCCGCTCCGGTGAAAAACACGCCCAGGCCAACAATCTGCGTCAAAAACAGCGCAATCAGGAACGAAAACAAGAGCAAGCGGCCGACGCGGCCGGACAACAGACCGACGACGGAGAACGGCCGGCGCAGCAAGCCAAAAATCACCGCGGGAAAAAACGTCAAAACGGCAGAGCGGCCGAGGGTCATCCTGATAATCACGCCAACCGAAACAAACGCAGTCACACCGGCGGCGAAAACGGCGCCGCTTCCCACAAGGAAGGCGGTGACAAATCGAAGGACGACAAAAACCGCAAACGCGGCGGCAAGCGCTATCGTCCCAATCGCTCAAAAAGCGGCAAGCGCAGCGGAAAACCGCGTCAGCAAGCCAAAAATAAGGAGTAACTAACTTATAAAATACAACAAAAAAACAAATGATGCACCAAAAAAACGGTGTTTTACTCTTGATTTACAGATTGACTTGAGTATAATTAATAACGTAGATTGAATTTATGAAAGGAGTGTAACACCATGGCATATGTAATTGGTGAAGATTGTATTGCTTGCGGTTCTTGCGCGGATCAATGCCCCGTCGAAGCGATTTCCGAAGGCTCCATCTATGTAATTGATGAAGATCTCTGTACGGATTGCGGTTCTTGCGCGGATCAATGCCCTGTCGGTGCAATTTCCGAAGACTAATCCAAAAACGGATTAATCGTTAATGATTATAAAGCCCTCAAAGGTTTGCCCTCTAAGGTTTGCTTTTGAGGGCTTTGAATTTTTTTGCACACAAAAAACAGCCGGAAAGGCTGCTTTTTTTGCGGGGTTTATCCTTTGATGCGGTTGTTGATGTCGATAAAGTCGGTTTCTTCCATATCGGCGACCTGGGTACCGATGTCGAAGGGCTGATATTTGGTGGAAAGAACCACCCGGGGGCTTTCCAGTTCTTCTTTTCCGAAGGGGAAATGATCGCCTTCCTCGCGGAGATAGCAAAACAGATCCCAAAGGCCTTCGCCGGTATAGGAGCTGATGGGGAAAATGGGATCGGCACCGGTGAGGCGCATCCATTCGATGGCCCGGGGGGTGTTGGCCTGGGGCGAATCGATCTGGGTGACAATCCCGATCATCGGACGGGTGCAGACACCGTTGATGTTGGGGGGATAGAGGGAATAGGCTTCGTTGGCGGCAATCATGAGGGCCACCACGTCGGATTCGTAGGAATAGAGGGCCAAGGCTCTGGCCAAATCCAGGTTTTCCGCGTATTCGCCGGGGGTGTCGATGATGATGTCAAAATAATCGACGGCCTGGGTTTTGTCGTATTGGATTTTTTTGCCTTTGAGGGCTTGTTTGAGGGTGGTTTTGCCGCATTCGCTGCGGCCCATTAAAATCATTTTTTTCATATGCGTTTTGCCTTACCTTGTATCAATGAATAAAGAAAAAAGAATCGGCATGCGGCCGATTCTTTGTTTTGGTTGAATCACGTTCGGCCCGTATCACGTGCTGGTGATTTCACACACGGTGAAGCCGAGGGTATTTTTGAGATAGAGAAGAATGGCTCGAATGGAAGACTTGACATCGGAAATGCGGCCGGTAAAAATGAGGGTTCCGCTGAAACGATCGATAAAGCCGATGTCAATCGGGGATGTTTTCAGAGAAATATCACCGGCGATCACGGCAATTTCGGGAGGCGTCATGCTCAAGATGCCGATGGCTGCCTTGGAATAGTCAATGGCAGGGTTTAAGCCCAACTTTTGATAGACAACACGATCGGGTCTGGCGATGATGTGCGCCAACGTGACCTGTTTTCCAGGAACGGATTCTTCGATAAAGCGAAGCTTGCCTTCATTGGTGGCCAGGATGTTTTCATTGCCGATGAGATCATTGTCGGCGTTATGCTGCATACTGTCTTCGACGAGTTTTTTCAGTTGTTCATTGTTCGATAGTCTTCCCATAATTCGCACCTTTTAATTAATCTAATAGTATGACATTAGAATAATATCATCTTTCCCGGATTTTTTAAAGGAAATTATTCGACAGTCAGCGGCAAAAAATCGCTCATTTGTTCCCGCGGGAGGCAAAATAGGCGTTGATGCGGTCGATGGCGTTTTGCCTTAAATCATAATAGTAGAGGGGAAGGTCGCCGCTGTGCATGACGCCCGGCGGGAAAAATCCCGGCTCTTCGGGAATGGCGAAAAGGGAGGGGTCGACGGTGGAGCAGACGACCACGCCGCGCTTTTGGTCAACCGTGGCGTCGGCATAATGCGGGATATCTCTCACCTGGGCGACGTTTCCCTCGGCGTCGCGGGTCATGAGATGGGCGCCCAGGCTGTCTTCTTTGGGGGCTGTGACGCTGTCCCTCGTCCAGCTGATGGGGTTGATGCACACGGAATCCTTCGGCAGGGTGATGTTTCTCGCGGTGACCCCCGGCGCTTCCGTATTATATGAGATGATGACACCGGTGTCGTCGCGGCCTTCGGCAAATGTGAGATGGGGATTGGCGGTGAGATAGTCCCGGGTGATGCCGAAGCCGATGACATAGGCGGCGATCATTTTGTCCAGATAATTTTTGTGCTTCGCGAAGACGCTTGACAAAAGCATTGCGAGCATCATGGATCCCTGGGAGTGGGCGGCCAGAATGAAAGGCTTGCCGTGGTTGTGTCTTCGCATATAGGTTTCGAAGGCGGCGGCGACGCAGGCAAAGGAGCCGCTTAAAACGGTTTTTTTGGCCTCGGGATCATCGGATATGAGGGTTTTGACTTTGGTTTGCCTGTACATCGGCGCGTAAAAATTGCCGACGGTGATAAAGCAGGAGCCTTTGTGGGCAATGTGTTCCCCGGCGCGTTTTCTGACGGCGGCGTCGTCCATGCCGCAGAGATCCGGCGCCGTGTCGGGATCAGCGGGATGGTAGGCCGTGGGGACGATGTAAAAGACGTCGACGGGGGCTTTGGGGTCGTCGGGGATGACGAGCCAATTGTCGGCGTTGGTGTAATCGGGCAGTGCGATCATCGCTTTTTCCTCCTCGCGTTTCTTTTCATGGTTTTGTTTTTTATTATAACACAGACGGCGATGGGCATTGCGCCTGATTTTATTTTTGAGTTTGATTTATTTTAACCTGCCGGGCCGGCCTTTTCCGTTATTAAAAACGCGCAGGCGCCGCCCGCTTTGGGAGCGGTGTATAAATTTCTCAAAAAGGTTGAATCCTGCCATTGAATTTTACGGGACACCGCTCTAAACTATGATTGTGCTTTCGTTTGTATTTTGCTTTCGGTTTAACCGATTGTTTGTGATATCAACGCTTTGGCGAAGAAGATAGATGGGAGAAGCATCATGAAAAAAGGAGACATCATCACCGTTGACGTTTGCGGCGTGGCCTATCCCGGCAAGGCCTACGGCTACGCGGGCGAGGGAGACGAAAAGTGCAAAATCGTGCTTGACCGGGGGATTCCCGGGCAGACGGTGGAAGCCAGGCTCATCAAAAAAAGAAAAAGACAATGGCGGGCGGCGGTGCTGGCCGTCATCCGGCGCGCCGACAATGAGAGCCGTGTGCCCTGTCCGATGTTCGGGCGATGCGGCGGCTGCGCCTATTTGACCATGCCTTACGATGATCAATTGGCGATGAAAACCGACTGGGTGATGGGGCTGCTCGCGGACGCCGGGGTTTCGGGAATGGTGACCTTGCCGGCCATTCCGAGCCCAGTGATTTATCGCTATCGCAACAAAATGGAGTTTACCTTCGGCGATGAGGTGCCGGGCGGGCCCCTTCGCCTCGGGCTTCATGAGCGGGGCAGGGCCCACAATGTGCTGTCCGCGGACAAATGCTGTCTGGTCTCCGAGGATTTCGGAGAGATTGTGCGGGCGGTCACCGCTTATTTTGCCGAGCGGCACATCCCCTATTATCACAAGCGGACCCATGAGGGGTATTTGCGCCATTTGGTGATCCGTGAGGGGAAGACCAGCGGTGAGCTTTTGGTCAATCTGGTCACCACCAGCGGCATGATTTTTGACGGCGGGAATTTCGCGGATATGCTGTTGAAACTGCAGCTGAAAGGACATATTTCCGGCATCATCCACACGATCAACGACGGCGTGGCGGACGTGGTGCGGGCGGATTCGATGACGTTGCTCTACGGCGAGGCCAATCTTCACGAGAGCCTTTTGGGCCTGTCTTTTGAGATTTCGCCGTTTTCGTTTTTCCAGACCAACACCTATGGCGCCGAGGCTTTGTATGCCGCTGTGGTTGACTCCATCGGCATGGTGTGGGACACCGGGCAGTCCCGTCAAAGCAAGCCCGTCATTTTTGACCTGTATTGCGGCACGGGAACCATCGCGCAGATGGTGGCGAAGAGCGCGGACAAGGTCATCGGCATTGAGCTAGTGGAGGAGGCCGTGGCGGCCGCGAGGCGAAACGCGGCGAAAAACGGGCTTGACAATTGTGAATTTATCGCCGGGGATGTGCTGACCAAGGTTGACGAGCTTGATGACAAGCCCGACATCATTGTGCTGGATCCGCCCCGGGAGGGCATTCATCCCAAAGCGATTTTTAAAATCATTGATTTTCGGCCGGAGGTTTTTGTGTACGTGTCCTGCAAGGCGTCGTCCTTAGCGGTGGATTTGCCGTTTTTTGTTCAGGCGGGTTATACCATTCATCATCTGCGCTGTGTGGATATGTTTCCCCATACGCCGCACGTCGAGACGGTAGTATTGATGTCACGCATTCAGGACTGATCGCGGAAAAAGCGCGGAAATACAGGCTTTCCGGGCACTTAGGCATCAGCGCTGGAGGGCGGATTTGACCCCGAAAACCACTCTGACTAAACTGATCTACGGCTCTTGCCGGAGGGTTGAGTAGGCCATTTAGATGTCATAAGGTTGAGTGGTCGATTTAGATGTCATTGCCATAGGGTTGAGTTAGTGATTTGGATAACGGTAGGTTGTGGCTGTGATTTAGATATTGGAGCGAGATACAAGGGTTTATGGTGATGTGGTATGAAACGTAAAACAGCAAGCTCCGCTATGACGGGCTGAAGGACTGTACGGATTATAAGAAAGCGGCGCAGATCATCAAGGACGGCGGATACGCCACGAGCCTTACCTATGTGCAGAATCTCTGCTCAATCATCGAGCGGTGGAACCTCACGCAATTCGATGTGAAGGAGTCCGGGACGGCAATCGCCTGGTACCGCGTCCGTAAGACATGGGCGGATTCAAAGACGCAGAAAGGCGCATATAAGATTTTGGAGAACGCCAAGAAGTGCGCCGATGCCAATCCGGGATATAGTGTGTTTGATGTAAACGGTATAAACATCTACACATCGAAAACAACTACTGCGGCATCTGCCGTTCCGTTCCTCGTGCGGGTGTCCATCAGCGACCTGAATATCCGCAAAGGACCGGGAACGAACTATGACAGGACACAGTTCATCCCCGTGGGCGTTTACACCATCGTGGAAGTCAAGTCCGGCAAAGGCTCGACTGCAGGCTGGGGACGGCTGAAGAGCGGCGCGGGATGGATCAGCCTTGACTATATAGCAAGAATATAATTAAAGGGCAGTTGGTAGATGATGGATATCGTCTATTGGCTGCCCTTTTTTAGTTGTTGTGTAGCAGATTTCCTCTGACCGCATTATAAATGGAACGATATGTTTTTTGTTCGGCTGCAAGACAGGCAAGCCAGTATGTGGCATGTGCTTCCGGGTCGCTGATTGGAATAGAGACCCTTCCGGGTGTTTTCAGACCTCTTGTGATGAACTGGTCGGAGTTGAACA
>JAFRBB010000060.1 GCA_017405085.1 Eubacteriaceae bacterium
CCATTTCTGTCGTAAGTCGTGTTATAATTTCTTCCATAAGGCCAACCCTCCGCATTAGTTTGATTTTGGTTTTTTATTTATTCTAACACGTTGGGCTGGTCTTTTCTATTTTCAAAAACTCCACAACTATTTTACACTATCTCACAAGGTCCGGCCGCGCTACAGGGATTTTTGCCGCTTTAGACCGATGATGGCCGAAGCCGTCATCAAATCCTCCGACGTGGTAATCTTCAGATTATTATAATGGCCGCTCACAATTTTCACCGGATGTCCGATGCGCTCCACCAACGTGGCGTCATCGGTGGCCGGCGCCTTTTCGGCAATGGCTGTGCGGTAGGCCTTCATAATCAGATCATAATCAAAGGTCTGAGGGGTCTGCACCTCAACGAGGGTTTGCCGGTCCGGGGTGTAGGACACAACCCCGCGGCGGTCGATGACCTTAATCGTGTTTTTCGCCGGCACCCCGACAACGGTGGCGTGATAAACCTTCGTTTCCTCAATGCTCTTTAAAATCGTCTCCCGGTCAATGAGCGGCCTCGCGCCGTCGTGAAACATCACCATGTCGCAGTCGGGGTCAACGGCCAACAGGCCCCGATAGGCCGATTCCTGGCGCTCTTCCCCTCCCGGGACCACTCGGACTTTGGTGTAGCGGTATTTTTTTAAAATCCGCCGCTCAAACATCCCGTACTCATTTTTGCTGATTACGGCAATGATTTCGCGAACCGAAGGAATCCGTTCAAAAGCGTCCAGCGTATGGGCCAATATGGGCTTGCCTTTCAGCGTCAAAAATTGTTTGTTGATGCCGGCGTTCATGCGCGTGCCCTTTCCCGCGGCGAGCACAATCGCGCTGACAAATGGTTGTTGATTGTGATTGTCCAACTTGTTCACCTGCCTGTCTCACAGCGTTATTAGCGCCCGACGGCTCACGAAGACAGCCTTAAGTCACAAAAGCGTCAAGCCCGGCGATGAGTCTCTCATCTTTCGACGAAAGGGTGATTTTCCGAAGGCTTTCATCCTCCGTCCGAGCCAAGTCAATGACAAGGATCGGCTCAAAGCCCTCATCATTCAAAATCTCCGGCCATTCAATGAGCACCGGATGCGGCGCTGCCGCCATCTCCTCAAAACCGATCTCAAAGAGTTCATCCGCATCCGAAAGCCGATAAAGATCCATATGAAAAATACATTTATCCCCGTGGACGTATCGGTTAACCAAGGAAAAAGTCGGGCTGGTCACCCGTCCGGGATAGCCATATCCCGACACAATCCCCTTGGATATCGCCGTTTTGCCGGCGCCGATATCCCCAGTCAAATACACGAGTCCTCTTTGCCCTAAAAGCCGCCGCCCGATTTCCTGCCCGACGGCGAAAGTCGCCTCCGGCGACGAGCTCAATATCGACATTGAAACCATCATATCAATCCGACACGCCAAAAAATCAACGCTGCTTGTAATGGGCCATAAAGCGTTCAAGTCTGGCGATGCACTGCTGAAGCTCAATGGGGCTCGGCAAAAACACAATGCGGAAATGATCGGGCTTGTTCCAATTAAACCCGGTGCCCTGGACAATCAAAATCCGCTCCTGTCTGAGCAAATCCAGCGCGAAGCGCACATCGTCGGTGATATTAAACTTATCCGTGTCGATTTTGACAAAGGCATAAAGGGCCCCGTCGGGCTTTTCACAAGAGAGCCCCGGAATGCTGTTGATGCCCTCATAGACAATATCCCGCTGAATGTGTAGCCTGCCGCCGACTCCCACCAGATCGTCAATGCTCTGATAGCCCCCCAGGGAGGTTTGAATGGCATGCTGGACCGGCACATTGGCGCAAAGGCGCATCGTCGACAAAATGTCAATGCCCTCAATATAATCCAGAGCATCGGCTTTGGCCCCGGAAATCATCATCCATCCCACGCGAAAGCCCGGCACCCGGTGACTTTTGGACAGCCCGTTAAACGTAATGACCAGGGTTTCATCGGTCATGGCCGCCATGTGATAAAAAGGCTTGTGATCATAAATGATATGGTCATAAATCTCATCGGAGAAAATCACCAATTCATTCTCCACGGCAATTTTGACAATCTCCTCAAGAATTTCCTTGGAATAGACCGAGCCCGTCGGATTGTTGGGGTTAATCACCACGATGCCCCGGGTATTTTGCGTGATTTTACTCTTGATGTCCTCAATGTCGGGAAACCAATGGTTCTCCTCATCACAAAGGTAATGAACGGCTCGCCCGCCGGACAAGGTGACGCAGGCCGTCCATAAAGGATAGTCCGGCATGGGAATGAGAATTTCATCACCATCGTCAATCAAAGCCTGCACGCTCAGCTGAACGAGCTCGCTGGAGCCGTTGCCGATATAAATATCGTCCTCGGTGACACCGCCAATACCCCGGGTTTGATAATATTGCATGATCGCTTTCCGCGCCGGGAAAATCCCTTTGGAATCGCAATAAGCTTCAGAGGCTTTGAGATTGGTCCGCACATCGCGGATCACTTCGTCCGGCGCGTTTAAATTAAATGCCGGCGGATTGCCGGTATTGAGCATGGTGATGTCCATGCCTTCTCTTTGCATTTGATTGGCCAGCTCGACCACCGGCCCCCGAATGTCATAACAGACATCGTCAAGTTTATGAGATTTAATTAATCTTTTCATAGATACTCCCGTCGTAATGATAAGATGAGCGCACAGCGAAACAAAAGACTTCTGTCTTAGTCAAAGCCTAACCGCGACGCGGTAAAAAACAGTTCGTTGGCCCTTCGCGTTAGAACCTCTCCGACGCCCTTGGGCGCCGCCTCTCCTTATCAAGGAGAGACTATGCGCGGCAAAGCGTTGTCATGGCTTCCCTTGTCAAGGGGTGATGTCCCGCAAAGCGGAACTGAGATTTTCTCTTGAAAAAACTCACAGAGCACACCGCCCGCAAAGCTCGTCTCAAAAAGGCTCCCTCCTTGGAAGAGAGATCTGTCACGCTTCAGTGTAACTGAGGGTAGAGTGCGCCAATAGGCGCGAATGCCCTTCAAAGCCCATCTTAAAAATCTAATCCGAAACTCGGCAAAGCCGAGTTTCTACCAGAATCATTAATCATTCATCATCGATTCGCTCAAGCACCATCCGATAGCCCCCGCCGTGCTTGAGGCAGCGATTAACGCGGCTGATGGTCGCGGAGCTAGCCCCGGTTTCGCGCTCCACATCCACAAAGGTCTTGCCCTCGGACAAAAGTTTCGCGATCTCCAGACGGCTGGCCATGTCCTCGATTTCCTTGATGGTGCACATGTCCTCCAAAAAGTCTAAACATTCTTTCTCGTTGTTCAGCGATAAAATCGCCTTAGCTAAGGCCGTTTTTTTAGCTTTCACGGTTGTCCCTTTCTAATAATTCAATGCATACTTGTAGCTATTATATCACTTTACCCGTCGTTATTGAAGTGTTATAATGATGAAAAAAACAAACCAACGGAGGTTTTGGTTATTTATGAAGTTATACAACACAATGAATCACCGCAAAGAAGAACTCGTCCCCATCGAAGATGGAAAAATCCGCATGTATTCCTGCGGACCGACGGTTTATAACTATTTCCATATCGGCAACGCCCGCCCGTTCATCGTTTTTGACGTTCTCAGACGATTTTTGGAATACGTCGGCTACGACGTCACCTTTGTCCAAAACTTTACCGATGTGGACGACAAAATCATAAACAGAAGCCATGAAGAAGGCATCAGCGCCAAAGCCGTGGCTGACAAATACATCGACGAATATTTCAAAGACGCCGACGCCTTGGGCATTCGCCGCGCCGACGTCCATCCCCGGGTCTCCGAGACTATCCCCGACATCATCGCCATGGTCCAAAAACTCATCGACAACGGCATGGCTTACAACATCGACGGCAATGTCTACTTTTCCGTTGACAAATTTCCCGCTTACGGCAAACTCTCCGGCCAAAACATCGACGATCTCAAAGTCGGTGCCCGCATTGACGTCAATGACGAAAAACACAGTCCTCTGGATTTTGCCGTTTGGAAAAAAGCCAAAGAAGGCGAGCCCTATTGGGAATCCCCCTGGGGACACGGCCGTCCCGGATGGCATATCGAGTGCTCCGCGATGAGCCAAAAATACCTAGGCACCACCATCGACATCCACGGCGGCGGAAAAGATTTGGTCTTCCCCCATCACGAAAACGAAATCGCCCAGTCCGAAGGCGCTTCCGGCGAGCCCTTCTGCCACTATTGGGTCCACAACGGTTACATCAACATCGACGGCACCAAAATGTCAAAATCCAAAGGCAATTTTTTCACCGTTCGGGACATCTCCCAAACCTACGACCTGGAAAACGTCAGAATGTTCATGCTCATGGCCCACTACCGCTCCCCCATCGACTTTAACGAAGACATCCTGGCCCAGGCCAAAAGCGCCTTGGAACGCCTCTACAACGCCAAATTCCAAATGGAATACCTGATGGAAAACGCCAAAACCGACGACATGACCCCGGACGAACAAGCCTGGGCTGATTCCCTCGTCAAATATAAAAACGCCTATATCGACGCGATGAACGACGATCTCAACACAGCGGACGCCATCGCCGCCATCTTCGATTTGGTCAAAGACGCCAATGTCCACCTAAACGAAACTTCCTCAAAAGCCGCCGTCACCGCCGCCTACAATCTGTTCAAAGAACTGACCGACGTCATCGGCATCGCCCAAAAAAATAAAAAAGACGACCTTAACGCCGAAATTGAAGACCTCATCGCCAAACGACAGGCCGCCCGGCGCGCCAAAGATTTCAAAACCGCCGACGCCATTCGTGATGATTTGGCCGCGCGGGGCATCATATTGGAAGACACCCGGGAAGGCGTCAAATGGAAAAAAATCTGACGGAGCTCTCCCCGGCGCCCGAGGTTTTGTTTCGCCAAATCCGGGATGACCACCAGTGTCGGATGACTGCCCCTTTGACCCTTGCCTTCATCGGGGACGCCGTCTATTCCTATTACATCAGACGCTATTTGATTGCCAAAACCGACATGAATGTGGATCATCTCACCAAAGCCTCGGTGCGCTATGTCAAAGCTGAAGCCCAGGCCTACGCGATTCATCACATGGATGATTTGCTAAGCGAAACAGAAAAAGCCTATGTCCGCCGCGGACGCAACACCAAAAGCATCCCGCCGAAACACGCCGACAAAATGGACTACCGCTACGCCACGGGCTTTGAAGCCCTGCTCGGCTACCTTTCTCTCTCCGGACAAACAGATAGGCTCGAACGTTTGATCGCCGAAGCCATTTCCCTTTGTGAAAAACGAGAGACCGACGGTGACGCCCACTTAGATTAATTTGCGCGCGGCGAATAAAGGACATCTCAATTCCTTGCAGAGCACAAAACGCACAAAGCGGAGCCCCTAAAGAGGCTCCCTCCCTGGGAGAGGGTAAGCCCCGAGCGAGACGAAGATTCAACAAAAAGCTCAAGACAGAACACAGCATAAAAACAAAAAAAGAAACTCAGTCGGCTGAGTTTCCATCAGAATGATTCATTATTCATTGCCCCATAAGTTTTTATCGTGACGAAGCGCCATTATTGGCGCATTTTTCGTTCAAACACCTCAGCAAATTCTCGGCAGAAGCTCCCCTGCAGGAGCGGACAAAAATCGTTCGGTCCCGATGGCGGTTACAATGCTCACCTTCCCGGGATGCTCAGAAACAACTTCTCCGATCACACAGGCGTTTTCACCATATCGCTCCTCCCGCAAAGCCGCAACCACCGCATCCGCATCCGCTTTGGGCACGAACACGACCAATCGCCCTTCGCAAGCCAAATACAGCGGATCAAGGCCAAGCATCGCCGTGATGCTTTTAACGGGCGGCGCCACTGGCAAATCCTCATCCATCAGCCGAATGCCGGCATCGGAGGCTTTCGCGATCTCGTAAAGCACCGTCCCGACACCGCCTCGGGTCGCGTCACGAATCGTATGGATCCGATGGCTGACCGTCAGCATGCGGCGAACCAAATGAGCCAGAGGCGCGTCATCACTCTCGATGTCCGTGTGAAAGCCAAAATCTTCCCTGGCCAGTAAAATCGCGCTGCCGTGACGGCCGATATCCCCGGTAACAACCACGGCATCACCGGGCCGCGCTTGATTCCCCGCAATATTGACACCATCAGGCAATGTCCCGATTCCCGTGGTCGTGATAAACAGTCCGTCAACCTGTCCGCGTTCGACCACCTTGGTATCACCGGCCACGATGACGACACCGGCCTCTTTTGCCGTCTCGGCCATAGACCGGACAATGGTTTCAAGCTCATCAAAGGAAAAACCTTCTTCAATGACAAAAGCCGCGGTGAGATAGGTCGGCATCGCCCCCATACAAGCGACATCATTGACCGATCCGCAAACGGACAGGCGGCCGATGTTACCGCCGGGGAAAAACCGGGGCGACACGATAAAGCCATCGGTTGATGTAACGATTCGTCCCTCAAAACCGGGCAAAACCGCCGCGTCATCCGACGTCAAAAGCGGGTTGTCAAAATGTTTTTTAAAAATGTCTGAAATCAGGCGCTCGGTTTTTTTCCCGCCCGCGCCGTGAGCCGTTTGAATGGTTTTGTTCATCTTTTTCTCCTAAAATATCGGTCTTATCGTTAAAGTTTCATTTATCATGTTGATTTGATTATTATCGAGATGCAACGGACGCGTAATAGGCTTGACCAAGGGCGATGCCGCCGTCGTTTGCCGGCATTTCGTGTTGAGAGATCACCTCAAAGCCCTCCGATTTCAAGCGTTTTGTCGTTTCCGAAAGCAACAAACCATTTTGAAAAACCCCGCCGCTGAGGGCCACTTTATTGATTTTCGTAATATGTCTACTAGCTATCGCTGCTTCGACAACACATTCGGCCATAAATTGATGAAAGGCGGCAGCGAGGATTTCTGTTTTTTCACCGCTGAGGCGCCCTTCAACTAGGGATCGAAATATTGCATCGGTCTCAACTTCAAAATTTTTTTCGCGGCCGCAGTCTCCGCCGATTACCCGATCAGAATTGATGGCATCAAGGGTTTCGGTTTCTATGGGTTTGATTTGAGGGCGCGCAAGATTAAAAATCCGGTCATTAGCGGCATTTTCAAGGGATACCGCCGCTTCCCCCTCATAGGTTGATTTTTTTTTGATGCCAAGCAGAGCACTTGCCGCGTCAAAGAGCCTTCCGACGGATGTAGATGTGACGGTATTGACCCCCCTTTGAATCATCGTTTTTGTCATGCGAAGTTCAGATCGGTCACACAAGTCTAAACGGCTCGCAATTGTTTCTGCTGTTTTTTCACCATACAATTCGATCAATATCGCCAGGGCAACGCGATAACCTTCTTTAACGGCTTGTTCTCCTCCGGATTGCTTAAAGGGTTTTATACTGCCGATTGCCCAAAAATTTTCGGGTGATGCGATTAAAAACTCACCGCCCCAAATTGTCCCATCGGTGCCGTAGCCCGTTCCGTCAAAGGCAACGCCGATAACCGGCTCTTCCACATCGTTTTCCGCCATACAGGATAAAATATGCGCGAAATGGTGTTGTACATAGACAACGGGAAGCCCCAAAGATTCAGCAATTTCTCTGGAATGATATCCGGGATGCAGATCACAGGCGACAGTTACCGGCTGGATTTCGAGAAGTCTTTTCATGCGCTCAATGGCGGCAAATAAAGCCTCGGCACCTCGAGTCTCTCCCATATCTCCGATGTACGGAGATGGATAGAAAAAGCGGTCTTTTGTCAAAACAAAGGTGTTTTTGAGTTCTCCCCCGATGGCTAAAATCTGCGTTTTCCCTGCCGAAGATACCTCCACAGGCATCGGCGCGTAGCCCCGTGATCGGCGAATCATCATGATTTCTTCCCCAAGCAGGCGCACCACGGAATCATCGGCGCGAAGTAAAATATCCCGATTGTGAGACAATATCACATCACAATATGACGAAAGCATGGTTTCAGCATCGGCGTCATCTCGCGCAATCGGCTCATCTTTAGCGTTTCCCGAGGTCATGATGAGCGCATCCGGAAAGTCCTTCCCATCGGGGTAGTCAAAAAGCAATGCGTGCAGCGGTGAATAAGGTAGCATGACGCCAAGGGTTTTGTTATCCGGCGCCACCCTTGCCGCAATATGCCCGTTTTTTTTCTTTTTTAAAATGACAATCGGTTTTCTCGCTCCGGAGAGCAACGCCCGCTCTTTGGAGGAAATGAAACATGATGTCTCGGCGCAAGCGATATTTTTAAACATGACCGCAAAAGGCTTCGCGGGTCTATTTTTTTTTATTCTGAGTTTGGCCACAGTTTTTTCATTGGTGGCGTCGCAACATAAATGAAATCCTCCGATGCCCTTGACTGCGGCAATCCCCCCTTTTCTGATGACGTCTCTGACCGCTATCATGGCGTCTCTGTCTTTTTCCTCTCTGCCAATGAGATAAAGCCCCGGTCCGTCTTCGGGACAACAAATCGGCTGGGCGTGATAACGCCGTGACATGACATCGGTATATTCTTTTTCGCAAGCATCACACATGGAAAAATCTTTCATTGCCGTTCGCTCGCGATCATAAGGCATGGCCTCGGTGATGGTCAGACGAGGGCCGCAATTTGTGCAATTGATAAACGGATGAAGATATCGTCTGTTTTCGGGATCAAAAAGCTCCGAAAAGCATTCATCACAGATGGAAAGATCTGGAGAGACAAACACAACGCCTGATTGAAAGGCACTCTCAAGGATAATAAATTCGGTATCGTTGGCAGCAGGAAGGTTGGCTTCTTTCATTTGGGTAATATCCGAGACTTTCGGTGCCTCGCGGATTAAACGCTTGGTAAAATCCGCAAGGTTTTCCTCCAATCCTTCAGCGTCAATGACAACATGACTTCCCTTGTTTTGGACAGTTCCTGCAATGCGGCATTGGTCTGCCAGACGTTTAACGAAGGGTCTAAAGCCAATTCCCTGAACGATACCGTAAAGTTTTATTTGCTTTCTAACCTTTTTTGTCATGGCTCTCCTTTCGTCTATCGGTTGATGGCAACGAGTGATTAATGAATCATTCGGCCGAATCAGATCTTAAATAACGATAAAGTGTCATCGAAACAAAAAGAAAAGCACAATCCGCTCTCTCAATACGTAAATCAGTGACGTGATTAGCTTCGAATTATTTTTGCATCATGCTATCTGATCATCATCCAAACAAACCGTATTTTATCTTAAACCGCCGGTCAAATCAACGACGAAAAAATGATACCGGCATCACGAAGTGTTTTAACCATGGTTTATGTTGTTAAAAAAGAAAAGACTCTCAAAACGGGACATTCGTTTTAGAGAGTCTTTTTTGTTAAACAGTTTTTATTCGATTGCCTGTTTATTCGGCATCATCGGTTTTTGTTTCTTCAGAAACAGTTTGCGGCTGATCATTGTCATCATTTTCATCGTTGTCGTCCGCTTCTGATCTGGTCGTGATCACAGCTTGTTTTTCTTCTTGAGCTTTATGAGGCAGCCCGCGTTCCAACACATCGATGATGTAGCCCGCTGCAGCAAGCAACGCCGCATACACAATATACATGGAGACACTTTGTGCGAAATAGCCCATAAACGTACCGGCAATCTGCACAAACCCGCTGATATAACTGGCCTGAACCATCTGGCCAATATAGGTGCCAATGCTAAACATCATGTAAATGGCATAAATCATCAGCAAAACAGCACATACATACAAAACAATCGGTTTCCAACCAAGTCTTTTTCTGTTCATTTTATAAGATTCTCCTTTTATAATTTCATTGGACTTAGTCTAACTTTGAAATCTTAAATCTGAATATAATTTTTGATGCTTTTTCAAAAAACCATTAAGAAATGGTTTTCCAAAATGAGATTTCCCCATATCGTTCAAAATAACGCGCCATTTGAGAAAGCTTTAACGCGCATCGGGGAAATAGTCCGCCGTTGCCGTCATAGGACTTGATCGCTTCATCATTTTGGGTGCCGGCACAGATTTTAAACAAGTCGATGAGCACCGCTTCGGTTTCATCGTGACGGCCTTTGATCCTCGGCAGGAGTTTTTGCGACAAAGCATAATCGAGTCCCTTTTCCTGGGTCATGGCGCCGGTTTCAGCGTTGAAATACAAGTAATAACCGATTTCGTCGCGAACATGAACGCCGATTTGGGCACCGGCTTTGCTCAAGATACCGTTCATTGCGTCAAGTAATGTCACCACTTCGGTAATCATTTTGCGGTGATCCGTAATTTGAATCAGGTTTTTATTCAGAGGTTTAAAGAAATCAGAAGTAACCGCATTGACCTTCGGTAATGAATTCGGAGCGGGTTTTAATTGAAGTGACGGATAACCGATCTCGATCACGGTGGCCGCGTCAATTAACCGGGAGCTCATTTCCCCTTTAATGTTGTCCGCGCTGATTGTTCCGAATAAATGCAAATTTTCCGGAAGGCGAAGATCGCCGTAATAGGCATAGGCTTCGGCATCGCTTCCAAATCGTTCCTTCCCGCACAGGATATCCGTCTGCCATATTCCTTTGCGAAGACGTCTGCTTCCGATGGCGGAAAGAACATCCGCAAAGTAGTTTTCCGCGGGCACAAGCCCCATTTCTTCAAAGCAGAGGAAATAAGGTTTATCCGGATTTTCTGTCGCTCTCGCTGCCGTTTCCAAAAGGATGCCGGGAATAAAAACATCGTTTTTGCCGACTTTTCCCAAAACAGCGTCACTGTTTTGCCATTCGGTTCTGACCGGCACACTCACGAAACGTCTGTTATCTTCGTCAGCGCCAAGAGCCTCGGCGAATAAACGCAGAAATTGCATCATGCCATTACCGGCGACACCGGTTAAAATTACAAGCGGATCGGATTTGATGCTTAGGAATAAATTCATGACATCAGAGGCGTCCACATTATAGCCTTCAGCGGAAATATATGACGAAACTTGTCTAAGCGTCCCTGACACATCGCTTGTGGCGTCAATCAGTGTTTCCTCGACAAAGAGATCATCATGACGATTTACTTCCGGCTTGTTATCATCGGCGTTTTTTTCTGTCTGAGTTTCAGCACTTTTTTGAGCCGCGAGCAGCACTTTTTGAAGTTCGATTAAATCTTCTTTCGTGAGACCGGTACCGACGACCTGAACGCTCCCGCCTGTCATGACAGGCGTCCCGGAAGCCGTTTTAGCGCGTTTTCTGGACTTTTTGGCTTGATCTTTCCCGGAACGAATGGCTGAAATCGCGGAAATCAGCACGTTATCTTCGTCATTGGCGGCATCGGCTTTTTTGTTTTCTTCAGAAGGCTGTGTTTTGGACGGTTTAGATGCTTCGCCAGATGTATCATTTTCGGGTTTTATATCGTCGGATGATTCCGTTTTTTCATCCACAGGTTCTGTTTCATTTTCGTTTGATTCTTCAGATTCTTTCGCTGGTTCATTGTCTTTGTCGGTCTCTGCCTCATCTTCGGAAGCGTCTTCATTTTCGGGCGCGTCATCGGATGACTCCCCGGTGTCTTGTTCATCGGCTTCTGTTTCGACTTCTGGTTCTTCAGGCTCTTCCTCCACGGCGCTCGGATCTTCCTTCAGCACACAACGTGCGTAATAGGTGTTGTAAATTTCGAGCATTTCGGCAAGATCGGTTTCGAGCACGTTATCCGCCGGCACTTCACCATAATATTCTCTGAAAAAGGCAATCCCTTGGATGTATCTGGGATCTTTGAGATCAATATGTTTTTCGTCATCGTCAAAAGAACCGGGATTGACGGTTTCTCGAATTTCGGCAACAACGGGCGCAAGCTTGTCGGCAACGGCGCGGTGCAAAGCCTCATCGGTATCGGGATTTTCATTTTTAATGATGTCATTCTCTATGCTTTTGTACCCGACACACAGGGCAAGGTAAAGCTTACGATCATCCTTATTGAGTAAATATTTAATGGCGACACCGGTATTTGCGAAGCGAGAAATACGTTTGTCGACAATTTCAATCCACGGAATTTCCGCCCATTCATCGGTACCGGCATATCCGATCACCTTAAATTGGTTCGGCGGCATGACCGAAAGTCCTTCAATGGCACCGGGAATCGCATCGGTGAGCACATCTTTAAAGGAATAGCGAAAATCTTTGGTGAAAAAGCTCGCGTATTGATCGACCAGTGTTTGCAGATTTTCCCGAAGGCCGGGGCCGTCTAAACGTCCGAAATAATAATCGAGTTTGGTATCGAGCAATTCAAGAATGAGTTGTTTGTCATCGGTATTGAGATCGTCTCCCAACGCGCGGTCCATGGTGAAATAGAAATGATCGTCAATGGTTTCCATGGATAAAAAACCGGCTTCGGAAAACTTGATATAAGGACCATCCATTAAAAAGGACAAGATCGCATCAAGTCCGGCTGTCCCCACATCTTCAATGGTTTTTTCCGCGTTTCGGTCTTGATCTTTGTTGTCGGCAATTCGCCCTTTATAGTATTTTTGGACGTTGGCAGCGACCATAAAGACATCGGCTCGCCAACGGTTGTCCGCTTCGTTAAAATAGTATTTTAAGAAGGTTAAATCGTAGGAATCTCTGAAATTAAGCAAAGATTTTCCCGGTCCGATAAAATCGAAAAGACTTTGTTTTAACGTGAGCGCCTCATCGCTGGGAAGCACCATTTTGATCGCGAACTCAGATTCTTCGAGTTTTTCGATGACAAAATAGGGTTGTTCCTCTTTTTTTCGGTCATCCCATTCGGAAGACGGCGTTGCGAAAAAATCCTCATAATCGGGAAACAGATTAATAAATTTACGCGAAAGCGCTTTACTCCAGGATAAGGTAAAACCGGTATCGAAGGATTCGCTTTCGAGATATGAAGGATATTCCCGCCCCTCAAACAGAAACATGACGCGTTTTTCCCGTCTGTCACATCCGAAATATTCCATTAACTGGTCGGGTATGCGGACAGTGCCTTCGCGAAACATATCCATCTCCGACATGACGGAAACTTCATAATCATTCAGCACTTTCCAATTATCAATTCCAAATAGTTTTAGCATGGGTTCCCTCGTTTGTTGATTATTTGTTTTTTATCTATTGTAACATGACCTGCGCAAAAAATACAGAAAAGCCGCACCGGAAATATATTCCGGAACGGCTTTTTTTAAATGTTTTTTTAAAGATTGTTTTTGAAGAACGCTTCGAGTTCCGTGATGACGGAATCTTCGTCTGCGCCTTCTGCCCGAACCGTTACGGTGTCGCCGCTTTTGGCGCCAAGGCCCATCACGGAAAGCATGCTTTTGGCGTTAGCGGTTTTTTCCGCTTTTACGATACTAACTTCGGAAGCATAGGGCTGTGCCTGTTTGACTAGAAGACCAGCGGGTCTTGCGTGAATGCCTGCGGGATCAGTAATGGTATAAGTAAATTCTTTCATTGGGTTCTCCTTTGTGCCGATTTTAATAATATTTTATCATGATTTCCAAAGGAATCAAGAAAAAATCAATTTATTTTTTCAAACCGGATTCTTCGGGCGAAAGGGGTTTTTTCAAGACCGCCAACAGGGCCATGCCAACGATGGAACCGGCAAGCAGCGCAACCACATACATAAGCGGATTCGACACGACCGGGAAGACGAAGATCCCGCCGTGAGGCGCGCGAAGACCGCAACCGAAAAGCATGGAGAGCGCGCCCGCTACCGCAGATCCCGCAATGCAGGAAGGTAAGACACGGGTGGGATCCGACGCTGCGAAAGGAATGGCGCCTTCTGTGATGAACGAAAGTCCCATGATGTAGCATGAGATACCGGATTGACGTTCACGGACGGTAAAGCGGTTTTTGAAGAATGTCGTACAAAGGGCAATTGCCAGAGGCGGAACCATCCCGCCGACCATGACGGCCGCCATGATGTCGAATTGACCTTCCGCAAGCATAGCTGTCCCGAAAAGATAAGCCGCTTTATTGAAGGGGCCACCCATATCGATGGCCATCATGCCGCCGAGCACAAGACCGAGCACAACTTTCATGCTGCCGAGGGATTGAAGCCCAGCACTGAGCATTGTATTAAGCCATGCGATAGGAATATTAATAAGGCACATAATTACACTGATAAGCAAAATACCGAAAAACGGATAAATCAGTGTCGGCTTAATACCTTCAAGAGATTCAGGTAGATGTGATGCCACTTTTTTCAGCCAATTAACAAGGTAACCAGCAATAAATCCAGCTGCCATCGCACCCAAGAATCCAGCGGAAACAAGTACATCCGGATCGGAAACGAAACCTTGTTGGAGCGAGAAGACATAACCCATTTTGGCAATATAACCACCAACAAAACCGACAGCCAAACCAGGACGATCAGCGATAGACATCGCGATAAATCCGGCAAGAACAGGTAACATGAAACCGAACGCCGCATTCCCAGCCGTGTTGAAAAAGGCAGCGAGAGGTGTATTGCTTCCGAAAGAAGCTGCTGGTTCCGGATTGTCAAGTAGGAAAGAAATGGCCATTAAAATCCCACCGCCAATAACGAAAGGCAGCATGTGGGAAACACCATTCATTAAGTCTTTATATACACGACGACCAGCGCTTTCTTTTTCGTCAGAACCACCCGCTTCGACAGATTCGCTACCATCATTATGATAAATCGGAGCTTCACCGTTACGAATTTTATTAATAAGTTCTTCGGGTTTGTGAATACCGTCAGCAACTTTGGTCTGAAGGACGGGTTTACCGTCAAAACGGGCCATCGGTACTTTTTTGTCACAAGCCACAATGATCCCTTTACACGCCGCGATTTCATCAGCGGTCAATTCATTTTTTACACCGCCGGATCCATCGGTTTCAACCTTGATGGCAACGCCCATCTTCTTCCCTTTTTCTTCAAGAGCTTCAGCGGCCATATAGGTATGAGCGATTCCTGTAGGACAAGCGGTGACCGCCAAAACTTCAAAGCCATCGGATACGGCTTCAGAAGCTGATGATTCTTCAACGGCAATTTCTTCTTCACCGAATTTTTCAGTTTCTTTCGCATCGATGAGTTTTAAAAAGGATTCTTTATCACTTGCCTCAATCAAATCTTTTCGGAAGGATTCATCCATTAACATCATTGACAGCCGTTGAAGCATTTCAATATGTGTATTATTGGCCTCTTTCGGAACGGCAATCATGAATAAAAGATTGGCGGGTTGTCCGTCCATCGATTCGTATTCCGTTCCTTCTTTGACAACCATCGCTGCCAAACCGGCTTTTATTACCGCTTCGGATTTCCCATGAGGAATGGCGATTCCCTCTCCGATACCGGTGGTACTTTCTTCTTCACGTTTAAGGACAGCCTGTTCGTATTCGGCTTTATCCTTCAAATTACCGGTTTTTGCCATTAGTTCAACCATTGTATGAATGGTTTCTTTTTTTGAGCCCGGTTTGCCGCCCAGCTCTATTCCCTCTTTTTTGAGAAGATCGGTTATTCGCATCATCATACCTCCTTAAAATGATTGCAGTATACTAACCTTTATATTATTATAAACTGTTCAAAATGGCCCGTACCTCTTCACCGGTAGCAAGGTTATCTGAAAATGCGCTTGCGCTGCCGGCGGAAAGTCCCATAAGAAATGCCTTTTCCATATTTCCGGATTGACTATAGCCGGTAATAAATCCGGCAACCATGGAATCACCGGCTCCGACGGAATTTTTTACTTTTCCAATCGGTGCTGCGTGTCGCATGACTTGACCGTCTTCAGTAAGAAGCATCGCGCCGTCTCCGGCCATCGAGACCAAAACATTCCTGGCGCCTTTTTCCTGTAATTTTTTTGCATACATCGCGATTTCTTCATCGGAAGAAAGGGTGACGCCGAAAATTTCGCCAAGTTCATGATTATTCGGTTTAATTAAAAAGGGATGGTACTTTAGCACATTGACAAGCAGATCTTTCGTGGCATCAACAATGATTTGAATGTCTTTGTCTTGAAGTCTTGCCATGATGCGCTCATAACTATCACTCGGCATTGTCGAAGGAATACTGCCGGCTAGGACGAGAACATCTCCATCATGAAGGTTGTCGAGTTTTTGATAAAGCTTTTCCAAATCGCCGTCTGAAATCACCGGTCCCAACCCATTGATTTCCGTTTCTTCGTCCGAACGAAGTTTGACATTAATACGGGACAGACCATTCTCAATGTGGATAAAGTCCGAGCGTACACCGTAATCTGCCAAACGGGCTTCAATTTCCGAGCCGATAAAACCTGCCGTAAATCCGAGCGCTACACTTTGAAGTCCAAGATTGCTTAAAACAATTGACACATTGATCCCTTTTCCGCCGGGAAAGAGCAACTCCGCGTTTGTGCGGTTGACCGTTCCGGCTTCAAAATGATCAACGCTGACAATATAATCCAGCGATGGATTAAACGTGACCGTGTAGATCATTTCCGACCTCCAAAATATTTGTTTTTTCCTGATACTGGGAATCGACGATACGTTCGGTGATGATTTGCGCGTCTTTTAATGCTGCAAATTCAACCGGTGTCACGCGGTTAAATTTTGATGAATCCGCTAAAACATAGGCATCTTTGCATCGAGCCATGGCTTTTCGCTTAACAGATGCTTCCTCCGGATTAGGTGTTGTAAAACCGACTTCAGGATCAATGCCGTTTGTGCCGAAAAAGCCGCAGGTAAAATGATATTGCTTAAGCATCTCCAAAGTTTGCGTGCCGACAATTGCCTCTGTCTCATGCCTGACTCGTCCCGGCAGAACCATAACGGAAAAACCTTTTTTGCTGAGTTTTTTTGCATGTAAAAGACCATTTGTGACAAAAGAGGCTTTTGTTGGTGTTAAAGCATCAATAAGAGCTTCCGTTGTCGTCCCGGCATCAATGAAAATAAAATCATCGGGTTTGATCAATGTTGCCGCAAAAGCGCCGATCATCTTTTTTTCTTTATCATACTGCGCGTATTTAAAGACCATATCGTTTTCTGAAGTTGTGAAAACAGACGTCGAAAGCGCTGCCGCGCCGCCCCGTATTTTTCTGAGCTTACCGCGCTCCGCAAGCAAAGTGATGTCTCTTCGAACCGTGGATTCCGATGTTTTTAATCTTTTTGTCAACTCGGAGATCGTGACGGTTTTGTGTTGACGGAGATAATCTAAAATGATGGTATATCTTTCTTCGGTTAACATGTTCTTCCCTCCGATATATTCACAATAGCATCATTTTTTGTCATTGTCAATCAAAATACGTCATTTTACTCCATTGTGTAAAATTTCATTATATTCATAATTGGTTGGTGATATCTTTCCTTATTATCTTAAAATTCGACGGAATAATAAGACTGATAACAAAGTGAATGACGATTCATTTCCAATTCTTAAAAATGACTGAAGATGATTGATTTATCTTTTGACGCCTTTTAATTTTCCCTCACTTATATGTTTCTTAGAATCATCGTGATATTATAAAAAAAAGACGCTCAAAAGCGTCATGTCATACAATATTTTTATCTATAAGCCTGTCACTTAATCATCTGCTAGCCGGGTAACATCGACAATCTCAATCCCAAACACATCGGCAGCATTTTGGATGGTCTGCCTAACGGTGTCAAAATCCCTGTTGAAATTATATACCAAATAGATTTTGGTTCCTTCTACCAGAAGCGCTCTTTTGGTAATTTCCTGACCTTCGGCTTCGCCGTTAATCACAGACTCATCAATGGGAAAAATCCCCAAAATGCGGTTTTTGGGATCTGTTACGATGGCAACACCAAAATCATTTTTAAAGTTGAGACGCATCATTCCTTTTGCCACATCCAGAGCGTCGTCGACGGTTGCGTTTTTGAGTTCAATCATTTTTTTGAGCGATAAAAGCGCATGGCCTTCATCGTTATATTTTATATCATATACATTCATGATGTGTTCCACCTTTTTTCATATTGTTTTGGCAGGCATCGATAAAAGCGTTAAACAGCTTTCTGCTTTCCGCGTCATCATCAATCATCAGCTCAGGATGCCACTGTACACCGAGCACGGGCTCTCCCGGAATGTAGACCCCTTCGATCAGACCGTCTTCGGATACTGCGCAGACGCGAAAGACTGATGCCATCTCTTTGATGGCCTGATGGTGAAAGCTGTTGACGCCATATTCCGTTCGGGAAATGATGTCGTAAAGGGGCGTGCCTTGAAGCACCGTGACATTATGCGCAATCCCGTGGAAACCGTGGTCTCTGGGATGGTCGATATTGGTTTTGTATTCTTTGTTGATGTCGGTGTAGAGAGTGCCGCCGAAATGCACATTCATAAACTGCATGCCGCGGCAAATGGCGAAGATGGGTTTTTTCGTCTTCATAAACGCATCGACGATATGGCCTTCCATGACATCCCTGACGTCATCATAAAACTCGGGATTATCCGCTTTTTCTTCTCCGTAAAGTTCAGGGTTTACATCATGACCGCCGCTTAAGATCATGCCATCGCATAATTCGACAAATTCATCCAATGTGTCTTTATTGCCCGTCCTGGGAAGCATGATCGGCACGGCGCCGCAGTCAATAACGGCCCTAAGAAAATGCTCTCTGACGACGACAAACCCCATTTTTTCAAAATTGATCGGCATGATGCCGATTCTCGGTTTTCGGCTGGTTTGCATGGGTGGCTCCCTTTCATGTTTAAATCGTTCACGCGCGGTGCGATGTTTATCCCTTTTGAATCCTGCTGATAAAAAAACAGTCCATATCCTCAATGAGCGGATCGGTATAAGTCATATCGCAAATGGTTGCGGCTTCACCTGCGGCGTTCAAGGTTTTACGGACGAGGTTTTCGTTTTCTTCGGGATGAACCGTGCAAGTGGCATACACCAAGGTTCCTCCCCGGTTTAGCAGGGCCAGTCCGTTTTTTAGTAAACGCATTTGGATGTCTATCAGCGCCGAGGCGCGTTCGTCTACCTTCTGATATTTAATCTCGGGTTTACGTCTGATGACGCCGAAGCCCGAACAAGGCGCATCAATGAGAATCCGGTCGAATTGGCCGAGCTTCAAAACATCCGAGCTGGTGCCGTCGCATTTTTTTGTGTGGATGATGGAATGACCAAGTCGCTTCGCCGCGCTGTCAATGAGCGATAAACGGCTGTCATGAATATCGCAAGCGATAATTTCACCTGTGTTTTCCATGCGTTCAGCGAGATGGGTCGTTTTGCCGCCGGGAGCCGCGCACATATCGAGCACGCGTTCTCCGGGCTTTGCGCCTATTGCCTCACTCACAATCATGGCCCCTTCGTCCTGAACCGTAAACAAGCCTTGTTTGAAACCCGTCGTCTCTTCGATGCCCCCCTCGGTGGATCCACCACCGGAGACGAAAAGCGCCGCGTCACAGACGGTTCCCATTTTGACCGAAAACCCGTCGCCCTCAAGCTTTGAAGCCAGGTCTTCCTTGGATGTTTTCAACAGATTGACCCGAAGGGAGAGGGGCGGCGCGGCATTCACTTTTTCTAAAACTCTTCGACCTTTTTGTTTCCCGTAGGCATGCTCATACAGGCTTTGAACATCTTTCGGGACAGAGTAAGTCAATCGAAAGGCTTCGTCTTTGTCCGCAAGACGCGCTGGATCAATTATTTCCGGATGACGCAGCACATTTCGAAGCACAGCATTGATAAACCCCTTGGTTCCCGGCGTTAAGGCTGCGGCCATTCGGCCCGCGCAGTCGAGGACGGCATAATCCGGGACGCGATCAAGAAAAAGGAGTTGATAGATGGAGACGCGAAGGATTTCCCGCGTTCGGGCATTCACGCGCCGAGGATTTTTGGCAAAGCTGTCGATGATCCAATCGAGGCGCATTTGATTTTGAAGGGTACCATAAACAAGAGTGACAAAAAACGCCTGATCGGCTCCTTTTAAAAAACGGCGGGAAAGCATCCGCCGTATTTCCAAATTGGAGTAAGCGCCTTTTTGATTGATGTTCAGCAGAGTTTTGACCGCTGACAGCCTTGCATCCTGCATGATTATCGTCTCCGGCCGCGGATGGCCATCATACGGAACAACGATAAAAACGCGGATAAGGTGCTGGCCACATAGGTCATGGCAGCGGCCCCGAGCACTTTCTTTGCCCCTTCCCGTTCAGAATCGGTGATGATGCCGCATTCGGTGAGCTGAGTGATGGCCCGGCTGCTGGCGTTGAATTCGACGGGAAGCGTGATAATGTAAAAGATCAGCGCTATGGCAAAGCAGACGATGCCGACATCCATGATAATGCCGCCGTATCTGGAGCCGAAGGATGAAATGATGATCCCGATCAGAAAGATCGGCCATGACATCCGTGAGGTTAAATTGGTCACGGGAATGATGGCATTGCGAAATTTCAGGGGAAAATAACCCTGTTGGTGCTGAATCACGTGCCCGATTTCATGGGCTGCAATGGCGACGGACGCCACGCTGGCCGCGTCAAAGACGCCGTCGGATAGGCGAACGGTTTTCGAACGGGGATCATAATGATCGCTGAGCTCGCCGCTCACATGCTCGATGTCAACATCGCTGATATTGTTGGCTTTCATGATACGCCGGGCAGCATCGGCTCCGGTTATGCCGGACTTACAGGGGACACGGCTGTATACGCTGTAATTTTTGTTGATTTTACTTTGGGCATAGAATGAAAAAATAATGCCGGGGATGAGAATCAACCATGTCCAGTCAAAATAGATCATATCAATGTTCCTTTCTTAATATATTTGGATGCGTTATGCACCTGTCGGTGAGCTTTTTTGTTTTTTGCAGTTCGCAAGAAAATCCCTCAGTCCGACATAACCGGACAGCTCCCCCTAATTTATAAATGAGCATCCAAATCTTTGATTTGGACCATGCGAACTTATCGAGCGAAGCAAGTGGAGGGGAGCCTTGATAACGCTCCGCAGCACATGGTCTCCCCTTGATAAGGGGAGGTGGCACCCGCAGGGCGTCGGAGAGGTTCTTCGGCGTAAAGCTTTTGACCTGCCTTTTTTGTCGCGTTGCGGTCAGGTTTATTCAAGCGGTAACGTATTGCCCAGGAAAAAGGCTTTGGATGCCATCCGTTTTTTTCCGGGAGCCTGAATCTCCTCGATGATCAAATCTTCGTCGCTGGCGGCGATGATGAGGCCGCGTCCGCTGTCCGCCGCCATAACGGTGCCCGGTGCTTTTGTGGCTTTGATGCCGGTTCTAACGGGTTTAAAGCATTTGATGCGTTTTCCGCCAATGTCGGTGGTTGCCGCGGGGTACGGATCGGTGCCGTTGATGAGCCGGATGATTTTGTCAGCGGGCTGTTGCCAGTCGATGCGTCCGGTGGTTTTGTCAATTTTATCGGCATAGGTGGCCAGGGCGTTGTCTTGCGCTTCCGGCGTGATGTGCCCGCCGATGAAATCGTCCAAAACAGATACAATGTACTCGGCGCCGAGTTCCGCGAGGCGATCGTGAATGATGCCGACCGTATCGGCATCGGTGATGGGACAGACGGCTTTTTTGAGCATATCCCCGGTATCCATGCCGGCGTCCATTTTCATGAAAGTCACACCGGTTTCGGTCTCACCGGCGATGATGGCTCTGTGAATCGGCGCGGCGCCTCTGTATTTGGGAAGCAATGACCCGTGAATGTTGACGCAGCCGAAGGCGGGAATATCGAGCACATCCTGGGAAAGAATTTGACCGTAGGACGCCACCACAAACACATCGGCATTTAGATCGGATAAGCGGGCGATGGCATCATCGGTTTTGATATTATCGGGCTGATAGACCGGAAGGTCCAGACTCAGCGCCGCCTTTTTTACCGGTGAGGCAGAGAGCCTATGACCTCTGCCGGCGGGTTTGTCCGGTTGACAGACCACGCAGACCACATCAAAATGGCTGTCGGCCAGGGCTTGAAGGGCCGGCACGGCAAATTCCGATGTGCCCATCATGATCACCCGATTATGACTCATAATTCACCTCAGTGGGTTCGCACAGTTTGTCAACAAAGACAATGCCGTTGAGATGATCGACTTCGTGACAGACACAGCGGGCCATGAGATTTTCACCGTCGATGGTGTGAACGGCGCCATCTAAATCGGTATATTTGACTTTGATTTTTTGGGGGCGTTTGACATAGCCCGTGACGTCCGGAAAGCTCAGGCAGCCTTCACTGTCGATGACCTCCCCTTCCTGTTCCAAAATTTCGGGATTGATCATCACATAAGGGCCTTCTCCGACATCGACGGTGATGATGCGGCGAAGCACCCCCACCTGCGGCGCGGCGAGGCCGACGCCTTCCGCGTGATACATGGTTTCAAGCATATCCTCCGCAAGGGTTTTGATGCGATCTGTGATATCGGTGATCGGCCTGGATTGTTTTCTTAAAATTGGATCTTCGTCCAATCTGAGGTTTCTGATTGCCATATTATTTCCTTTCTTCCCGCCGGTCAGACGCTCCACGGCGGATTGACAAAAATCGTGGTTTTCGCGTAGAGCCTGCTCAAGGCGCTGCTTGAGAGGGTCTGACGGATGTGGTCTGCCGTCCGGTCGGGATGATTTGTTTTAATGAGAATATGATATTCGACATCGCCGGTGCCCGCGCGTCTTCGGTGAAAGACAGGTTTAAAGACTTTTTCTTCCCCGGATGACCTGAGGGCTTCATAGACCGTCACGCTGTCTTTTTTCACCTGAAAATCGTTCTTGCCAAAGCAAACGACGTAGTAAAGCGTGCCGAAGGGCGGATAGCCCAAAGCGCGTCTGTAATCAAGCTCTTCGCTGTAGAAATCACGGGTGCTGCCTGCACTCAAGGCCATGTTGACGGCGTGTTCGGGGATGTAGGTTTGAATGATTTTTTTGCCGGCGCTGAGGTTGAAAAAGCGTTTGATGGTTTGAAGGGTGACGATGTCCGATTGCTTGCCGGCGTTGAGATCGATGTCGATGAGGATTGATGCCGCCAGTCCCACATCGGAAAGTTCATAACCGATGAGGGCCCGGGTGCCTAAGATGACCGTCGGATGCTCAAAGTCGTAGGCCGAGAGCTTTTTTCGCTTGGCGAGACTTCGCTCACCCTCTATCCGAAGGACGTGGGCATAGCGGGTTTTCAGCTGTTCTTCGATTTTCTCAATACCGAGTCCTTGGGCTTTCACGCGGGGACTGCCGCAATCGGGGCAGATCTCGGGCGCGTGTTGTTTTTGACCGCAGGACGGACAGTATACCGCACCGTCCGAAGAGACTTTGAGAACGGTGCCGCACAAGGGACATTTGACCGCCCGGCCGCAGTCCCGACAAAACAAATAGGTGTCGTAGCCCCGGCGATTAAAAATGAGCAGCACATGTTTGCCGGATCCGAGGGCGTCCTTCATGGCTTTAGTCAGATCCCGGGAAAAGACGGATAAATTGCCGGCCCGCAGTTCCCTTTTCATATCGACGAGCTTTGGTTTTTCGCCTGAAGATTTGAGGGTTAAGGGCACCACATCATATTGCCCGGTGTGGCAGGCGTGATAGGCTTCGGCGGAGGGGGCCGCTTCGTAAATCGTGGTTTTCGCGCCGGTCAGCGTTGCCAGATCCCGGACGACTTCCATAGCGCGAAAATGGGGTGATGCCTCGGAAAAAAAACTTTCGTCGCCGGGCTCGACGATCATGATGTCATCCAACCGGTCAAAAGGCAGAAACAACGCGGACATATTGCCCAAAACAACGCGGATGCGGCCGTTTTTGACCCCGGCGTAAACGCGATATTTTTCCCGTTGTGAAAGGCTCGCGCTGTAGATGGCGCCGGTCCGTCCGAAGCAATCATTAAAAGCCTTGCAAAGGCGCCGCCGCGTCTCGATTTGCGGGACGACAATCAAGGACTTCCCCGAAGCATTGATGGTATCGCGGGCGATGCGGCACATCAATTGAAAGGCTGCGGCCGCGTCATCACCGGTAAGATAGACGAGGCGATTTCCGGAATCCGCCTTTTTTTTGGTGGCGGCTAGGTAAGCGTCATCCTCCGCCGGCTCATCCGCGGGGAGAGGCGGCAGCGCCGTCGGATAAAAAGGGTCTCCGATATCGAGGTTGTAGCGCTCGACCCATCCTTTGGCCTCAAGGGATTTGAGGGAGGATGAGACACTACCGAACGAACGATTGATTTCAGCGGAAGAGGCGTCGCCCTGTTTTAAAAATTCGATCAGACGTCCCATGACTTTGCCTTTGGTTTGCGCGTTTTCTCCCGTCCGAGTCAGGTGAAAAAAGGTGTCGCTGCTGCGATAGGCGCGGATCGTTGGCAAATTGGCGTCAGTTTTGTTTTTGACAAGCTTTACCGGTGCCGTAAAATGACTCAAACCATCATAAAAGCGGCAGCAATATCGGCGGGCCATCTTAAGGCAGAGTTTAATTTGATAGGGGCGAAGTACCGGCGCGTCGTCGATGACCGCCAAAATGGGTTTGATTTCGCCCTGATAATCCGTTGAATCTCTCACCGCCACAACCATGCCATCGGTTTCCGTTTTGCTCTTCCCAAAGGTCAAAAGAACGCGCATCCCCGGGAGGACTGTGTCGGGGCAAAGGTAATCGTAGGGTTTATCAATTTGCTTTAAAGGCTGGTTGACAAAAACCTTGGCGATTTTCAAAGCAGTTCTTCATCCTCCGCCATTTCAGCAATGGTCGGCGCCGAGGCGGTTTCGGCGGCGTCAAATAAAGCGTCGTCATTTTGAGCGTCCTCGGGCGCGTCGTCAATGTGACTGACAATGCGCACCTTGTCCTCGTAAATTTCACGGGTGGCGATGGACACCGGATTGTCGATATCCATTTTGACCAAGGGCTGAGCGTCGTCGATGAGCTCTCTTGCCCGTTTTGCCGTCGCGATGACCAGCTCGTATTTGTTGGAGGCTTTGTCAATCATGTCGTTGATGGCGGGATAACGTAGGCCTTTGGCCTCTTCGCCGTAGTAGGTTTTGTTCATGGCTGTTTTCCTTTCTTAATTCGACGTTGAATTTGAATCTAACATGGACCGGACGACCGCGTCCATGGTTTTGGCTTGAAATTTTTGCGCCCGGATAATCGTCATCACATCAGAGACGGCTTGGTCCAAATCATCGTTGATGACGATGTAACCGTAGTGATGCGCTTCTTTGATTTCTCCTATGGCGTTGTTCATCCGGAGGGCCTTGTCCTCTTCCGTTTCCGTGCCGCGGCCCGAAAGGCGCGCGTTTAGAGCATCAAGGGAGGGCGGGGCAATGAAAATGGTCAGTGCGTCGGGAAAGGCCCGTCGAACCTGAGCCGCACCGTCCACATCAATTTCCAGAATGACGTCTTTTCCCGATTGCAATGTATCATTCACATGGGCTTTCGGGGTGCCGTAATAATGGCCGTGCACCGAGGCGTATTCTAAAAACGCGTCTTCCTCGATTTTGGCTTTGAAGGCTTCTTCGGTTAGGAAAAAATAGGTGACGCCATCGATGTCATCGGACCTGGGGGCGCGGGTTGTCGCGGATATGGACATGACCACATCGGGATTGCCTTCGCACAAGGCTTTGCAAATGGTGCCCTTCCCCACGCCGGAGGGTCCGGATATGACGATGAGCGTGCCGGGAGCAGGTGTATGGATTTGACTGGTCATGGGCTCACCTCATTCGATGTTTTGAATCTGTTCGCGGATTTTTTCGATTTCGGCTTTGACGTCCACCGCGAGGTTCGCGATGTCGGCATCATTACATTTGGAGCCGATCGTATTGATTTCCCGATTCATTTCCTGAACCAGAAAGTCCATTTTGCGCCCGATGGGCCCATCGGCGGACAGCATGGTTTTTAGACGGTCGGTGTGGCTTTTCAGACGGGTCAGTTCTTCGGAAATATCGAGTTTGTCCGCCATGACAGCCACTTCGTTTAGGATCATGCCGTCGTCAACCCCGGCGTCTTTGACGTAATCCGCCACAGTTTGCCGGAGGGCTTCCCGTTTTTCTAAAAACACTGCGGGCGCCCGCTTCGCAATGCGCCCGGTAAGGTCCGCGACCGTCTCGCACCGCGCGAAGATATCCGCTTGCATAGCCGTGCCGTCGGCAAAGCGGCTTTCGTCAAGGTTTTTCAGAGCTTCTTCTAAAACGGGTTTGACCTTCGCCCACAGCGCGTCTTCGTTTGCCGGCATTTCCTCGGTGTCGATGACGTCGGGAAAGCGGGTGAAAATGTCGATGGGGATATCATCGGAAATGAGCGTATCCATGCGTTTTAAGGTACCGAGAACCTTAAGATATTCCCTTGCCAGGGCCTCGTTGAGGACGACGCCTTTGTGCTCTCCGGCCAAGTCTTTGTACTTGATGAACAGTTCAATATGGCCTCTGGCCACGGTGGCTCCGATGGTTTTTCGGATGCGCCCTTCCAGGACATTGAGAATTTTGGGCATTTTGATGTAATAGTCGGCATAGCGGTGATTGACGGTTTTGATTTCCACGTCAACGCTGACTTTGTCGTCACGGTAGGCGCTTTTGCCGAAGCCCGTCATACTTTTCATAATAACTCCCTTAATTTATGATGAATAATTAATAATGAATAATTCTGGATGAAACTCGGCTTTGCCGAGTTTCTATCTGGATTTTGAGTCGGGCTTTGGGGGTCTTTTGTAATCTTGCTGAGTACATAGCCTCCCCTTGATAAGGGGAGGTGGCATCTCGCCTTTGGCGAGATGACGGAAGGGTTCTTCCGTGAACGGTTATCGGGCTTAATACAAAGCGTTATCTTTTCGCAAGAAAACCCCTCAGTCGCCTTCGGCGACAGCTCCCCTAATTTAGGGGAGCCTTGATAGCGCTCCGCAGCACATAGCCTCCCTTTGATAATTTGAGGACAATTGATGTCACAATGCTTTCAATCATAATATGATACATAATATCAGTTGAAAAAACAAGCATTCATGATAAAATATGTCTATCATTTTATGAAAATACGGAGAAAATCATGGCATTTGACGGTATTACAACCTATCATTTAACCCTTGAGCTTCAAGAGACCCTCGTCGGCGGCAAAATCCGAAAGATCTATCAGCCCGATCACGATGAAATCAGATTGTTCATCAACCGACATGGCGAGAACCATTTGCTGCTGCTCTCGGCCAACGCGAATAATCCCCGGGTCTATCTGACCCAAAAGAAAAAGGACAATCCGGCCGTACCCCCGAGTTTTTGCATGGCCCTTCGCAAGCATTTGATCGGGGGAACCGTGTCGAAGATTTATCAGCATTTGAGCGACCGCGTCATTCTCTTTGACATTTTGGTAAAAAACGAATTTAACGAGCCGGTGACCAAAACCCTCATCGCTGAAATTATGGGGCGAAACAGCAACATCATTCTAATCCAGTCCCCCGAAAATATCCCCGAATCGGAAAATGACGGCGGCGACGCCTCCCCCGTCATTATCGACACCCTCAAAAAAATCGGCGCCTCCTCGAGCCGTTATCGGCAGATCCTGCCGGGATACCGCTATATTTTCCCGCCGGAACGGGATCGCTTGAATCTTTTTGATCATCACGAAGGGTCTGATTTGAGCGCCGTGTTATCCCGCCGTCCAAAGGGTAAGCTTGCCGACGCGTTGATCAAAGGCTACCTTGGGGTGAGCCCTCAAATCGCGAGAGAAATCTGTTTTCGTGCGGGCCTCGATCCCGATTCCTGCCCGGCGGATTTGTCGGTGAAGCGCAGGGGCTTTTTAGAAGATGCCTTCGCCGATGTTTTAGGCGATATTCTCGCACCGAGCCGTCCGGAACTTTATTATTTCAGGCGGACCGTTCGGGATTTTTCAACCATTCCTTTACGGCAATACGACAGTCTTTCTCGCAAAGCCGCGCCTTCCGTGTCGGCCATGCTCGAGGCATTTTATTATGAAAAGGACAAAAAAGCCCGCTTTCAGACCCGAAGCGCCGATTTGAAGCATCGTCTCACGACGCTGTATAAAAAAGAAACGAAGAAGCTTTCCAATCTTCACAACGATTTGCTTCACGCCGAAAACGCCGAAATCTACAAAATCTACGGCGATCTCATCACGGCCAATGTCTATGCCCTGGAAAAGGGGATGCGTGAGGCCACGCTTCCCAATTATCACGATCCCGATTATGCCCCTCTGAGGGTCCCTTTGAAGGTCAATGAGACCCCGATGCAAAACGCCCAGCGTTATTATCAAAAATATAACAAAAGCAAGCGGGCCCTGGACCGTTTGGCGGAGCAGATCGCGCTGACTGAAGACAATGTATTTTATCTTTCGGGAGTTCTTGACAGTTTAAACCGCTGTACGGAGTTACCGGAGCTTGAGGAAATCCGTCATGAGGCGGCGGTATCGGGGCTTTTTGACAAGCGGGGACGCGGCGTGAAAACGCGAAGACCCGAAGCGTCAAAACCGATGCGGTTTCGTTCGTCGGAAGGCTTTGAAATTCTGGTAGGCAAAAACAATTATCAAAACGACGCCATCGCCACCCGTCTCGGCGACGATGAGGATTGCTGGCTTCATGTGAAAAACGCGCCCGGTTCTCATGTGCTCATCAAGGCCGAAGGCCGCTTTATCACCGAGGCGACGCTTTTGGAAGCCGGAGCTTTGGCTGCGTGGTTTTCCAGCGTGTGCGGCAGTGAGCATGTCGAGGTAGATTACGTGGAATACAAATTCGTGAAAAAACCAAAAAAAGCCAAACCGGGCATGGTGATTTTCACCGGTCAAAACACGATGAACGTGAGACCGGACGGGCGGCTCGCCGAGACCTTGGCGATAGAGGAAGCGTAATAATGATTTAGAGCATACCATTAAGGCGGAAACCCGGCAATGCCGGGTTTCTTACGCAATGATTCATAAAAGAATCCTTTTGCACAATGACCTCGCTGGTGATCATTTTTTTAGATTAAAAAAGACCCGAAAACGATGCGTTTTTATTTTTCCCTACATTAAATGTTTATTAAGGTTCATCCAAATGTCTTTTCTTGAATCCTTTTCCTGTGCTATAATGATTTTATTATTATAATATGGAAAGGAATTAATCATCATGCTATCAGGTTACAAAATTCATTTTAAAATACCGGTAATCTTCATGCTTTTAATGGCATTGTTAATTTTTTCAGTTTTATCTGGAGGCAGTGTTTTTGCCGAGACGTTAAACGTTGGGGATGACGTCAGTTTTAGTGTCTCCGCGGATAAAACCGATCTCAAAGACGGTGAGACTGCCACAGTGACTGTCACCATGGCGAATGACTCGGATTATATTCTGAATAAAAACTCATTAAACGCGGTACTCCCCGATGCTTTGGTTCTTACCGAAGGCTCACTCACCGATTATAAAGATACCATCGGTGTCGGAGAAGACAAAAGTTACAGTTTTAAGGTGACACCGGCGTCCGGCGCGCAAAATAACAATGCCAATGCCGTTGCCGCCATCACACCAAAAAATACCAATTCAAACAACCCCAAAACCGGCAGTCCCGCTGCCGGTATCTTGGGGTTCATTGTGTTTCTGATTGTGGCGGCCGCCTTTATCCTTTTCATGAGGAAACGCTATAAGGCTTCCAAAGTGCTCGCGCTTATTCTGGTCATTTCCCTTTGCGGCAATTTCCTCGCCTATTTCCCGATAAAAGCCAATGCCCAGGAAGTTCAGGACGTTTCAGCCAATAGCCAGGATAATCAAAGTGATAAACCGGCTCAGGATTACAGTTCGCAATTTCCCATGACCGTCAACGGCGCAACAACAACGATTATTACGACAGCACATATCGATACCGCCGATTATTTGGGTTTCCCCTACAATGGTCAAGATATAGCGGACAGCGCCAAAAACTACAATCTCGAATGCGCGTTGGAAGGCAGCTCCTTTGTCGACAAAATGGCCGATCTCTCCTTTGCCAAATCGCATATTATCCTTTCCGAAGGTGCCGAGGGACATCAAATTTCGGGAGTCACCCTTTCCAAAGATAAAAAATCCTTAGTGATTTCCGTCAAAGGTAAAGTAAAACCCAACGCCGAATACATCATCGCCGACTTTATGTCCGGCGCCATTGAAAATGTATTTGTCGATGAGCCGATGGTCTGCGAACTTACCAAACCTGATTCTTTCATCGATACCAATCATATCGCCATCGTCAAAACCGAAAGCGAAAACGACGATGAAGACAAATCTTCCGGCTCACAATTGTGCCTGCCTGTGTATCTGGACTGCGCTCAGTTTACCGATACGATTAATCCCTCCGATTTTACATGTCTAAATCCCGGATTGCAAGCTATTGAAGGCGCCGTGGTGACCAATGTCGACGTCACTGCTGCCAACGAAGCCAATGTGTATGTCAGCATTCCCGGAAAAACACCGTCGGAGATTGCGGACGAAATGGATGGCGGCGTTCTTAAAATTGATGGCAATAGTATCAACTGCGATGCCCTTATGTTGGAATTTGTCCTTCCCGTTTATATGGCCGGTATCACGTCCGAGATTGTCGGCACACCGACCATCACCGATAACGGCGACGGTACCGCCACCATCAACGCGGTCTTCAAAGAAACCGTTAAAGTTCAAGGCGACTCTGAAAACGAAATTAAAGATTTCACCTTGACGCCGGAATCTCTCACGGTGGTTTCGACAAACGAAAATGTCAGCGCTTCAGCACCCACTGACGTTTCGGGTCAAAGCTTTCATGTTGCCATGTCCACCGTTGTGCCGATTCCCTATACCGATGAAACGCTGCCCTACACCGATGAAGACGCTCAAACGACAATTGCGCAGAACACGGTAAACACTCAGGCAGATAAAGCCAATGAGCCAAAACCATCCGCTGACGCTTCCGGCAATAAACAGGGAGACAAAAACGATAAACAACAAGGTGAAGCAACCAACAAACAGCAGGGCGAAACCGCCGACAATCAACAAGACAACGCAATTGATCATCAACAAGCCGACAATACCGGCAATCAGCAAAACCAAGCGCCCGATCAACAGCAAAGCGATAAAAACGCCAATGTCGCGACACTGGCAGGCGGAAAATTAACCGTCGCCGATTTTGAAGATGTTATCAATGTGATGCCGAGTAATCTTAGTGTGACCATCAAAGCCGGCACCCTTGGCGATTATTACGGCGTAGTCGTAAATAGTGAAAATCTGGTTCCCGCTGTTGTCGGCGGCAACGCGGTTATTCCCGATAACGCGGATTTGATGGGTCAAATCACTACCCAAGCTTCTACGACGCAAAAGGTATTTAAGATTTTAGGAGGCGTTGTATTAATCGCCGGTTCGGTCATTGCCATTGCCGCCGGAGTAGGCGCTGATAAAGCCGTCGGTAATATTATCAATGGTATTTTCGCGATTATCGATGGTACAACAGATGCCGGTACCAAATCGACTGACGAAGTTGTCGAAGCCTACAACAAAGGAACAAAAGAAGTTGAAAAAATGACCAAAGGCTATGACGCCGAGTTTAAAAAGCTTAATCAAAAGCTCAAAAACATTTCCTCAAAATTGGATGAATCGGAAAAACGCGCCGATGCGATTAACAAAAAAATCGACGCAAGTAATTCCTACAGACAGTATTCGGAAAAAGCCGCCAGAATTCAAGATTTTGTCAAAAAACAAAACCGTCTGGAAGCGACCCTCAGCATGATCGACATTCCCGATGCTTCCGGCAATACTTATTTAACGCAAATTAACAGCGCTTATGTTAAAATCAACGCCAACGCCAATGACAAAGCCGCGAAAAAAGCGAAAAACAAAGCCATGTTAAACCTCTGCCGCGCGGTCGACGCCCGGGGCGGTTTCCAGACATTATATAACGAAACCCAGGCCTATCTTGAATCTCTGCTTCTCGGCGGTACAAACGGCAGCAGTATCATTTCCGATGTAGACTCCGTTATCGGTCAAACCGTCAATTGGGACAGTCTCATCGTCAATGACATGATCGTCTATCGCGCCAAATCCTACATTACCGCGGCGAGAGCTTTACAGATTTTGTCGTATTACGCCCTATATTATCAGGAAGATCCAAACGGGATATATCACCACAAAGAAGGCGGAACTTACGCGTCTACCCGCTATATCAGCACCATTGCCAAGCTTGAATCCTCCAGTCAGGCAATCAGTCAAGCCATCAAAAAAGACAGCGTCTTAAACCGAAAGGATGATGCGCCGATTGTCAATCTGTCCAATAACAATAAATTTACCTCTAACTCCTTTACGTCAACCGTTCGGGAATATTGCTACCTTAATAAAATCGATGTGGCCAAGCCATATCCGAAATCAGTCTATGACGAACAAGCCAAAAAGCTCTTCCAGCTGGCCAAATACCTTGATGAAGCCTCTGATAGCAATAATAAATATTTCTCATCACCCGAAAACATCAAAAAAATGAGAACAAAGCTATCATACTCCAATCAATACAAAAACTTAAAGGATGAGATGGTGGCTGCAGGGTTCAATTTCCCATCACGTCAACAAGAAGAATTCATTGTTCTTCAATCGTTCGATTTTAAACCATACGCAAAGATGACACCGGCGGAACTGGAGAAAAAATTCGGTAAATCCGCTCCCAAACAGCTCAAAACTACCGCATATCTCAGTGTCTTCGATCTGAAAACCATGAGAAACAGAAATCTCTTTTTACCGGCGTACCCGGTGATTGTGATTAAGCAAAACTAGTCATTGATTGAAACATTGGTTTTGCACATTGATAGAGATATTTTTTAAATTAAAGGAGAAAAAATGATTTATTCAAAACAGAGGATACACCTGTTTATATCGCTTCTCGCGGTGGTGATTATCATGGTTTTCGCCACCGGAACGGTATTTGCCGAAGACAATCAAACCGGTGAAAATGCACCGTCTTTAAGGGTAGAAACCGATCAAACAGAGCTCTCCCCCGGAGACACCGCTAAAGTGACGGTATCTCTTGATAATCCTTCCGATTATTTTTTAAACGACGTTGCTTTAGCCGCGGCTTTGCCGGCGGGTTTGGAGCTTGTTGATGGTTCGCTCACCCAAAATACGCCCCTCGTGGGCATCGGCGAAACGAAATCCTTTAGCTTTACGGTAAAAGCCCTGTCGCAAGCGTCAGCCGCGCAGGCCGGCACAACAACGACGCCGAAAAAAGCGTCCGCCAACCCCAAAACAGGCTCTCCCGAAAGCGGTGTTTTGTTCGCGGTCCTGTTTCTTATCGGCGCTGCCGCCATTATTCTTTTCCTTCGAAAAAAACGAAAAGCATCCAAGGTTTTGGCCCTCGTTTTGGTTTTTGCCATGGGCGTACATATGCTTTCATTTTTCCCGGTGAAAGCCCAGGCCCAGGATAATACGGCTGCCGAACCGGAAACGAATCAAGAAGACACAGCGCCGTCGTCTGATTACAGCGGAGAATTATCCCTCAATGTTGGCGGCCAAAACACAAAAATCGCCGCTGGTGCCCATATCAATCGTTCAACTTATTTGAACTTCCCCATGAATGGCAATGCCGTTGCCGATGACGCTTCATCCTTTAAACTGGATGTCCATTTAGACACCACAACCTTTAAGGATGAACTGGGAAGCGTGGAGGGCGCGAAAGCCCATCTGTCCCTCATTGACAGTAATCAGCCTGATGTCAAGCTGACTAGCGCCTCCTTGTCAAATGACAAAAAGACGCTCCATCTTTTCTTTACCGGGAAAGTCAACGCGTCAGAACCCGACATCATTTTTGCTTTTGACGATAAAAGTTTAAACGACGTTTATGAAGCCCAGTATTGGGCTCTGGACATTATCGCTCCGGATCCTTTCCTGGATATGAACGCGATTAAAGTGATGACAGACAGAGAAAATGCCGTCTTGCGGGTTCCCTTTGATCTCGATACGGCGCAATTGACCGATACTGTCGATCCAAAGGATTTTACGTTTGTTGATTATGATTTAAATCCTATTACCGGCGCGGTTGTCACGGGTGTGCAAAAAACCTCTGATTACGAAGGCATTGTAAACGTGACCATTCCCGGCAAAACGGCAAACGAAATCGCTGATATTTTGGATGACGGCGCCCTCGCCATTGACGGCCCAAGCATTAACTGCGACATCCTCTATCTTGATTTTATTCTTCCCGTGTTTGAGCCCAATTTGATGTCCTCGATTGTCGGGACACCGACGATTGTCAACAATGGCGACGGCACAGCGACGATCACCGCGGTATTCCGTGAAAACATGGTGTTAACCAGCGGCGGCATGGAAACATCCGAAGGTTCGACCAATCTCACCAATGACGCTATTCATTACGAAAGTTTTAACGACAACGTCAAAGTGGAAAGCATTTCCGACGCTTCCGGAAACTCCTTCCAAATGACCATTTCCACCAAGGTGGCCATTCCCGTCGGAGACGATGTAGATTTGCCTGAAGTAAGTGAAACATCGCAAACCACCTCTTCCCTGCCGGATCTGTCACCAAAGGTTTTGGCCGCCGAAATCTCTCAGGAAACGGACAAAACCGCGACAAAAGACGCCGCTCAACAGCCGGCCAAAGCAAACGGGCAAGCCACTGATCAAAAAACCGAAGAAAACCAAAACGGCGACAAAGCCGCGGATAACAAAGAGACGCCATCGGCTCAAAACAGTGAAGCCGTCCGTCCTGAGTCAGATGGTCAGAATACGCAAAACACGCAACAACAAACTGAGAGCAATCCTCAAGCAAATGTGAATAGCCAAAACGTGAGCACCCTTGAGGATGCCACCAAAAACGCGACACTCAATATCGCCGATTATCAAAGCCTGATCGAAGAGCTCCCTGCAAGCGTCAGCATTTCTCTGGCCGACGGCAGTGTGAAAGACAACTACGGTTTTGACATTGAGGCGAAGGATATTATCCCATTAAGTGTCGGTACAGGTATTTTAAATGTGAGTGGCGATAATATCATGACGCAAGCATGGTGGAAATCAGTGCTTAAAGGTATCGCTGCCACCGCGCTGATTGTCGGAGGCGCCTTAACGGCCAACCCGATGCTGGTTGTGGGCGGTATCAGTCTCGCGGTGAATACCGTCGGCGACATCATCAGCGACGCGACAGACACCTCCGGTAAAGATCGGAAAGAAGCATCGAAAAAATACGCCGAAGCCGTTCAGGCACTGAAAAAGGTATTGGATGCCGGCTTTGCCACTGCCAATCGTCATGTGGATGCCATCAATAATAAGATTGACCGCCTGAATAAAAAACTCGATAAAATTGAAGGCAAAGTGGACAGCGGCGCCGATTATCAAAAATATACCCGAATGGCGGCGGCCAACCGCAATTTCAGAAGCGAGCTCAATCAGCTTGACAGCATGATTTCCACCGCGGGCGTCAGTAATTCGGAATTGAAGAGTTATGTGCTTGACGCCACCGATGCTCACGCTAAAGGCCAGACGAAAAAGCAAAACAAAGCCCTATACAATCTGTGCCGGAGTGTGGATATGCAAGGCGGTATGCCGAAGCTCCTCAAAGAAATTCAGGAAGTCGGTGACGATATTAAATCCGGAGGCGATGCCGGAACCAATATCTTCACGAATTATGATAATTTCTGTGATCAGACCTGCAACTGGAATACCCTCACATTAGAAAGCAAAAGCTATTACCGCATTAAGGTCATGCAGACCTATAACAACGCGGTGATTATAGCCACCTTCTATAATAACTACTATATGGATGATCCCCATGGTTATTATCAGCGCAATGATCAGGCTTATAATAAAAACACCTACAAAGCGCAGATGGAAAAAATGGCAGCGCAGGCCGCGGATATCAGCAAAATTTTGAAGAAAGATGTCCTGCTCAATCAGCTGGCTAAAGGCGAAAATCCCGAAGAATTCAAAACCATTACCAACACCGTCACGAAAAAGCAATTGGGACGCGGCGCCTTCAGCACGGTTCTGAAGAAAGATGATCTCAAAACTGAAAATGTCAAAACGACAGAGGCAGATTTCAAGAACCATTTCGGAGATGTGACGAGAGAAAGCTCTGCAATTGCCCTGATGAAAGGCCGTCTCATGTTCTTTAAACGCTATGAGAGCCTCCAGGAAGAAATCAAAGAGGCAGGCTTTAAATTGCCCGATGAAAAGGCGGATCTTGTGGTGATTGCCAGCGATCATACCGGCAAGCAGCAAAAAGGCCTATACACTGCCGACACATTGCGATTTACCGGTTATAATTTTAAAACCGGTCAAGCCGTTCCCAATATGGAATTCAGCTTTTTACAAATTAAAAAGCAAAATGTCTCGTGGTTTAAGCCCAATCAGCAATAGCTTTGACAAATGAGATTTCATGCTTACAACAGGCGGTACGCGAAAAACCATTCGTGTATCGCTTTTTTGATTGCTTTGTTAAATGAGCTATCAGCCGTTCAAATATGGTCCGGTGCTGATTGAATCTCCAATTAATTCCCCCGCTTTAACACAACAGAGCCGATCTCAGAAGGAAGAGACCGACTCTGTTTTTTGGTTATGCTTTTGTCACGCTTTCGGGCGATTGAATGGATGCCTTCGCATCAAAGCGAAATAACTACCGTTATGACATCTCGCTCATTTAGCGGATAACACTGAAGCTCATGGCCTCCAGTCTTAGAGAGCCGCCACGAGTGCCAGCGAAGCTTCCGCCGCGCACGGTTCCCTGCCATCCGCCGTTTTGAATGTGGACGCGGTACACAGGGCCTTTTCCATCGGGCATCGTAATGGATTTGCCGTCTTTAAGGATGTCAAAATCGATGGCTTCCATACGCAGCGCGCGTCCCGTGGTGCCGAAGCGGTAGATGTCGTAGGGCTCGCCGTCGACGGTGATGCCGTCGGGAAGTTTTTCGACATCGGTGTCTCCCCTGTTTTGGATGTGAGCAAATCCGGTGACGGTGTATCCACTGGGAACGGCGATTTCCATGGCTTCCAGGCGGAGGGCCCGGCCCGTGGTACCGATGTAGGACACAGTGTCCGTGTCAGCCAACCATTCACTACCTTGATAGGTTTGCCAGCCGATATTTTGCACGTGTCCCCGATAATAGATTGTGGGGATAGGCTTTTCCGGTTCCGGTTCGGGTTCGTTGTCCTGCCATTTGGCGTATAAGGTCATGTCCTCTTTGACGGGTTTTTCAAAGTCGTAGGGCTCGCCGTCTTTCGTCATCCAATATTCGAAAACGCGGTCGTCCAATTTCGGCACTTCCGGCGCTTGAACTTTCGCGCCGTCAGTGACCGAGACTTTTTGCGGTTCGACGCGCTCGTCATTGAAATCAAAGGTGACGGTGCGGACCGTCGGCGGAATGAGGCGCCAGTTGGCTGTGTAGTGACGATCTCCGATGTCAGTTTTCGTGATGGTGACGGTTGTGGTCGGCGTTGAGAGTCCCCCGCCCGTCCAGCCGGTGAAAATGTAGCCCGACCGTGTGGGATTGTTGAGTGTGAATTCGTTTTCACCGTAGGTGTATTGGCTGGGGTTTGTTTTGTCAGCGGGCAGGCTGCCGCCGGCAAGATCATAGGTGATGTTAAATTCGGCGTCAACAATCATCGGCTCGACGGTGATGTCTTCCGCGGGCATGGTCATGGTGATATTTTTCGCGTCGCTGAGTTTGAGCCAATCGCCGTCTTCGTTTTCCATGATCCAGCCGTACCATTTGTATTCGCTGGGAATATTATCGCCGCAGTTAAACTGAAGCGGTTGTTCGTAATAATAGAGGCCAGTGTCTGTCGTAAGATGATTTATCGGGCCCAATTGTGTGCCTGTGAAGATATTCATCAGCCACTCGGAAAGATCAACCGGCATAGGGTTTTCAACCGGTGTGGTATAATCGACGAGGTTTTCATCATCGTTTAAGACCAGGATATATCGATTGCGCTCATATTGATAGGTGATTTCCGTTGTACCGTCGGGGTTGACGGACACGGTTTGAGCCGGCGGCGAGGTAAAGCCTTCGTAGGTTTTGGGCGCTGGTGTGATGGCGCTGTCGGCTGTGGCGCGAAGCTCCTCTGTTTCGATGAGCGTTTCGTCTTGATCATATACGCCGCTTAGATTCATGCGTTGATGCACAACTTTCACGGCGACTTTTTCGGCGCGCCATTTGGCATAGAGGGTGAGGTCGTGATCGGGCATGGTGTCTTTGGCGAAATCCCATTTGTCGGTGAGGTTTTCGTCTTTGTACCAACCGTCGAAGGTATAGCCTGTTTCAGTTGGATCATTCGGTTTGGTGATGGTTGAGCCATATTCCTGACTTGGAATCACATCGGTCGCGGTTCCCTTGCCCATATTGTTGAAAGTGACTTTGTAGGATTTGACGATCCAGTTCGCTGTGTAAGATAAATTACAGACTGGTCCCTCTTCTTTACCACTCAAGATGCTTTCGCCGTTAATGACCACTGTCTCTTGAGCCGTATCTCCATTAGAGCCTGTCCAACCGGCAAAGGTGTGCCCGGTTTTTTCGGGATTTGTGAGGATGAAATAATCTTCGATGTTGTAATAATCGGGATTATCCTCGTCTTCGGGAAGGGCGCCGCCGCGAAGATCATAATCGATGTCGTAATTGATCGGTATCCAGCCGGCGTAAATGACGGTGAAAACATCAGTGATTTTGGTATTTTCAAAATCAAACGGTTCGGTGCAATCGGGATCCGCGTACCAGCCGGTGAAGGTGTAATGGTTGCGTGTGGGGTCAGGTGTTGGCCTTTGCGCGTATCCGGATTCAGCTGGAATTTGCTGTATATCCCCTTCGTCCGTGTCTGGATTAATATCAAAATAGATGATTCTGTTTTCTCCCCATTGCGCTGTTAGCGTCAATGTGTCGCCGTTATTGGCTAACGCCGGCATTTTCATATTAGATGTATACAATTTGCCTTTGCCATCAGGCTTATCATTCCATCCACAGAAATAATGACCGTCTCTTTTTAAATTCATAGGTAATTTGCCATAGAGCACGCTGTTGTATTCCACATTATTGACGGTTTTGGACTCTGTGCTTCCATCCGAGAATTGACCGTCGTTGGGATTGAGGTTTAATGTATATTTGTGCGGTGTCCAATTGGCTTTGTATGAACGGTCGCCTGTGCTGCCTGTATTAATTGTCACGCTTGTTTCAGGCGTATTGCCGTTAGAGCCTGTCCAGCCGGCGAAGTTATACCCTTTTTTGGTGGGATTTATCAGCGTGATGTTATTGTCTTCAACGGTGTAGGTTGTTGGATTTCGCGATGAACCTTCAATTTTTCCGCCGTCAAGGTCATAACTGATGTTGTAGGTGATGGGCGTCCATGTGGCGGTAAATTCTTTATTTTCAGTGCTGCCTTTGGGGATGGTGACCTTTTGCATCGGACCCGAAAGCCCCGTGCCTGTCCAGCCGGCGAAGGTATAGCCCGTTCTTGTCGGATTGTTGAGGACGATGGTGTCGCTCTCGATGGTGTATGTTTCGGGATTTGTTTTCCCGTCCGGAAGTGAACCACCGGCTAAATCGTAGGTGATGGCATAATTGATCTTTGTCCAATTGGCTTTGTAAGCGCGATTGCCTGTGCTGCCTTTATTGATTGTTACGCTTGTTGAGGGAGTACCTTCATCTATCTCTGTTCCCGACCAGCCGGCGAAAATGTAGCCTTCTCTTGTGGGATTTATCAGCGTAAATGAATTAGTTTCGACGGTATAGCTTGCCGGGTTGGATTCACCATCGTTCATTTTTCCGCCGTTCAGGTCGTAGTTGATGCTGTATTGATCGATTTGCCAATTGGCGGTGATGGCTTGATCGACGGCGCTTCCCTTGGGCACCGTGTAAGTCATCGCTTTGCGCGTGGGGGCCTCGCTACTATCCCCCGTTTTCCATGACCATCCGGTGAAGGTATATCCGGTTCTCGTCGGACGGTCAACGGAGAAGGTCGGGGTCTCAAAGGTGTATTGATATTTTGTATGGGTATTGTCAGTGGTGATTATCACATCCTGTTTTTCCGTGGAAGTGATTTCTCCGCCGTTGGGGTCAGCATCAATGTGATAATTGACAGCGTTCCATTTGGCATAGATTGTGGTGTCTTGGATGATCGGTGTGTCGAAATTAAATTCGGTCTCGTATTTTTTATCTTGATACCATCCTCCAAAGGTATAGCCGGTTTTTGTGGGGTCTGTTGTCGGGCGCGTCGCTTTCCTATCTTCCTTGATGATCTGGGGCGGGACGGTTGAACCGCCGAAGGTCTCAAACTTGACGACCATATCGGGTTTGTCCATCCACCCGGCGTAATAGGTGACGTTATCCTTTAGCGCTTGTGAACCGTCGACAAAATCCCCGCCTTCGCTCTTAGTATACCAGCCGACAAAATCGTAATCTTCCCGGGTCGGAAGCTTAGCATCGTCGTAAATGGATTGGGGCGGTTCCCCGAAATGGATCGGCGTGTCACCATAATGGGCGTTATGCGTTACGGTGTCACTTCGATCATTAAATTTGCCGCCATTGGCATTCAGGGTGATCGTCAATGGAATGGCTGTCCATTTGGCATAGAGGGTGAGCTCGCCGTTATTTAACTGAGCGGAGGTTAACACGCGGTCAAAATTGTAAGCCCTTACGCAGTTGGCGTCGGTATACCAGCCGTCAAAGGAATAGCCGGCTTCCGTGGGATTCTCCGGCTTGGTGACTTTGGACCGGTCATCGCCCAAAACCTTTTGGGTCGCCGGGGCTTTTCCGTGACCTTGGGTGTTAAATTTGACGGTGTATAATCCCGTGGTCCATGTGGCTTTGTACGTCCGGTTTCCCATGGAGCCTTCGGGAATCGTCACATTTATCGTGGGCTTTGAAAGCCCCGTCCCCGTCCAGCCGGCGAAGGTTTTGCCCGGTTTTGTGGGATTTTTCAGCGTGATGGGTTGGCTTTGGACGGTGTAGTCCATTTTTTCCGCCTGTCCGGAAGGCAGGCTTCCCCCATCGGCGTTTAAGGTGATGGTGTATTTTTGGGGCGTCCATTTGGCGTAGAGGGTCATGTTCTCGGTGACGGCGTCATTATCCACGTCAAATTTTTGGGTACACGCCGAGTCTTTATACCAGTCGACCTCGTCATCCTCATCGTTGTAGCCGGTGGCTTTGACGTTCTTGATGACGACTTTGCAATCGTAGGGCAATTTGCTGCCGGGAGCGAGATCCGTTTGGGATTTGGGCTGGGGCGCGCCGTGGCCGTTTAAGTTAAAATCGACGGAATAGGTTTTGTCTGTTTTTTTCCACACGGCAGTGTAGGTCGTCCTGTTGTCGATTTCCTCATAGGTGTTGATGATGAGCGGATTCGCCGTGAAGGTTTTATCAGTGTTGTTGATTTTTTTGCTAAACCGCCAGCCGACAAATTCATAGCCTTCTTTTTTTGGCGTGGGCATGGTGAAGCTGCCGGTTTTGCCGGTAAAGGTGATTTGATTGCTGTTGACAGTCGGATTGGCGTTTGCGTCAGTGTCGTCTAATTTTCCGCCGTCCAAATTGATGTTGAGCTTGCCGCTATAGGGCGTGGTGACGGGTTTCATGGAAAGCAGATCTGCGGGCATCTGTGTTCTAATTTCTTGTCCTTTGATCTTGTCAGGATTGGGATTAGTTCCGCCAACTTCTGTGCCAACTTCTCTTTCCCAATGGCTGAAATATCTGCCGTGGAGCAATTGATTTTCACCCTTATGGGAAATGGTGATTGTATAGCCGTAAGGATAGTAGCCGTTTTTCGTTGAACTACTCGTGTCGATGAATTGTTCTGGTGTGCCGTTGTATTGATAGAAATACGGGAAGGATTTGCGGATGTAGTAGTAGTTGACGGTTTTTTCACCCGAAGTATCTACACGGATATATTGATCATGGGGCTTCACGACGACTTTACCAAACGTCGTATCATCGGAAATGCCGAAATCTGATTTTAGCAGGGCATCGTCATGCAAGGGGATCTTCGCGATGGGACCGTCACTTAAAGAAATAGATTGCTTAGTTTTCGTAACAATTTTCTGGAAACTCCCGTCTGCTTGCATCACATAATGATTGACAGTCACGTTCACGGTTTGGGGCTGACTCTGCTCCCATTTGGCGTAGAGGGTCAGGTCTTTGGGGTCTCCGAAACATTCAGGCAAACTGAGTGATTGGGGGCCGCTATTGCCATTCCAAATTTGATTTTGTGATGGATTATTTAAACTGCCGTCTGCATTATAGCCTTCCGCCGTATACCACCCCGCAAAGGTATACCCGTTTCGGGTCGGTTTCGCGTCAAAATTGAAATATGACGCGTCAATTTGTGTACTACCCTGTTTTAAAGCAATACCATGCGCGCCGGCGGGCATATCGACGCCGCCGGTATCAAAGCGGACGGTCTCCCATGTGTTGGTTGTATTACCGGAATTTACAGGGACTTCCAGCCAATGGGCGTATAACGTCATATCATGGCTCGGCATCACGCCACAATTGACTTTGGTGCCGCCTGTTAGATCTGTATACCAGCCGTCAAAAACGTAGCGTTTCGTGCCATCCCCTGCGCGGGACGGGATACTGTCGCTTTCGGATAAAAACGACGTATAGTCATCGTTAATGGCATAAAACCGTTGCATGCCCTTTATACTATCATTACTGAAATTCCCTTCGGTGGCGTTCAAGGTAAGCGCATAGGCGGCGTAAAGGGTGGTGTCTGTAGTAATTCTTTGGTTATTACAATCTGACTCATGGTTATTGATATCTGTCAGCCATTTCGCCCCTGTCGGTAATGATTGATCTTGTGGTATATAATCATTAGCATTAAAGGTATTGCCATGCTCAACCATGACGTTTTTATTCTGCGCGGCGCCGCCGAAATCCAAAACGACATTGTGTTGTTGCGTCATATACTGCGGCGTGTAATCCAGCGAGGCGGTGGAAGCGTTGATAAACGATCCGCTTGGAATCTGCGGTGACAGGGTATTGCCGATGCCCACTTTTTGATTATGAAAATCTTTATAACTCCAGCCGATAAAGAGTTTGCCGTCCTTAAATTGATTATTCTCATATCCCTGCGGATTTTTAATGGTGAAATTACCGCTATTGACGTTAAAGTACGCGGGATTTTCCTGATTGTTCGGGGTACCTGTCATGAAGTAATTGATGGGAAATTCACGCACATACCATTTGGCGTAGAGGGTCATGCTATTGTTGATGACCTCCTCGCCGGTGACGCGTCTTTGCAGGGTTTTATCGAAATACCACCCTTCAAGGGCGCGCCCCGGAAAAGCAACAAAATCGGTCCCGGCAGTTTTGGGCAGGCCGCCTTTCGGGTCTTGAATATCGTTAAAGCGCTTGCCCTTCTCGACGACAATGGAATCCGGAAATGTATTGGTCAGCGCACCGCCGCCCATCGTGTCAAAGGTGACCGTGCGTTTGGTGGCCCGCACCTTCACCGTCCATTCCTCACTTTCGTTTTGATGGGAGGAGCCATCCCGATCATAGCCATAGAGCACAAAGGTTCTGCCGGCTTCCCCGCTGTAATCGGCCGGGGCAAAACTGCCGGCGTACAGTCCAAAATCCTGTCTGCCCAAAGGCAGGCGAACGGGATCGTCATCCTTCGCCTCGATCATGACCTCTTGGGTCGTGCTGATTTGGGCGATCAGATTTGTCAGGTCATCCCCGGTGTTTAAGGTGACGGTGATGGTTTTGGCGGCGGTATCAACGACGGGTTTGCCCACCGGCTCAATATCCTCTCCACCCGCGGTCGTAAAGGAGACGTCTTGGATGCTCGGCTCGGGCACCCCGGGCACCATGACGACATAATCCCCGGATTTTTTATAGTCGGCGTTAAAAATATTTTTATATCGGAAAACGAAGTTGTCTTTATAATTTTTAAAACAGGTCATCATCACGCGCTCGGGATCGCGCATGACTTTCTCCCGGGGCAAATCGGCAATGGCGATGTCCGAGGACGATGACAACGGACGCGCCGGATCCGCCGAAATGCCGTCGACATCCATGCCGATGCCATCCTCCCCACCGATGGTGAGATCATCGTGGGAATCCCCGGTGAGGGTGTCCCCGGAAAAAGCGCCGCCTTTCACATTGCCGTCAATGACGACTTTTCCGCCGACGGTCATTTTGCCGCTGCCGGTGCCGTCGGAGGTGAGAAAAACGCCGCCGCCGCGGTTTTTGGCGGTGTTGCCGGTGATTTTGACGTCGTAGAGGGCAAGCTCGCCGTATTCGTTCACGAGGATGCCGCCGCCTTTATCCGCCGCGTTGCCGCCTTTGATCACGTCGGTCTCCGTCAGAGATTCCCCGTCCAAAATGAGCTTGCCCGGGGCGTTGCGCTCGCCTTCAATGTTAAAGACCGACCCGGGATCGGTTTCGGTGTTCGTCCCCGCCGAATTTCCCTGATGGTCGATGGTTTTGCCGTTTAAGTTGATTTTGACCGTCACGCCGGCGGGCACGGTCAGGGTTTTGTTTGTCGTGCAATTGTCGTAGAGGGTGATTTCGGCGTAGTTGGTTCTGCGGCTGTTGTCTTTGACTGAGACAGTGGTGCCGGGAAGGGTTTCTTTGTCAAGACCGGTGGCGTAATCCCAGGCGTCCTCCAGGGACGTGAAGGCTTTCTCGACGGTCTCGTCTTCTTTGATTTTGACCGAGGCCACGGGCGTCTGAGCCAACACATTCCCCATGCCAAAAAGCCCTGTGATGAGCAGGGCCAAAAGGCACATGATGATTTTGTGTTTGAGGGAAATGGTGTTTTTCATGTCTTTTCCTTTCGATTTTCAGGTTTTTGGCTTTGTGGGATGTTATTTTCTCGCTGATGACGCTTTAACACGTTGCCAATTTTTTGATTTTAGAAGTGGGTGCTGAGCACACTGCCTCCCCTATATTAGGGGAGGTGGCATCTCGCCCTTGGCGAGATGACGGAACTGACGTCCCAAGAACACGAGCGAAAGCGAGTGTGAGAAGGTGAATTTCGGCAAAGCCGAAAGAGAGGCCGGCCTGGGCCGTTGGATGACGGAAGCTATCCGTAGCGTAGCGGAGTGTGAAGGGTTCTTTCGAGAACTGCTATCGAAGAATATCACGTTGCGGAAGCTTTTCGGCTGTCTTTTTTTGGCAGTTTTCTCGCTTTGCTCGAAAACATCCG
>JAFRBB010000061.1 GCA_017405085.1 Eubacteriaceae bacterium
ATTTGGACCGCCTCCTATTCTTTGAGTTTGGCTCGCAACACCTTACTCATTGTATCATAGGAGGCTTTCTTATATTATCCTTTACGCTTCCGCTTACTCCATTCTCCCCAGCATAGCTGGGGGTATAGGTTTTTCAATCATGCGTCTGCCTTCCTTTCCGCATTTTATTTTTTTATCACGGGCGGTCTTCCCGGTTGAGAAAAAAAATATCTTAAAATGAACCATAAGGGTTTCATGACTGACGATTGATTGTCACCGGGCGATGAGCTCACGCTGTCGTTATCGCGCTATCAGCGAGTAGAATGCTTTGTTGAGTGGGTTTTATCACAGATTCGTCCTCTTTTCAACGAGAACATCAGGTGTCGTTCATCGCGTCTTGATGAACGCTTTGATCATTTTTGTCAACGTTTCGTATTGCTCTGTACGGTATATCAGACAAAAAAATGCTTGATATTTTCTGTGAGATTAGGAAATGATGTTTTTAAATCAAAGGCATTTTCTCTCATCGAGCAAATCATTTCATGATGAAATCTGAGAATCCTCTCGCTTAACGCGATTGACAGGTTATTCCCGCCACGGGACTTCACCTAATCAAAAAAGCAAAAACCCTCTTATACCAATACAATGGCAAAAAGGGTTTGCCGCTTATTGTTTAAGCGCATTATCAAGTTCTCATCGTCTTTCGGAATTTACAAGCGAAACAACTCCGGGCTCACCACATCGCCCTCAATGGCGATGATGGCGTATTCCCCGCGAAGGGCGGCACCGGGATTTAATATCAGCCTGTCACCGTCTAGGTCGATCCGGGGACAATGGGTGTGCCCATAGAGTACAATATCGGCGCAGGCCTCCATGCCGCGGTAAGCAAGGGGGGTCAAACCCGATTTCACCTGATAGCGGTGGCCGTGACACGCGAGGATTTTTTTCCCCGCGATGGTCGGCGTTGCTTCCCATTTGCCGTTGGGACTGCCGATATCGCAATTTCCTTTGATGATCACCAAAGGTTTTTTTGTCATGCCGGAAAGGGCCATCGCGTCTTCGGTATAATCCCCCAGATGAAAAATATAATCTACATCACGAAATCGTCTTTCAATTTCGGAAACGGCTTCCAAATTGGCATGACTGTCGCTGAGAACACCGATTTTGATCATGGCTCAGTCCTCTTGTCCCGAATGAAAAGCCGTGTAGCGCGCGTAGGTATCGAGTTGTTTTTTAGCCGCCGTCATGGCGCGAAAACGGTGACTGATATGATTTTTTTCCTCTTCGGTCATCTCGGCGTAGGTCTTTCCCGTTTCGTCCACGATGAAAAGGGGATCATAGCCGAAGCCGCCCGCTCCCCGAAAATCCCGGGCAATGGTGCCGGCGACCTCGCCCCTGCCCGTCCATTCGCGGCCGTCGGGAAAAATGATCGCCACAGCGCAAACAAAAGTCGCCGTGCGTCTGTCGTCTGGGACGTCCTTCATGGCGTCGAGAAGTTTGAGATTGTTGTCGTGATAGGTAACGTCCTCTCCGGCATAACGGGCGGAATAAATGCCCGGGGCGCCGTCTAAAGCATCGACGGACAGACCGGAATCGTCCGCCATTACAATGTAACCTTTCGGACAAAGAGCGTCCGCGATGGCGCGGACTTTGATGAGAGCGTTGGCTTCATAGGTATCGCCGTCTTCGACAATATCGGGATCAAGGCCCAATGATTTCATCGTGACGACGTCATAAGCGCCGCCGAAAATATCCCGGATCTCGGTGGCTTTGTCGGGATTGCCTGTGGCCAGTACGATCGTCTTCATGGATTCTCCTTTACACGTTATCTGAAAGAGCCGCGCGTTGCTCGGCAATGAGCGCCGCGATGCCGGCTTCGGCCAGGGTCATCAACTGATCGAACTCGTCTTTGGTGAAGGGCCTGGCCTCTCCCGTTCCCTGAATCTCAATGATGCGGCCGTCATCGGTCATCACCACGTTCATATCCACCTCGGCGTGGGAATCCTCGGCGTAGCAAAGATCCAATATCGGCATGTCCTCCCACACGCCCACAGACGTGGCCGCCACCTGCCCGGTGATGGGATTTTCCGAAATAACACCGGCATCGAGTAAATCGGCGACAGCGTCGCAAAGGGCGATATAAGCGCCGGTGATGGCGGTGGTGCGGGTGCCGCCGTCGGCCTGAAGCACGTCGCAGTCGATCCAGATGGTCCGTTCGCCCAGGGCCTCAAGGTCCACAACCGAGCGCAGGCTTCTGCCGATCAGACGCTGGATTTCCACGGTTCTTCCGTCGATTTTTCCGCGGTTTCGATCGCGGCTTTTGCGGCTGTCCGTGGAAGAGGGCAGCATGTCGTATTCGGCGGTGACCCACCCTTTTCCCTGGCCGCGCAAAAACGGCGGGACTTTTTCCTCCACCATGGCCGTGCAAAGCACCCGCGTATTGCCGACGGTCATGAGCACCGACCCGGCGGCATGATGGGTAAAATGACGAATGACGGAAACGGGACGTCCCTCATCGGGACGTCGGCCGTCAATACGAGGCGATTTCTCTGTTGTCATAGTTAAACCATCCTTCGCTTACTCGGTTTTGCCGATTTGGGCTTCTACCAGTTTTCGGATAATTTGATTGGCCATTTGAGGATTGGCCTGACCTTTGGTGGCCCGCATGACCTGACCGGTCAAAAAGCCGTAGGCTTTTTTGTTGCCGGTGGCAATGTCCGAGACGCTCTTGGGATTGTCTTCAATGACCTGCTTGATGATCGCTTCAAGTTCGCCGCTGTCGCTCATCTGGGCCCATCCGTGAGCCTTGACGATGGCTTCCGGATCCCCTTCGCCTTCAAACATTTTTTCCATCACGCTTTTGGCGATTTTTCCGCTGATGGCGCCGGATTTAATAAGCTCAACCAGCTTCGCCAAAGCCGAGGGTCCGAAGGGAATGGTCTCCATGGTCAGCTCCCGTTCTTTCAAGTGAGCGGGAATGTCCACCATCAGCCAGTTGGCGATGAGCTTGGGTTCGTGATATGCCGCCACAGCTTCCTCGAAATAAGCGGCTGATACTTTGGACGTGGTGATGACCGACGCGTCATATTCCGGGATACCGTATTCCGACACGTATCTCGCTTTTTTGGCTTCAGGAAGCTCCGGAAGCTCCGCTTTGGCCCGGGCGATTTCCTCATCGCTGATGACGATGGGCACCAGGTCCGGCTCAGGGAAATAGCGATAATCATGGGCTTCTTCTTTGGAGCGCATCGAGGAGCTCACGCCTTTGACATCGTCCCATTTTCGGGTTTCCTGAATGATGCGATGCCCCTTTTTGAGCTCGATAATCTGGCGTTTGCTCTCATAATGCACGGCCCGTTCCAACGCGCGGAAAGAGTTTAAGTTTTTCATTTCCGTCCGGGTGCCGAGGACGTCGCTCCCCTTTTCCTTCACCGAAAGATTGACGTCAAAACGGATGGAACCCTCTTCCATTTTGCAATCGGACACGCCGGTGTATTCCAAAATATTGCGGACTTTTTCCGCGAAGGCACGGGCTTCTTCGGCGCTGCGCATATCCGGCTCGGTGACAATTTCGATCAGGGGCACACCACAGCGGTTCACATCGACCAGGGTGCCGTCGGCGCCTTCGTGAATCAGCTTGCCCGCGTCTTCCTCAATGTGGATTCGGGTGATGCCGATGGGACGAGTCTCACCGCCGACTTCGATATCAAGGACACCGCCCACACAGATGGGCAGGTCAAATTGCGAGGTCTGGAACGCCTTGGGCAGGTCGGGATAAAAATAGTTTTTCCGGTCCATTTTGCTGAAATTGGCAATTTTGCAATTGAGGGCCAATCCGGCTTTGGTCGCGTATTCCACGACTTTTTTGTTGAGCACCGGCAAAACCCCGGGCATCCCCAGACAAACGGGACAGGTGTGGGTGTTTTCATCAGCGCCGAAGGTGGTGGGACAGGAACAAAAAATCTTGGTTTTCGTGGCGAGTTCCGCATGGATCTCCATACCGATGACAATATCGTATTCCATTGTTTTCCTCCTTAATCCAATGCGGGTTTGGCAGACGCCCGGAATGAAACAGCGTTTTCAAGGACATAAGCCGCTTTTAACATCCGGTCTTCCGACAAAGCGGGTCCGATCAGTTGTAATCCGATGGGCATGCCTTCGTGGTCCAGACCGCCGGGAAGGGAGATCGCCGGCATCCCGCTGATGTTCACCGGCACCGTAAAGAGGTCGGACATATACATTTCCAGAGGATCGGCGGTTTTTTCACCGATGCCGAAGGCCGTGGTGGCCGTTGTCGGCGTCAGCATAACATCGCAGGATTTGAAAATGCGGTTAAAGTCCTCAACGATGAGGGTGCGCATCTGCATCGCCTTTTTATAATAAGCGTCATAATAACCGGAGCTTAAGGCGTAGGTTCCAAGCATAATGCGGCGTTTGACCTCCGCGCCGAAGCCTTGGGAGCGGCTCTTTCGATACATGTCGATTAAGCCTGAATATTCCTTGGCGCGCACACCGTATCGCACACCGTCATAACGGGCCAGATTGGAAGAGGCTTCCGCGCAAGCGATAATGTAATAGGCAGCGAGGGCCTGATCGAGATAATTAAAATCAACCTCGACGATTTCCGCGCCGGCGTCCTTGTAGGCGGCCACCGCTTCATCCATCGCCTTTTGGACTTCAGGCTGAACGCCTTCTCCGGCAAAGCTTTTCGACACGCCGATTTTTTTGCCCTTGACCCCTTCGGTCAAATCCTGGGTATAATCGACTTTCGGTACGTTGAGGGATGTGGAATCCCGGTGATCATAGCCGGCGATGGCGTTTAAGACGATGGCGCAGTCCTCGACATCTTTGGTAAAAGGACCGATTTGATCGAGGGACGAGGCAAAGGCCACCAGGCCATAGCGGGACACCAGACCATAGGTCGGTTTCATCCCCACCACGCCGCACAGCGCCGCCGGTTGACGAATGGAGCCGCCGGTGTCGCTGCCGAGACTAAAAGCCGCCATATCCGCCGCCACAGAAACCGCCGAACCGCCGGAGGAGCCGCCGGGCACCTTGGTGGTGTCCCAAGGGTTTTTGGTGGTTTTAAAGGCAGAATTTTCCGTGGAGGAGCCCATGGCAAACTCATCCATGTTGACTTTGCCGAGCAGCACGGCGCCGGCATCTTTTAACCCCGCGTAGACCGTTGAATCATAGGGGGATACAAAATTTGACAAAATTTTGGACGCGCAGGTGGTCGTCATCCCCTTGGTGCACATGTTATCCTTGAGCGCGTAGGGAATGCCGGCCAAACCGTCTCCGGCGTTGCCCGCTTTGTCGACGGCTTTGGCATGTTCAAGGGCGCTGTCAAAAGTCGTAGCCAAATAGGCATCGAGCTTCGGTTCAACGGCACCAATGCGGTCAATATACGCCTGCGTTAACGCTTCAGAGGTGACTTCACCGTTTTTCAAGGCTTGTTTTGTTTCGTGTAATGTGAGTTTCGTATAATCCATAATGTCTCCTATTCGATGACCCGCGGCACTTTAAAACAACCGGATTCGGCTTCGGGCGCGTTGGCCAGCGCTTCCTCGTTGGACAGCGACTGTCCGACTTCGTCTTCACGGAAGACGTTTTGCACGTTCAAAATATGCTCGGTGGCTTTGACGCCCGTCGTGTCCACAGCGTTTAAGGTCGCGACGTAATCCAGCACCGCGCCCAATTCTTCTCCCATGCGCGCCGTTTCCGCTTCGGAAAATTCCAGACGGGACAGATCGGCCACATAGGTGACTTCTTCGTTTGATATTTTCATTGTTAACTCCAGATAAAATTTGTGTGGCCCCGGTCAAAATCAGCGGATTTGAACCGCGGCCTGATTGCCACATCATTATAGCCTTTATTGACGGCGTTGTAAACCAATGTAAATCCTTAATCACGTTGCTTTGTCATATCAAGCAACGCCTGCTCATCAATGATGGGGATGCCGAGAGAAGCCGCTTTTTCGGCTTTGGAACCGGGATTTTCCCCGGCGACCACAAAATCGGTTTTTTTACTGACCGAGCCCGTCACCTTGGCGCCATGGGCTTCCAAAAGCGCCTTGGCTTCCCGTCGTCCCATCGATGGCAGCGTACCGGTGAGGACAAAGGTTTTGCCCGCCAGGGACGCATCGCTTTCGGAAGGCGCCGCCTCCGTCATCGTAAGGCCCGCTGTCTTGAGGGTGGCGATCATGATTTGATTGGCTTCGCTGTCAAAAAAGTCGATGATCGCTTCCGCCATGCGCGGTCCGACATCGGCGATGGCGGTCAGTTGCTCAAAGGAAGCGGCCTCGATGGCATCCATGCTGCCAAAATGCGCGGCCAGCGCCGCGGCGCCGCTTTGCCCGACCAGGGGAATCCCCAGGGCAAAGACAAGCTTGGATAAGGGGCGAGACTTGGAAGTTTCAATGGCTTCGATGAGATTATCCACCGATTTTTCTCCCATTTTGTCGATGGCCACCATGTCCTCCCGCCGTTCGGCGAGGGCGTAAATATCCGTCATGTCGCAAATCAACCGTCGATCCAAAAGGGCGCGGACAACGGCGGGGCCCAGGCCCTCGATATTCATGGCGTCCCGGGAAGCGAAATGCACAATCCGCCTGAAAATTTGCGCGGGGCAATTGACGTTAACGCATTTAGTCACCGCTTCGCCGGGCAGTCTGACCGTCTTCTCGCCGCATTCCGGACAACTCTCCGGCATGTCAAAGGCAGTTTCGGTACCGTCTCTTTTGTCTGTCAGCGGTCTGACAACTTCCGGAATGACATCTCCTGCCTTTCGGATAAGCACATGGTCTCCGATACGGATATCTTTCTCGGCAATATAGTCGGCGTTGTGCAAAGTCGCGCGGGAAATGGTGGACCCGGCCAGCAATACGGGATCCAACTCCGCCACCGGGGTCAATGCGCCTGTTCGCCCGACCTGAACCGTCACCGATTTGACGACGGTCTCTTTCTCTTCCGGTGGAAATTTGTAGGCGATGGCCCATCTCGGGGTTTTGGCTGTTTGGCCGAGAATGGCCCGCTGGGCAATATCATCGACTTTAATGACCATTCCGTCGATTTCATAAGGCAGCGCGTCTCTGCCCCCGGCGCGCATCGCCTCGATGGCCGTGATGATCTCATCCATGCTGTTATAGACGCCAACGGGGCTGACATAGAATCCCAGTTTTTTCAAATAAGTCAAACTTTCATTGTGGCTGGCAAAGGTCAAATCATCGGCGGATTCCAAATTGAAGACAAAAATGTCCAAGGGTCTCTCGGCGCACAGCTTGGGATCCAGCTGACGAATCGAGCCCGCCGCCGCGTTTCTCGGATTGGCGAAAAGCGCCTCTCCCCGGGCGTCGCGCTCGGCGTTTAACGCCGCGAAGCCCGCTTTAAACATCAGCACCTCTCCCCGGACCTCAAGGGTCACAGGCTCTGATAGCCGAAGGGGAATGTGGCGGATGGTTTTGAGATTGGCGGTGATGTCCTCCCCGACACGGCCGTCGCCCCGGGTGCTGCCCCGGACAAATAGACCGTTTTCGTAATTTAACACAACGGTCAGTCCGTCAAATTTGTTCTCCAGACAATACCGCGCGTCGGGAACGGTTTTTCTGACGCGCTCGTCAAAGGCCCGAAGCTCCTCATAAGAAAAAGCGTCGGCAAGGCTGAGCTTCGGCGTGGTATAACTCACCTTGTCAAAGGCTTCCGAGGGCGTCCCCCCCACGCGCTCGGTGGGTGAATCGGGCCGTTTTAGTTCCGGATGGGCGGCCTCCAAATCCTCAAGGCGCCTTAAGGCGCGGTCATAATCATAATCGCTGACCGCAGGCGCGTCCTCGTCATAATATCGGCGGTTTTGCTCTTCGATATAAGCAATCAGCCGATTCATTTCCGACAGAGCTTCATGACTTTTTTCCATGGCTTTCTCCTTAAACGGCGCTCACATAGCCCGGATCGAGTTTTTTGATGCCGAGACCCGGAAATGCGATTGACACCTGATTGGGCTTGACTTCGACAATGGTGCCGACACCGAATTTTTTGTGCTTGACCTTATCTCCGGCTTTAAACCCGGCGGAAGCATTCGCGGACGCTGAAGCTTTTTTTCGGGGACGTCTTCTGCCGAAATTGATATTTTCGGAAAACAGTTCACTGCCTCTTTCCTTGATTTTCGGCGCGCGGGATATGGTGTGGCGCACCGTTTGGTCATTGACTTCGATACAGGCTTCGGGAAGCTCGTCCAAAAACCGGGAACGAATTTGCGGCGTGACCCTTCCGTAATTGGTCCGAGACGCTGCCCAAGACATAAAAAGCTGTTTTTCGGCCCGGGTGATGCCCACGTAGCAAATCCGGCGCTCCTCCTCGATTTCCGACTCGCTTTCCAGCGAGCGAAAATGCGGAAAAATGCCGTCTTCCATCCCCGGCATAAACACGACGGGAAATTCCAGCCCCTTGGCGTTGTGCAGCGTCATCAGAAGCACCCTGCCCTCGTCCTCGTTGTAAGCGTCAGTTTGAGAAGTCAAAGCCACGGTTTCCAAAAATGCCGTCAGACTTGTGTCATCGCTGTTTTTTTCAAATTCGACGGCGGAGGTCACCAACTCATTCAAATTGTCGATGCGGCTTTCGGAATGATCGAGCTTGCCTTCCTCAAGCATGTCCATATAACCGGTTTCCGCCATGACGGCTTTGATGACCTGGCTGACGGGTTCTGCTTCCGCTTTTTGGCGAAGGCTGTTCATTGTGTCGGCAAATTCTTTTACTTTGGCCTTCACCGATGCCGAAAGGGTGACGATTTCGTCATAGCGGTAAGCCGCCTCCATCAGGGACCAGCCTTTAAACTCGGCAAAATCGGCCATTTTGGTCACTGTGCTCCCGCCGATGCCCCGTTTGGGAACATTGATGATGCGGGCCGTCCCCAAATCGTCATCGGGATTGACGAGGACGTGAAGATACGTGATGATATCTTTAATTTCCTGGCGGGCATAAAACCCGATCCCCCCCACAATTTGGTAAGGGATCCCCTCGCGCATAAAAGCCTCTTCAAAAAGGCGGGACTGGGCGTTGGTGCGGTAGAGCACCGCCATATCACCGAAAGTATAACCCTTTTCAAGACACAGGTTTCTGATGCGCGCGCCGATATCCGCCGCTTCGGCATTCCCGGTGTCATAGGACGAGACCAACACCTTGGCGCCTTCGGGATTAGCCGTCCAAAGGGCTTTTTCTTTTCTGCCCCGATTATTGGCGATGACGTGATTGGCGGCGTCCAAAATCACCGGCGTGGAGCGATAATTTTCCTCCAGCTTGACAACCTTGGCATCGGGATAATCTTTTTCAAAATCAAGAATATTGTTGATGTCGGCGCCCCGCCATCCGTAAATGCTCTGATCATCATCCCCGCAAACGCAAAGATTGCGGTAATGTCCGGCAAGCATATTCACAAGCTCATACTGGCTGTGATTGGTGTCCTGATATTCATCCACCAAAATATATTTAAATTTCCTGCGATAATAATCCAGCACTGCCTCGTTTTCGCGAAAGAGCTTCAGGGTGTTGAAAATGAGGTCGTCAAAATCCATCGCGTTGTTTTTCTTAAGTGTACTTTGATAGAGCTTATAAGCTTCGGCGATTTTCTCCTGTCTGAAATCCCCCGCCGCTTCACGGGCAAAAGTCTCGGCATCCACGTCCCGGTTTTTGGCGTCGGAAATGGCGCCGATCACGATGTTAAACGAAAACAATTTGTCGCTGAGCTGAAGGTCTTTGACAATGGTTTTATACAGCCGTTTTTGATCGTCGGTGTCATAGATGACAAAATTGCGGCCGTAACCGAGATGCTCGCATTGCATGCGCAGAATGCGCGCGCAGGCGGCATGAAAAGTGCTCATCCAGATGGATTTGCTGTCGGCCACATGCATCGCCGCGATGCGCTCACGCATTTCCCCCGCCGCTTTATTGGTGAAAGTGATGGCTAGAATTTCCGACGGCCAGGCAAGCTTCTGTTCTAAAATATAGGCAATGCGGTGAATAATCGTTCGGGTTTTCCCCGAACCCGCGCCGGCCAGAATCAAAAGCGGCCCTTCGGTGCAGGCCGCCGCTTCACGTTGTTGATTGTTTAAGCTGTCAAGCAGACTCATTCGTCCTCCGTTAAAAGAATGATTCGCGGGATTTAATCTCACTGCCTTTTCGAAACCGCGGGATCAAAACCAGCGAATAAAACGCATGCGCTCCCGCCTGCGTTTAACCGTAAAACCGATGAAGGCGAACCGGCGACACAGGTATCGCTGGTTCGCGAAATTTTTTGTTTTAATACGGAATATGGCAAAGACTTATTCCTTGCCTTCCGCGACAGGCAGGGTCACCCGCATCACCGTTCCTTTGCCCGGTTCGCTTTGGGCTTCCACATGGCCGCCGTGAATATCCACAATCCATTTGGCGATGGACAGACCAAGGCCCGTGCCGCCCTGGGAGCGGGAACGCACTTTATCCACCCGATAAAATCGGCCGAATATTTTGTCAATATCGGCTTTGGCAATCCCGATGCCCTCGTCGGCCACGTCGATGATCACATGCCTGTCCATTCGGGCGCCTTTGATGCGTACCGTCGTGTGCCGGTCGGAATATTTGATGGCATTGTCGACAAAAATGACCAAAAGCTGGGTGAGAAGCGCCTCATCCCCCATGACGGTCAGGGGCTCGTCGGGAAGTTCCCAGAGAATCATCATCTCTTTTTGGGCGGCGATGGGAAGCATCCGCTCCGCCACTTCCTGACAGACAAAGCCCGCGTCAACCTTCGCCGGCGTGTACGGCGCTTCACCGGCATCGGCCCGGGCAAGAAACATCAAATCCTCAACGATTTGCTGCATGCGCTTGCTTTCCTCATAGGCGTTATCCAGCCAGCTGTTTCGTTCATCGTCGGTCATGGCTTTGTCGTTTCGCACCACATCCAAATTGGTGCGGATGACGGCGATCGGCGTTCTGAGCTCGTGGGAAGCGTTGGCCAAAAATTCCTGCTGTCTGTCCATGCTGTCCTCGACGGGCTTTAGGGAATGGCCCGACAGCACATAACCGATGCCCACGGAAAGCATGCCGCCGAAAACCACAATGAGCGCCAGAACACGCAAGATCGTTTCGGTGGCACCCGATTCTTCGTCCATGCTTTTGACGAGCTGCACCACCCGAAGCTCGCCGTTTTTGTTGACCACCGGATAGGTGCAGATTTTGGTGATCTGACCCGAATAGCGATAGTCGGTAATCCACGCGCCGGTCCTGTTTTCGGCAAAATAGCGCCGGATGATATTGGTTAGTTCGCCTTCGGCTACGCGATTTTGCTCCATTTTGTCCGTCACCGCGAATCGATCATTCCAGATGATAAAGGCCTCACCGTTGGATTTAAGCCCTTCGGTAAAGGCTTTGATGTTGACACGGACATCGTCCCATTCGTCACCGGATTTATCGGCGGACTCAAAATACCGCATGTTGCCCGCAATCTGGGAACAGGAGACCTCCATGGCCCGCCCCGTCTCCGAGGCCTGATTGATATTGAGAAAAGCAAACAGGAAAATCGTGCACAGCACCAAAAGGCCGATTAATACCGCCGCGTTGATGAGGGTCAGGCGAAGGCGCAGCTGTTTTAGGCTGTTCATGCATCAGCATCCTTAAGCACATAGCCCATCCCCCGAACGGTTTTGATGGTTGTGCGGGATGACGCTGTTTTTTTTCTGAGGTAATGAACATAAATCTCAACGGAATTTTCCATGGCGTTGCTTTCAATGCCCCAGATTCGATCGAGAATTTGCTCTTTTGAAATGATGATGCCGGGATTTCGGATAAACATTTCCATCAGCTGACCTTCCTTGGCCGTTAGCCTGACAGGATTTCCATTGATAAAAAGCTCGCCGCTGTTGATGTTGAGCTTGAGATCGGCAAAGGTGATATCCCCTTCGGGAAAGACATCCCAGGGCCGTCTGCCCAAAGCCCGGACTCTGGCCAAAAGCTCTTCGGTCTCAAAGGGTTTGACCACATAATCATCGGCACCCATGTTCAGCCCCGTCACCTTGTCCTCGGTGCTGTCCTTGGCGGTGAGGAGCATAACCGGTACGTTTTTGCCCTCTTCCCGAATCTTTTTTAAAATATCGAGACCGCTCATCCCGGGAAGCATGATATCCAGGATGATGACATCATAAATATTGTTTTCGCTGAGGATGGCCCCTTCCAGACCGTCGTAAGCCGTATCGACCAAGATGTGATTTTGCTCAAAAATCCGCGCCACCGCCAAAGCCAGAGACCTTTCGTCCTCCACCAATAACACGCGCATGTTAGGCATCCCCTTTCCCGGTTGTTTGATCGGATTTGACCTTTTCCTTCGGTTTGTCAGACGGTTTGTCATCGGGCACGGTGACGGCCACGTCTATGATGTCTCCGTCATCGTTGATGGTTTTTTGAATGACGGTTTTGGTGGCCTTCGGCTTTTTTTTCTTTTTTTCGTGTTCTCTGTCGGCTTGGGCTCTGGCTTCGGCCTCTTCTTTGGTAATGGCCCACTCGTCAATGTTTTGATTTAAATCGGCGCTTTCGGCGGTTTTGACGGCTTTTTCCTTCACGTCATCGGGAACATTTTCGAAGAGAACGGCGGGAATTTCCACGGCGTCGCCATAGTTTAGCTTGCGTCCGCAATGGACATAAACCAACAGCGATTTTTCATAGTTGGAAAGGAAATCGTCATCGGGCAATATTTTTTTGCTCATCAGATAGTAGATAAACAGCCCGAAATAGTAAGCTTTGTCGGGATCGACGTTATCCAGGCCGAGGTAGATTTCAAAAGCCTGCTCAAGACTTTTTCCTTCGGGCACCACATCGCCGCCGAGACGAATCCATTCCCGGGATAAGGTGTCGATCAGAGCATCGTTAAAATAGCTCCACAAAATGGCCCCGGCAACGCTGACATCCTCGATGTTTAAAGCTTCCGACAGTTCCTTGGCGCTCCTGTGAAAAGCCTTGACAATGCGCGTCGTGTAGGACGTCTCGCTCTTCGGCCGAATGACTCTGCCGTCTCTGAGCCCGCTGATGAACTGGGCCAAAAAGGTGTCGCTTTCGGCAAGGGCGTTTTGGATGGCGGCCCATTCGTTATAAAGACAAAACGGAATGTAGCTGAAATCCCTGAACAAATGGTCGCTGATGCGCTTGACTTCCAAAAGATTTTCCCTGGCGTTGTAGATCCGCTGCTCTTCTTCGACGTAGATGTCCGTGCGGTAATAATTGTTGCAGCGGTTCACAAAGGTTTTGATTTCCGAAATGACATCGGTGTGCTCGGAATAAAAAATGATGCCGTCGGTGCTGCGGTATTTTTTCCCGACGCTGTGCTCCTCAACGGGAAGGTACAAATAGCGCTTGTCCTGGATGTTGTAGTCGTCCCGCATGGGATAATAGACGTTGTTGGGGAACTCATCCTGATAGCTAAAATAAGCCGAAAAATGTTTGGGCAGGCAGAGCATATAGCCTTTTTGGGAGAAAAACGCCCAGGTGTTTTCTTCGATCACATCGCCGAAACGCACGCCGAAATTCTCCGCAAACAGATAATTATCCCGGATATAACCCATCATATCTTCCCGGCTTTCAATGCCGAGACGCAAAAAATTGCCGAAATAATCCTTGGCCAGAATATCCGCCGCCATCCCGTAGGGATCGGTCAGGGCGTTAAAATCAAAGTGCGGGACGTCGGGATCCTCCTTGAAATTTTTGACCAGCATGATCATAATAAAATCCACGTCAATGGCCGTCAGCCGTTCGTTGGGTTTAAGCTTTCTGATATCGTTTCGGATTTTATGGGCGAGAATCGACATGAGGTTTCGCCGTTTGGCATCGCTCTTTTCGCGGGTCAGGTCATTGTAATAATCAAGCTTTCTGGCCAGATCGTTCAGGCTTTTTTCATCGGTGAAAAACAACCGCACCGGCCGCTCTTTATCCTCGTCATAGGTGATTTTGTTAAGGGCGAGTTCCATCACCCCTTCATCGCGATGAAGGGCGTATTTGATGACGGCATCCTCGGGAAAAGTCACCTGCCAAATCGCGGCGGTTTCCTCCCCTTCCAGAATCAACCCGATCGGAGAGACAAAAGCGTTAACCCAGGTATCTTTCACTTTTGGGTTGCAGTTGGCGCGAATCTGCGGAAAATAGGCGCTGCTCCTTCTGAAATAATCGGCAAAATCTCTGAGATCGCTGTTCTCCAGGCTTCCCGAAAAACCGTATGCCAAAATAAACCGAACGATTTTGATTAAATCTTTGATTTTATCGACAGAACGCTCGTGTTTGCCGATAATCATCCGGTTTAAAATATTTTTTTCATCGTAAAAATCAGGCTCGTTTTTGAAAACGGCGGCAACCGCCGTGAAGATCAGCGTGTCGATGGGGACACGGCCCATATCGACGATATGAAAATCATTTCTCAAATGATCATGGATATATCTGATGATTTTTTCCGTGCGGTCGATCACCCGCTTGTATTGGCCATAACAGTCGCCGCACAAATTCTGGTAATGAATGTTGAGTTTTCGATTATCAAAGCTGCGGCCTCGGGAGAAAAAACCCAGGGTTTTACCGCATCGTTCACAGGTTTCGTTACTCATTGAAAAGGCTCCTTTGATCAAAATTGATGGTTTACCGCAAAGTCAAGCACCGACGGGAAGCTGTTTTAGGCGCAGAGGCAAACACCTTATATCCGCCGGGCAACGTTTAAAAATCGTATTGAGCTCGATTGACGATGGTGCCAAACCACCGCACAATAAGATACTATTTACAGTGTAACATAAATCGATGATCGATGGAATATCAAAGCGCTTCGAAACGGCGGGTTTTTCGGCAAGAGAAATGAGGAGTGATTAATGATTCATGTGGAAATCCGACCAGCCGGATTTCAAATTGGAAAAGCTCACGGCACCGCGACAAAAAGGCTCCCCTTGATAAGGGGTAAGCCCCGAGCATGAGAAGGTGAATGCCGGATCGCCCCCCTTCAGGCGAGCCGGCAGAGAGGCTGCCCTGGGGCACGAGGGGCGCTTGTCCACCCGCTTCGCTCAATAAGTTCGCATGAGCCAAATCGTAGACTTGGATGCTCACTTAACTGAGGAACAGCCGTTCCGAACGGATGTTTTCGATCAAAGCGAGAAAACTGCCCAAAAAAAGACAGCCAAAAACCTCGCTGAGCGCACCGACAACAAAGACGGAGAAAAAAATCGAAGAAAACAGCTAACATATCACAACAACACAACAAGCAAAAAACGTCACCGCCAGGTGCATAAGAATAGAAACTCAGGCCCCGCCTGAGTTTTCACCGGAATTATTAATTATTAATCCCAAATTATTCACGGGAAACAAAAACTGAAAAATATTACGTCTAAAAAAGACATGTTTTATCAAAACCATCAAAAATACATTCTAACACTCAGCTCAATCTTTGAAAAAGAATAACAATCCCTAAAAAAGAGCAAACCGCTCCGAAAAAAGGG
>JAFRBB010000062.1 GCA_017405085.1 Eubacteriaceae bacterium
CGCTTCTTATCCGAATTCTGTGTCATCATTTGAGAAATACCGCCTTTATTTTGATATCCTCATTATACCATTTTTTGTGATTCTTTTCTTTAATAACAAAAGCCCAGAGCTTTTGCCCTGGACTTTGTCTACACTCTGAACACGGCGAAAACCGTGTTTTTTTATTTTTGGATTTTTTCCGTTTATCCTTCTCCCTTTTAGAGGAAGACGTATTTTAAGATAAACAAGACGGTCAAAATGTACATGAGCACCGAGAGTTTATCGCGTTTGCCAGCGAGCAGATTCAACACCGTGTAGGAGATGAAGCCGACGCTGATCCCTTCGGAGATGCTGTAGGCAAAGGCCATGGTCGCCATGCACAAAAAGGCGGGAATCCCTTCGGTGAGGTCGGAAAAGTCGATATCGACGACGTTTTGCATCATGAGGAAGCCGACAATGACTAGCGCCGGAGCCGTGGCATACGACGGGATGGCCAGGAAAATGGGCGAGAGCAAAAGCGATGCCAAAAACAACAAGGCGATGACAATGCCCGTCAGACCCGTCCGGCCGCCTTCGGCAATCCCGAGGGAGCTTTCCACATAGGTGGTGGTGGTGGACACGCCGAGCAGGGCGCCAACGGAAGTCGCGATGGAGTCGGCCATGAGAGCGCCTTTGATGCGGGGCATTTTGCCGTTTTCGTCCAGATAGCCGGCTTTGATGGCGCAACCGGTTAAAGTTCCCAGGGTGTCAAAAATATCAACAAACAGGAAAGCGAAGATGACGACAAAAAAGTCAAGGGAGAACACCCGAGAGAAGTCGATTTTCATGAAGGTCGCCGTAATCGGGGCGATGCTGATCCCGGCGGAAAAATCCGGAATGAGGCTGTAGAAGCCCGCATCGGGAATGGGCACATAGAGCCCGACCAGTTGACAAATGATGCCCAGACCCCAAGAGACCAAAATGCCGATTAAGACCGCGCCTTTGATATTTTTAATCATCAAAAACGCTGTAATGAGAATGCCCACCATGGCCAAGGCGACGGTGAGGCCTTCGGTCATGCTTGCCGCGTGGGTCCAGCTGAACATCGATATTAATGTGGAGTCATTGTTGACGATGATGTGGGCGTTTTGAAAACCGATCATACAAATGAATAGGCCGATGCCGGCGGAAATGGCCAGCTTGAGGGTTGCCGGAATGGCGTTGAATATCGCCTCGCGCACATTGGTCAGGGAGAGGACGATAAAAATGAGGCCTTCGACAAAAACCGCGGCGAGGGCCATTTGCCAGGAGTAGCCCATGTTGAGGACCACCGTGTAGGCAAAATAAGCATTGAGCCCCATCCCCGGCGCCAGGGCGAAGGGATAGTTGGTCATCACGGCCATGACCAGGGTGCCGATGGCCGCCGCCAGGGCCGTCGCCGTGAACACCGCGCCTTTATCCATTCCCGCGGCACTCATAATGCTGGGATTGACGGCCAGGATATAGGCCATCCCCATAAAGGTGGTCAGCCCAGCCACCAATTCCGTCTTGAAGTCTGTTCCGTATGTCTCAAACCGGAAGATCTTCGCTATCTTTTCTTGCATGTTTCCATGTCCTTTCTTAAAGATTTATTAAGGTTATCATGTTTTCAAAGAAATTTCAATAATATTTATGATTTTTGTGAATTTTTTTCATCTATTTTCATGAAAACATCTTTTCATCTTCTTCGATTGGTGATGATCGGTCAAAATCGGAGCGGGATGGATAGTTAGGATTAATAATGAATGATTAATAATTCTGGTGGAAACTCAGCCGAGCTGAGTTTCTGGTTGAGTTTTTTGGTAATCCCCGAGCATGAGAAGGTGAATGCCAAATCGCCACCCTTTAGGCGAGCCGGCAGTGAGGCTGCCCTGGGGCACGAGGGGCGTTTGAGTTCGGGACAGCTGTCCCGAACGGATGATTGTGAGCGTAACGAGCAATCTGACCACAATTATTCATCATTCATTGGCAAGTCTTTTTGTGCTCCGTAAATTTATTTCCAATTTGAAATCCGGCTCGGTCGGTTTTCTACATGAATCATTAATCATTTATCGTTAATCATTCATCAGGGAGGGAGCCTTTTTGTGCTTTGTTTCCTTTTGACAGAACAAGAAGAATCTTTTTGCGCTCAGCCGGTTTTATAGTTTTCATCAAAAAAGCCGATCGGATGACCGGCTGGGTGATTAATGGATTTTGCGGATGTGATCGGCGGAGGAAAACCGGTTGACAAAGGTTTCCACCGGCATCGGTTTGGCGAAATAGTAGCCCTGGAAGATGTCGCAGCCCAGGCGCGACATGCTGTCTAATTGCTCGCGGGTTTCAACGCCTTCGGACACCGTCGGCATGCCGAGACCCTTGGCCATTTGAATGATGGCGTCCAAGATGACGCGGTTGCGTCCGATGTTTTTGGTTTCATCGAGAAAGCTCATGTCGAGCTTGAGCACGTCGGCGCAAATGTCTTTGAGCATGGCCAAGGATGAATAGCCGCTGCCGAAATCGTCAATTTCGATCTCGAAGCCGAAGCGCTGGAGTCTGGATACCAGCGCGACGTATTTGTCCACGTCGGACATGATGGCCGTTTCGGTAAATTCCAGTTTGAGCAGATAGGGATCGAGGTTGTAGCGCTTGATAAGCTCGGTGAAGGTTTTGTATAAATCCAAGTAGTAGACATCCTTGGCGGAGATGTTGACGGAAATATAGAGCCCTTCCATGGCGGTGCCTTTCCATGCGCGCAGCTGTTCGGCGGCCCGCTCCCACACATATTGATCGAGTTTGTAGATGAGGCCGTTTCGCTCCAGAATGTCGATGAATTCGTTGGGGTAGATCATGCCCTGTTCGGGATGAACCCAACGGGCTAGCGCCTCGGCGCCGAGAAGTCTGCCCGACGCGGACACCTGGGGCTGCAGATAGATTTGGATCTGTTCTTCGGCCAGGGCCGTGTCGAACATTTGGATGATGGCTTTTTCGTGGAGTGTCTCTTCCATGATGTGCTCGTCAAACCGGGCAATGCAGTTGTGCCCTTCGTTTTTGACCTGTTTTTGCGCGAGACGCGCCCGGTCGGTCATGATGGACACGGGCATGGCGCTGTCGGCGACGACAAACACGCCGGCATGGACAAAGAGTTTATAGAAATCCGATTCGATCAAATCGGAAACCTGATCGAAGCTTTTGATGAGTTCTCCTTCGTCATAGCGGGACTCGCGCACGCACATGACAAACCGGTCGCCGCTGAGCCGTCCGCAAATATCTTTGCCGTCGTCGCAATAGGCGCTCAATTCCGATGCCATTTTCATGAGGATCTCGTTGCCTTTTTCGATGGAAAATAAGTCGTTGACCAGTTTGAAATCTTTGATATCGACGGAAATGATCAGATATTGCTCGTGGGTATAGCGGTTTAACAGCTCCCTGGCTTCCTCATAAAAGCCGGTTCGGTTGTATATCCGGGTTAGGGGGTCATGGGTGGACAGATAATGCTTGGGGTCGACGGTTTTGGGTTCGTCCGTTCGATCGGTGATCAGGTAATAGGCGCCGATCACCTCTCCGTCATGGTGTCTGAGGCGATGATGTTTGATTTCCACATGATGGGGCAGATGTTTCATCATTAGAAGCTGGCACCATTTGTCTTCATCCCGATCTCGCTCGATGGGGTGAATCCATTCTTTGAAGATTTTTCCCAAAGCCGTCAGATCCGATTCGATGTCGAAAAATTGATAGGCCTTGCCGTTGGCGAAGATGGGGTTGCCCGCGGCGTCAAAGTAGATGATGCCGTTGTCTAGGCGGTTTAAGGAGTTGGTGATGATGCTTAACCCGCTTTGTTCTTTGGCGGCGACGGCCGAGGCGGAAGCGGATGACGCCGCCATATTTGTTTCGGCGATGCGCTCGGCTTCTTTGTCCATATCCACCACCATTTCGATGACGCAGTCGATCTCGTCCATGGTCGGATAGACGATCCGGGCCGGCGCGGCAATGACATGGCAATCGGATTCGATTTTTGAGAGGCGATTGCCGGTCTCGTGGGCGCAATAGCTGACGCAGTTGGCGCATCGCTCTTTTTTGTCCCAGACGGCATAGCAGCAGTGGCCGTAGTCGACGCCTTCGTCACCGACGTGGATTTCCCGACATTCGCAGGGATTGACGACGCGAACCACATCAAAAATCTGCGACAGATGTTTTACTGTCGCGGACAGTTCTTGCGGTGTATAGGTTTTGACGGTCATGCTGTTCCCTCCCTGCTTGGATTTTGGCGGTTGCCCGCGATGCTGTCGGAGATATCGGGCGCCAATCTTCGGTTTAGCTTGATTCGATTTGGAATGTTTCCGACACGCTTCTATTATACTATGAATCCGTTTGCGCGTACAACCAAAAATGATCCCAAAATCGACATTTTGCTCGATTTTTAAAGGATTTGGGGTTGTTTTTTGAATAACGTGATGGTTTTTTCTTTTTGGCGCGCTGTGACCGCCTGTGACGATCAAAAGGCGATGGGAGGTTTTTTTAGTCTATCTATTTCTTCCGCGATATAAAACGGTGACCACATCGCGTTTTTTGATACGCCGAATCCCTTGGCTTTTTTCCATCAGTTGATGGTTTTTCAAATTGTGAATGCTTCAAAAAATGGTATCATGATTGACAGACCACAACATTCCAATCAAAAAGGAGAACCCGATGAACGACTACACCCCGATTAAAAAAATGATGACTGAAAAAATGGTTCATCTCTATTGTCAGGATCATCACGATGACGCTCTTTGCGCTTCGTGCCAAGATGATCTGGCCATGATGTTTAAACACCTCGATGCCTGCCGCTTTAAAGATAAGGGCTGGCCCTGTCCCACTTGTCCCGACCGCTGTTTTACGGGCAAGGATCTGGAAACCATGATGACGGTGATGGGCTACGCCCAGGAATGGATGGAAAAGAATCCCGATCAAGCCGAATCCATGATGCCGCCGATCCCGGGACAAGCCGACACCCGTCCATGACGATCGGCAGACCAAGGGTCCCCGAAAAAAGGCGCCATCCCCCGATGAATGATGAACGATTAACAATTAATGATTGTGGAAGAAACTCGATCAATCGAGTTTCAAATTGAGTGTAAACCCGGCTTCGTGAGAAAAAGTCCCGCAAAGACGGACTTACAATCCCAATAGAAACTCAGCTCGGCTGAGTTTCCACCAGAATCATTCATCATTCATTATTAATTCAAAGCTCAACCCCCTCACGACAAAAAACAGCAATCGAAAGGAAAATCATTTTTTGATGCTCCTTGTGTGATGGATCAATAAAGCACGGCGATGCCACCGTGCTTTCATTGTTTATTGGTTGTGTTTTTGTCGTCTGAGGATGAAAGCCGCCGCGCCGATGATGATGGCGATGCTGGCGATCAATAGCGCCGCATAAACGTTGTAATTGCCGTCGATGCCGGTTTTGACTGAGGTGTTGGTCGTGGCGCCGGTGCTTTTGGTGCCGGTGCCGGCAGCGGTTCCGCCTTTGTTTTGACTTGCCGCGCCGCTTGGATTTTGGGTGACGGTGTCTTGATAGGCCAGCGCATAGGTGGAAAATTGATCCGTCTCGAAAGCAATCCGGTTGCCGGAGACCGTGGAGGGAACGCGCGCCGCGATGCCGTCATGGGTGCGGATGATGAAAAAGCTTCTTTGCGTGTTCGCCGGAACCTGTCGAATCTGCGCGGGGATATCAAGGGCAATGCCGATCATGTTGCCGGCTAAGTCGGTGATGGCCGCGGGTTCGGCATCGCCGATGGTTTTTAAGACCGACACGTCCAAATACATTCCGACTTTACCGCCGCCGCCTGCCGCCGCGGCGTTATCGCAAAGAGTTTTTTCTCCCGCCGGGAGATCCCCCGCTTGCGTGATCTTTAACGTGAAACGGATCTGCGTGCCGTCGTCGACGGCTTTAAGGTCCTCCGGTGTGCAGAGTTTTTTGGCGAGGTCATCATCAAAGCCGTTCACCGTGACATTCGGGAGATTGTCGTCGATGATGATTTCGGATTTGACCGTGCCGAGGGGCGTTTTAACCTTGAGGGGCTCTGACGCGGGAGAGGGGTTATAGTTTTCCGTTTCCGCCATTCTGGCAATGATAGAATAATCCTTGTCCGGCTCAAGGGTGTCAAACACGATGACGTCTTCGTCGTCTTTGGGTTTCACCCAGGTCTTTCCGTCATCGATGCTGTATTCCTCGCCGGTCCGCGCCGAAATGGTGATATCGTGGGATTTAATTCGAATCGCCACCGGTTTTTTGGGAGCGGTCTGCTCGCCGCGGGAGATGGTGACATTGACATTCTTTGTGGTTCTCCGGTAAGACGCCGTTTCCGCCGCCGTCACGGTGACGACCGCCTTTCCCACCTGATGGATGGTCAGTTCCCCGGTGGTCTTGTCCACGCTGACCGCTTCCCCGCTTTTGAGGGTGTAGGACAGGGCGCCGCCGCCCTTTGCCGGACGGGTGACGACCGCCTCGATTTTCACGTCGTCATCGCCATAGGCGGCGTTGACGTCATCTGCCGAAATGGTCTGATACGGTTTTTGAACGGGTGTTGGCGTCGGCTCGGTGGTTGTTACACCAGGATCATCATTGGTGGTAAGAAAATCGTCTCTCGCGTCTTCCATCGCTTTCACGGCCTTGGCCGACAGGTCTTGCGCGTAGGTATAACAAAAGGTTGTATCCTCCGCGATCACTGTGTCCGCGCTCGGCATGACGGACCATTGCCCGACTTTGTAACCCGGTTCCGGCTTGCTGCCGACCGAGGGAATTTGGCCCGCTTCCAATCTCAGCGCGTCACCTTCGTATCCGCTTAACGTCACCGCTTTGTCTTCCGTGGAACCGTCATCCCAAGCGCCGTTGACCACCTCGAAGGTCACGGTGCAGCTCACCGGTTGCTTTTCTCCCTTCTTGGCTTCGCTCTCCGCGTCTTGCGTCAAGGCCGGGCCTGTGATGACGGCCATCAAACACAGGATGACCGCGGCGCAAACCAACGTTCGCAACGCTTTCGCGTTTCCTTTCATGTTTAACAAAAACCTCCTTCATTTTATTGTTTTTATCCATGCGGGGCGATGCGTTCGCCGCTCCGCGGATGTCCTTTGGATTTATTATGGCTCTCCCGGTTTCACCACGTCGTCTTTGGTATAGGCGAAGCGCAACGCTTCCATCCGCAGCGCCATGCCCCGGGTGCCGGCAAAGGAGCCGTTTCGCACATAGCCCTGCCAGCCGTAGTTTTGCAGATGGACGGCGTATTGGAAGCCTGTGATATATTGGCCATCGGGATCTTTGATGCTGATACACACGGCTTCGACCCGTCGGGATTGGCCGGTGGTGCCGAATTCGTATGCGACGTAGTCTTGAGGAATGGTGTAATCTTGGGTTGATTCGACTTTTTTGACAGCCATATCGCCCACATTTTGCACGTGGGCGTAACCGTCAACTTTGAGGTCTTTGGGAACGATAACCGCCAAATCTTCCACGCGCAGACTTTGGCCGGTGGTGCCGACATCAGCGGTTTTACCGGGTTCGAGCACTTGATTTTTTTTATCCCAGCCGTAATTTTGCACATGAGCGGCAAAATAAATTGTCGGCATGACGACTGCCTGTTTCTCGTAAGTGTAAGTATAAGTCATGTCCTCGGTGATCGGCGTGTCGGGGCTCGGCTCGGTATCCCAATTGCCGGCTTTGTAGTAATTGTCGGGCTCGCTGCCCACGGCGGGAATCTGATCTTGTTTAAGTCTCAGCGTTTCGTCCACATAGCCGGTCAACGTGACGGTTTGGTCTTCCGTGGTGCCGTCATCCCAGGCGCCATGCTCGACCTTGAACGTGACGGTATGGCTGACGCGGCTTTTTTCAACGGCGTCCGGAACGGTGACTGTCACGTCATCCGTAGGTTCTCCCGACACAGTGACGGTCGACTGACCGGTTCGCTGAACTGTTATTCCTTTTGTCGTTGTGTAATAGGGGCTTGATTGGGGGAATTGATAACCGTAATTCGCCGTATACGTCACGGGTTGCATCGGCTCGGTTAAATCCTTTTGTATGGTTAGACCGTTTGGCGTAGCGTGATTGCCGCCGACCAGGGTGACATCGCATGGCTTTTGGGGCCTTAACCTAGCCTGAGTATTCAAAGGTGTTTTGTATATTGCATCATCAGGGTTGTCAGCTTCAAAATCCGCTCGCGCCTCTTCGTTAGATCGATAATTGGCATTGGTTGTGATAACAGCAATTTCAATTCCCAATTTTTTCGGTATGGTCACGCCAATTTTCTGTGTCGGCTGAAGGTTTTTGCCGACGTCGATTTTCACGTCTTTTGCCAAATAGACATTGTTGGCTGCGTTACTAACTTTATTGCCGGTGATTGCGGGCTTTCCATCCAGTTTAATGTTGGTTGCGGCATAGATGCCGCCGCCGTTTTGGGTCGCGGTGTTGGCATCAATTCTGCCATCGCTGATATCAAAAGAGCCGCCGGCGACATACACGCCGCCGCCATTTTCGGCATTGTTGCTTTGCATGGTGCCGCCGGTCATAGTTAAAGTGCCGCCGTTGACATACACGCCGCCGCCATTAGTCGCGGTGTTGACTTGTATGGTGCCGCCGGTCATAGTTAAAGTGCCGCCGTTGACATACACGCCGCCGCCGTTTTCAGTCGCGGTGTTGTTATTAATTACGCCGCCGCTCATGTTAAAAGTGCCGCCGGTGACATACACACCGCCGCCGTTTTCAGTCGCGGAATTGCTGTCAAAATAGCCGCCGGTCATGGTAAAACTGCCACCGTTGACATACACGCCGCCGCCGTTTTGGGTCGAGGAATTGTTTTCAAGATGGCCGCCGGTCATGGTAAATCTGCCGCCGTTGACATACACTCCGCCACCGTTTGTGGCATTGTTGCTTTGCATGGTGCCATTGCTCATGGTGATAGTTCCACCTTTGCCGACATATACGCCGCCGCCATTTGCGGCTTGGTTGCCACTATTCTCATCAACGCCGCCAATGGAGCCCCCTTGCATGGTGAAGGTGCCCTTGTTCACATACACGCCGCCGCCGTTGGACGCGGTGTTGCTTTGAATGACAGCGTTAGTGCCTAATGTAAAATCGATGCATGAATAGATGCCGCCGCCATTTGTAGCATTGTTGCCTTGAATTGTGCCCTTGGTCATGGTAAAGTGGCTGTTCTCTGCGATATACACGCCGCCGCCATTTGCGGCTTGGTTGCCACTATTCTCATCAACGCCGCCAATGGTGCCGCCGGTCATGGTAAAGCTGCTGGTATTATATACACCGCCGCCGTTGGCAGTGGCTTTGTTTTTGTCAATCACTGCGCCATTTTGCATGGTAAAGGTGCCGGTATTATATACACCGCCGCCGTTTTCGGTCGCCGTGTTGCCGGAAAGCGTCCCAGCATTCATATTAAAGGTGCAGTCATAGGTCGTTTCGCCTTCGGTGACATTTTTGTCAATAAAGACGCCGCCACCGTTTTGAGTCGCCGTGTTGCCGGAAATGGTGCCGCTTACCGTTTGGCCTCCTACTGTTGCGCTATTCATGTTAAAGGTGCCGCCGGTACTGACATAGACACCGCCGCCGTTTGCGGCTTGGTTACCACTATTTTCTTCAGCGCCGCCAATGGTGCCGTCGTTCATATTAAAGGTGCTGTAATAGGTCGTTTCGTCTTCGGTGACTTTTTCCGCGATAAAGACACCGCCGCCGTTTTGAGTCGCGGTATTGCCGGAAATGGTGCCGCTTATCGTTTGACCCTCTACTGTTGCGCTATTCATGTTAAAGGTGCCGCCGGTACTGACATAGACACCGCCGCCATTCACGGCTTGGTTGCCACTATTCTCTTCAACGCCGCCAATGGTGCCGCCGGTCATGTTAGATGTGCTACTATAGTGTTTTCCATATTGATTGACGAAATCAACGACATACACACCGCCGCCGTTTTGAGTTGCCGTGTTGCCGGAAATAGTGCCGCTTACCGTTTGATCCTCTACTGTTGCGCTACGCATGTTAAAAGTGCCGCCGGTATTACACACACCGCCACCGTTTCCGGTCGCATGATTGTTGGAGAGCGTTCCGCCGTCCATATCAAATGTGGGGTTATAGTTATCGCTATTGTTACCGGCACCATTGTCAATAAACACGCCGCCGCCGTTTCCGGTCGCAGTATTATCCTTAACCGTACCACTGCTCATGGTAAAATAGCCCCTTTGCGTAATACAGACGCCGCCGCCATAACCATTTTTTTCAACATTGCCAGCATTGTTGTCTTCATTGGCAGTTATGCCGGCCGTGTTGTCGGAAACGATGCCGCTTACCGTCTGTCCGTTTACTGTTGTGCTATCCATGATAAAGGAGCCGCTGATGACATACACACCGCCGCCATTATTTTTCGCGGTGTTGTTTTGTATCGTGCCGTTGCTCAAGGTAAAGGTGCCGCCGTTTTTATACACACCGCCGCCATTTTGATTCGCGATGTTGCTTTGTATCGTGCCGCTTTTCATGTTAAAGGTGCCGCTACTATACACACCGCCTCCAAAATCATTCGCTGTGTTGCCTGAAATTGTTCCGTTATTCATGGTTATGTTTGACGCAGTTACACCGCCGCCTAAGTCAGCATGATTGTTTTGAATGACGGCGCCATTATTCATGATAAATGGACCATTGGAAAACACACCGCCGCCACTGCCAGCATTGTTGTTTGAAATGGTGCCGCCATCCATGGTGAAGGTGACGCTACCACTTTTGATATATACACCGCCGCCTTTCGAAGAAGCGGTGTTACCGTTAGTTGAGTCTTCGCTGCCGATCATGCCGCCATTCATGGTAAACGCAGAGGTGCTGTCGTATAAAAACACGCCGCCGCCGTATGGTGCGGAGTTGTTTTGAATGGTTCCGCCTTCCATGGTGAAGGTGCCATTTTTGCCGACAAACACACCGCCTCCGCTTTGATTCGATGTGTTGTCCTCAATGGTTCCGCCTTTCATAATGAAATAGCTTGTATTAGTGTTATATTGATTATGTTGGCCGACGTACACACCGCCGTTGCCAATTCCTTCATCTGTTGTACGGGCACCGGTGATTTTTCCGCTATGATTAGAAGAGCTATCCTCTAAGGTTAGCCTCCCACCGTCGACAACTCTAATGACATTACCATAGGATTCTAGTGCGCTCAGATTGCGTTTTAAGGTTTTGCCATTGAGGTCAAGCACAATGTTTTGATTTCCACCGATTCCCAAGGGATTCCCATACGGAGTCTCTTCTGGGCATGTACAATCAGCTGTCAGCCTAATATTAGCCGTTGAGGAGTTGTCTATCGCGTTTTTCAATCCCTGCCATGATGATACTTCTTGATAAGTCGGCGTTGTTTGCGGTTCCGTTTGCGCCATCGCCGGGCCGGAAAGCCCAAGCATCAGCCCCAGTGTCAGCGCGAAGCCAAGCAGCAGTTGAATGGCTTTTGTCCGAATGGTTTTCATTTCTGTTTCCTCCTGTTCCGTGAATGGAAGCGCTCACCATGTTTTGATCGTGGCCATGGCGTTTCCCGCGCGGCGCTTTGACGCGTTGATGGCTCAAAGCCAAATGGTGTTGGCGCCGGGATGTGTATCTGTTGTCATGACCTTCTTTTAACATTTTACTATATCACTGTCCGGATGGGTGTTCAATCTATGGCACTGAACTAAAATGAAAACATGAGAAAATCCGGATTTCAAATGAGATTTTGGGTGTTCGCTTATGGTGGCTTTCCTCTTTTTGTTGGTCACTTTTCGCGAGAGAACCCTTCACACTCCGCTGCGCTACGGATAGCTTTCGTCTGCCAATCACACTTCGCTTACGCTCGTGTTCTTGGGACGTCAGTTACGTCATCTCGCTGAAGCGAGATGCCACTTTCCCATTCCACCCGCTTCGCTCGGTAAGTTCGCATGGCCCAAATCAAAGATTTGGATGCTCACTTAATCAAGGGAAGGCTTATATGTCAGCTTTCCGCAGCACACTGCCTCCCCTAAATTAGAGGAGGTGTCGCCCGAAGGGCGACGGAGGGGTTCTGCCGAGAACAATTGGCGGTAACTGTCATAGGTCTTTTCGCCATAACGCCGAAAGAACGGCCGAAGCTACTCTTTCAAATCGTCGCGTTGTCGCTCAACAAGTCACTTCGGCTCGCCCGGTTTGACCACATCGGGAATCGCGTAGACAAACCGCATCGCTTCCATGCGGAGACTTCGGCCGGTGGTGCCGACATCGACAGACTTCCCGGGTTCGAGGGTTTTGTTTTCTTTGTCCCATCCCAGATTTTGCACATGGGCGGCAAAATAGAGGGTGGGAATGATGACGGGTTTTTTGGCGTAGGCGTAGGTATAAACCGTGTCCGCGGTGATCGGCGTGTCGGGGTTCGGCACGGTGTCCCAGTTGCCGGCGGTATAGCGTTTGTCGGGCTTTTCCCCGACGGCGGGAATCTGATCTTGTTTAAGCTTCAGCGTGTCGCCCTCATAACCGGTCAAGGTGACGGTTTTGTCTTCTGTGGTGCCGTCATCCCAGGCGCCGTGTTCCACTTTGAAGGTGACCGTTCGGGTGATTCTGCTTTTGGGCGCGTAGGAATAAAAGTAAGTTGTGTTCTGTGTGATGGGCGTTGTGGTGTCCGGCGTGACATTCCAGCTGCCGGTTTTGTAGCCCGACGACGGTCTGGCGCCGACGGCGGGGATTTGCTCTGGCTTGAGGATTTGCTCATTTTTATTGTTGAAGTCCGGCGTCACGGTTTGGTCGCCCGTGGTGCCATCATTCCAGGCGCCGCCGCGAACCTTAAAGGTGACATCATAAACGGGGAATTGAAGTTTTTTATAGGTTAACGGCTGACCTGTCGTATTGATATCGATCACGGTTTTGCCTTGTTTTCCCTCTGTATCCGTCCAGCCAAAGCCTTTCACGTCGTTTTTCACAGAGAGACCATAGACCGCTGCGCCTGTTCCTGAAATGATAACGGATTTTACGTTTTCTTCAATGGTTAGCGGTTTCCCGAAGGTTGCATAGATGCCGTAACTACCATTTGTGCCATCACCTTCGGCTTTGACGCTTTCGCCGGAAATAGTGACGCCTTCTTGGCCCAAAATGCCATATTGTTCTCCCTTGGCCTCAACTGTGCCGCTTGTGATTTGAATGAATTTAGAACAGTTGATTCCCATGGCGCCGGTTGCTTCGGTGGAGGTGGTTGTCAAGGTTCCCTCTCCAGTGATGGTCAAATTTTGGGTGCAGTAAATCCCATGGGAGTTGTGAGTATCCTCATTTTCGGAGTTTGTGTTTGTAAGGGAGTTGGTGTCTTTAATCTCCAAATTGAGAGGTTTATCCCCGGCATAGTAAATACAGCCGTATATCAAGGAATCACCGCTTAAGCTGCCCCGGTGCCCGCCTCCGCTGTAAGTAAAATTCTCTAAGGTCAGGGTGTTGGTCCAGGGATCAAAGCGCCAGCCTGTGCCGGAGAGATGATCGCCGGTGACTTGATCATCGCCGACCCAAAGGTTCAAGGGAACGGCTCTCAACGCGGCTTGATTTTCCTTTGCGTACACCTCATAAGCCGGGTTATCGGAGGTAAATACGGCCTGTGCCGCGGTGTCATTGGCATAATTGGCGTTTGATGTGATATCCTTGTCTGGATTTGCCAAGGTTACGCCAATCTTATCGGAAAGTGTGAGTTCGGTTCCAATACTAATTTTTTTATCGTTACCCATATCGTTATGCAGAAAGACATTATTAGCTTTGTTGTTAACGATATTGCCGGTAATTGTGGGCGTTCCTTGCAGTGTGAAACTTTTTCCGGCATAGATACCGCCGCCGTGAGACCCGGCTTTGTTGTTTTGAATGGTGCCGCCGCTGATGGTCATTTGCGTGCTGCTTTCATTCAAATAGATACCGCCGCCGTATGTAGTAGCAGTATTGCCTGAAATGGTGCCGCCGTTCATCGCCAAAATGCCGTTGCTACCGACATTCACCCCGCCGCTATCATTTTTAGCTTTGTTGCCGGAAATTGAGCCGCCGCTCATGGTGATGGTGCCATAGGTAGTGTACACACCGCCGCCGCTAAAAGCGTCATTGTTCGAAATGGTGCCGCCTGAAATGGCGAATTCTGTGTATAAGCCATTTAAATACACCCCGCCGCCTTGAGAGCCAGCTGTGTTGCTGGAAATGGTGGCGCCTTCTTGCTGCATGAAGAATTTGCTATTAGTACCAACGACACTCACCCCGCCGCCATTGATACTTTCGTTGTTTTGAATGGTACCGCCTTCCATGGTGAAGATGCTGCCGTCAGAGACACTCACCCCGCCGCCGTCACCGGTCGATGAGTTGCCCTCAATTGAACCGCCATTCATGGTAAATTGCGTGTTAGTGTCATTTAAATACACCCCGCCGCCACTGCCTTGGTAGTTGCTATTAGTTGATGTATTGCCGGTGATTGCGCCGCCGTTCATGGTGAAGGTGCCGTTAGAAGTGACATATACCCCGCCGCCGTTTCCGGATGTATTGCCGCCGGTGATTGTACCTGTCTGATGAGGCGACAAATCATTTAAGGTTAATGTTCCGCCGTCAATTTTAATGACATGGCCATCGGGTTTTTTCTTGCTCAGACCGCGGCTCAAGGTTTTGCCGTTTAAGTCCAGAAAAACAACGTTATTTTGACCGATTGTCAATGGCGCGTTTGGATTGGTCAAATGTGTTCCCAGCTTTAAATATGCCGGATTGGTTGATGACGACGCGGTTATCGTATCTTGCAAATCTGTCCAATTGGTTACCGTTGTATAATTATTTTCAGATCCAAACGCAAGCTGAGCCGCCATCGCCGGGCCGGTCAAACATAGCATCAGCCCCGGTGTCAATATCATCAAGATGCCTAAAATCAAATTAAACTTTATTTTCACGGAGTGCATCCTCCTTCCAATCGCTCTCAATTATATTCAGACATAAAATAACGCTCAACACCCCAATTATCCGGAAGCACCTCGCATCAAAAATGCAATTCAAAGAAATGAAAAAGGTCAGCTTTATCCTGCTCCACTCTGAGTGCAGCGGACTGCCACGGCTCAATAAAAAATGCCTCTCTAAATAACTTAAAAGCGTTTTTCATGGCGTTCTATACCTCAATATCAGTGCTTCCTTCAGCTTTTCCAGTTCCTTCTCCGCGTCAAACCCATTCTCTGGGATATACACAAGGCCGATGGCGTACCGCGTGACCGCCGCCAACATCAAGTGAAGCGTCGTGGAAAACATTTCCTCCTCCGGTTCATCCGTTCGGATGGTGTGATCCTTCTCCGCCTTTTCGTATATCACATGAAATTGCGGCTTCAACCCTTCAATGATGTCCCGATAGGGCTGGATGACCTCCTCGCCGATGTGTTCGGCCTGAATGTAAATATTAAAAAACTGATTGAAACGCAGCAGGTCGCGTTGATTTCGGTACAGTTCAATGAAGAACTCCAGATAAAAATCAAAAATCTCAGCCGCGGTCATGGTGCTGAAAAACCGGCTTGGTCTGCGCGCCTGATTGTCGATGATGGCCTGCCCCCATATCCATGTGGCCACCGAGACCACAAGCTCCGGTTTCGTGTTGAAATAACGATAAAGCGTCATCGTTCCATAACCGCATGCCTTGGCAATCTCGGTCATGGAGACGGATTCAATATTCTTTGTCGTAAACAGCTCATAGGCTTTCTCCAGAAAATGCTTCCGTTTGCTCGCCATCTGTTCCGCGTCTTTTTCCTTGTTTCGCATGAGTATCCTCCCGTCGCAATGTCTGAAACCAAACAAACCTAGCGTTGTCAATGTGATAGATGGTCTATCATTATGATAGTAAGTCTATCACAATGAATGCCCTTTGTCAATTGCGCGACATGACATCACAAAGCAAACGGCCAAAAAATAAAAAAGGCTCCCTCCTCCAAAGGAAGAAAGCCTGTTATCGGCTGATCACATTGATCTTGACGTGTCAGGCATTACGCCCGCAGCACTTTTTATACTTTTTCCCACTGCCGCAGGGACAGGGATCGTTGCGGCCGACCTTCGGCCCTTTGACAACGGTGTTGCGGTTGCGGAATTTTTTATAGATGTCCTCTCTGCGTTCCGCGCTCAAGATGCCGTCCCATTCGGGCAAGGTGTAGAGCCACTCCGCGGGCACCGCGAGCATGTTCCAATAGAGCTTCTCAAAATCGATGGTAAAGGCAAAAGGCGTGTCCGCTTCAAAGCTGTCAAGCTCCGGCATGGTCTCCTCAATGCTTTCGCTGATGCCGTCCAAAAATCCCAGGATTTCCTCCTGACCCATGTTGTATTTTTCGGCAAAGCCCGCGACGGTGCCTTCGACCCGCGCTTCTTTTTTGCCAAGCAAATCCTTGTAAATACCCTTTTCCCGTTCACAAAAGGCGTCCCAAAAGGCACGGGCTTTCTTTTCATCCTTGGCATGGTCTTCAATGGATTGCTTCCATTCACTGTATAAACTCATGACATTCATCTCCTTGCAAAGTGTTTAAGCCATTATAACAGATTCACGGAAAATGCACAATTGCGAACCGGAGATTTCGGGATTACCGCGCAACGCCCCGAATCCGAGGCCCCGCGTGCGAATAAAACCGCCAACCGGCCAACAAAAAAGACGCCGAAGCGACAAAAAGGCTTCTTCTCCGTTGGGGTAAGCCGCGAGCATGACGAGCGGCGCTTGAACGAGGAACAGCCGTTCCGAGTGTAAGTGAGCATCCAAATCTTTGATTTGGCCCATGCGAACTTATCGAGCGAAGCGGGTGGAGATGTTTTCGAGCAAAGCGAGAAAACTGCCCAAAAAAGGATAGCGAAAAGTTCACGCAACGAAACAAATGCCGTTAGCCTTTCGAGGAAGAATCCTTCACACTCCGCTACGCTACGGATAGCTTCCGTCAGCCGATCACACTCGCTTTTGCTCGTGTTCTTGGGACGTCAGTTACGTCTCGCTTCGCGAGCCACCTCCCCTTATCAATGGGAGGCCGTGTGCTCAGCGACAAAAAGGCTCCCTTCGATGAGGGGAGCTGTCGCTGAAGGCGACTGAGGGGTTCTCTTGCGAATAGATTGCTAAGAACACAAACCCTCGAAGCCCATCCTCAAAAATCCAATCAGAAACTCAGGCCTCGCCTGAGTTTCATCCTGAATTATTCATCATTCATCATTAATCATTCATCATTCATAACCAATCCGCCGAAGCGACCATTGTCCACCAGAAAACAGCATAACGAGCAAAGACCCCCTCACGACAGAGACGCTACTTCACCTTCATCGGCACGCCCGAGACGCAAAAATAAAAATCATCGGCCCGTTCGGCCACCCGTTGATTGATTCTGCCGGCAATATCCCGGAAAAACGAGCCCATCCGATAGGCGGGCACAAGGCCGAGCCCCACCTCATTGGCGACGATGATCACCCGTTTATCGGCCATCAAATCCAATGCCGTCATGATGTCCCGGGCGATATCCGCCTCGATGTCCCAAACCGTCTCCGCGGGAACCGTGTCAAAATCCATGCCCGTGTCCATCATTTGATTGGTGATGAGCACCGTCAGGCAATCCAAAAGCACCGTGTCCGCGTCAAGAAAGCCCGGATCCTCGGGAAGCTTGTCAAAATCCCGATAGCGCTCAATGGTCGTCCATTCGGCGGGCCGCCGTTCCCGGTGATGCTTGATGCGGTCTTTCATGCCGTCATCAAAAGCCACCGCCGTCGCAATATAGGCCACCTTCCCGCCGGCGTCCATGGCCAGCTTTTCACCGAAAGTGCTTTTGCCGCTTCGGGCGCCGCCGGTAATGAGTGTCAAATGTCCCATTTTTGTCTCCTTCCGCCTCATTCCACCATGTCTGACAACACGGCAATGAGCTTGTCGTTCTCTTCCTTTTTTCTGACCGCGATGCGGAAAAACTTCTCGTCCAGTCCCGCGAAATCCTCACAGGTGCGGATGTTGATGCCGCAATGATTAAGCCCGGCGTTGAGCGCCGCCGCCGTGCCGGATTTGAGGGCGCACAGGTGGAAATTGGCCGAGCTGGGATAGACCTTAATGCCTTTGATTTTGGACAACTCCAAAAACACCCGGCGCCGTTCGGCCTTCATGAAGGCCTTGGACTGCTCGGAAAACTTCCGGTCCGACAAAAGGGTGTCAATGACGGACAGCGCCAGATGATTGACGGCCCAGGGCATTTGCTCGCCGGCCAGGGCATCGATGAGATCCTCTCTGCCCACGGCATAGCCGACGCGAAGCCCCGGAAGCCCGTAAAACTTCGTCATGGACCGAAGCAGCACCATCGGCAAATCCCGCGCCATCATCAAATCTAGGCAGGAACCTTTTGAAGAGAAATCAATGAAAGACTCATCGATAAACCAGTGAACCTGCCGTCCGACCCGCTCAAAAATGTGGCCGAGATAATCCGGCGAATAGGCCGCCCCCGTCGGATTGTTGGGATTGCACAAAAAGACGGTGTGAGGCTTCACCTCATGGATCATCTTGATGAGAGCCTCGGGATTGATGCGAAACTCGTCCTTTTCCGTAAAGGGAATCTCCGTGATCTGGTTCCAGCCGGCGACCAACAGCGCCCGATGATATTCATTAAACGTCGGCGCGATAATCAAGGCCGGCCTGTCCGCATCGGCAAAGGCCCTGGCATACAGATAAATGATGTCGATGGCTCCGTTGCCAAGGATAATATTGTCCGCGCTCACGCCCAGGTGTCCGGCGATTTGCCTGCGCTGGGCCTCCCCCGAAATATCCGGATATTTTCCCAGGCCGTCAAGAGCCGCCACGAGGTCAAATTTCAAGCCCGCGGGCATGCCGATGGGATTGATGTTCACGGAAAAATCAATCATCTCCTTGTTAGGCCCCGTATAGCCGCCGTGTGTATTCATTGCGTTCCTCCGATTGAAAGTGTATTGGTCTCCGACAGCGCGTCCGCCATGGTCGCAGGCTGCGAAAAAAGCCGGGGACTTGCCATGGGATCAAACCCCAAGGGCATAACCGATTGCCAAAAAAAGCGCGGTCGAAACAACCACCATCACAATTTCCGACGTCGTCATGATGGTGGAAGCCTGTCCGATATCCGAGACGGCAAGGGGATAATCCGCGTCGCCAATGGTGGGCTTGTGCACCACTTCACCGAAATAGACATTATCGCCGCCGAGACGGATATGAAGGAGCCCCGCCACCACCGATTCGGGATGGCCGGCGTTGGGGCTTTTATGGTTCCAACGATCTCTTTGGTAAATGCGAAGGGCATTGCCCGCGTCATAGCCCAGCAAGGCGCCGCCGATCATCATCATATAACTGCCGAGACGCGCCGGCAAATAATTAAACACGTCGTCGATTTTGGCTGGATAACAGCCGAAATCCGTAAAGGGCTCCTGCTTATAACCGACCATCGAGTCCATGGTATTGACCGCTTTATAAACCAAAGCGAAAACCGTCGGATTGAGAAAGGGCACAAAATAACTGACGCCGATGCCGATCAGCATATAAAAATAGGGCGCGAGCACACCGTCAATGGTGTTTTCTGCGGTGGTCTCCACCGTGGCCCGGATGATTTCGTCGGCGTCAAGTTTGGTCGTGTCCCGTCCCACCAGGTAACCGACCTTGATTCGCGCTTCCTCTATATTTTGATGCAAGGCGTCCGCCACGTCAAGCACCGATTGCTTCAGGCTCTTTTCCGCGAGGGTCATGGCAAGCAGCCACACGTTGATCAGATAAAAAACCGGTCTCAAATAAAGGAAGGTCAAATATTGCAGGCCGATGGTGCAGAGCATCGTCACCGCGACGACAATGAGCCACATCACAAACCCTTTGAATCGGCGGGCGCCGCCATGATTCATTTTTTTCGTCAAAAAACCGATCAAGCGCCCGATGAGCACAATCGGATGAATCTGCGCCAGCGGATCGCCAATGATCAGATCGAGCACCACGGCGCAAACCGTCATGATCGTCCACTGGCCCATGGTCATTTCATTAAACATAGTGCTTCCCTTCCCGGCCGGATGCCGATATCGATGAACTGTATGATGAATACGCAATGATCTCTCGCGAGTGACGCGGATGATCGCGGATCAATGATAAAGAACCCATCAGTCTTGCTAAGGCGGAACAGCTCCCCAACGTCATCTTTTCGCAAGAGAACCCCTCAGTCCCGCCAAAGCGGGACTGCTCCCCTTATCAAGGGGAGCCTTAATAACGCCGCGCAGCACATGCCTCTCCTAAAATAGGGGAGGTGGCGCCCGCAGGGCGTCGGAAGGGTTCTTTATCGCAATCGAAAGAAAGGCCCTCAAAGTCCGGCGATGATTGCAATCCGAAACTCGGGCTTGCTTGAGTTTCTTAAGGGAGGCAACGCGCTCAGCGACGTCGCAAAAGCCCCTCGAAGCCGGACCAAAAAAACTCAATCAGAAACTCAGCTCGGCTGAGTTTCCACTAGAATCATTCATCATTCATTATTAATTGCCGCGAATCGCCTCAATCAAGATGCCTCAATAATACCCATCAGTTTTTCCATATCAAGGGCCTCCCGCACCGAGGCGGCGAGCAAATTGTATTGACTGTCCTTAAAAGCGGCAAAATCGACGCGCTCACCCTCGTCGACGCCTTTTTTTGCCTTTAAGGCCGCAATGAGCGCCTCGCGAAAATCATCGTTGTCAAAAATGCCGTGAAGATAAGTCCCCATCACCATTTTGTCCTTCGACACCGCGCCGTCGGCTCTGCCGTCTTCCAGAGTGCAAAAAACGTCGCTGTCCGCGCCGCAGACGCTCTCTCCCATATGAATTTCATAACCGGCCACCGTCGTGCCGCGGACATCAAGGCCCAGGGCGTCGCAAGCGATGACGCCGCTTTTTCTGGTGGTCTGTTTGGATGCCTGAAGCTCGGTGGTCACATCCAAAAGACCAAGGCCTTCGGTTGTTTCCGTTTCCGATTCCACATGGTCCGGGTCGGAAATGGACTTGCCGATAATTTGATAGCCGCCGCAAATGCCAATGACCGGCACCCCGGCTTCGTGCAGGCGCAAAATCTCATCGGCCATCCGGCTCTCGCGAAGCTTGATGATATCGTCGATGGTATTTTTGCTGCCGGGCACCACCAGCAAATCGGGATTGGCCCTGGCCATTTCCCGCTGATTGGCATAGTACTCCACCTTGACATCGGGATACATGTCAAAGACCGTGCAGTCGGTAAAATTGGAAATATGACGAAGCCTGACAACCCCGATGGTAATGGCGCCGTCACGCTTTTCGTTCCAGCGTTCGGTCACCGAATCCTCATCGTCAATGATGAGCCTGGTAAAGGGCACCACGCCGAGGCAGGGCACCCCCACCTTTTCCTCGATCATCTCGATGCCGGGCTGAAGGAGTTTCACGTCCCCGCGGAATTTGTTGATGATAAAGCCCTTAATGCGGGCCTGTTCCTCGGGTTCCAAAAGCTTGATCGTGCCGTAAATCGAGGCGAACACCCCGCCGCGGTCAATGTCGCCGATGAGCACCACCGGCGCGTCCACCATTTCCGCCAAGCCCATATTGACGATATCATTTTCCCGAAGATTGATCTCCGCCGGTGAGCCGGCCCCTTCGATACACACCACATCGGCGTCATCGGCCAGCTTGTTGTAGGCGTTCATCACCACTTCGGTCAGCCTCGCTTTGTAGGCATGGTATTCCACGGCGTTCATGTTAAATTCGGCAACCCCGTTTAAAATCACCTGGGAGCCCACATCCGAGTTGGGTTTTAACAGCACCGGATTCATCGCCACGTCCGGCTCAACCCGGGCGCACTCGGCCTGGGTCACCTGGGCCCGGCCCATTTCCTTGCCGTCCTGGGTAATGTATGAATTGAGGGCCATATTCTGCGATTTATAGGGCATGACGCGATAACCGTCATCATTTAAGATCCGGCAGACGGCCGCGCAAATCAGGCTCTTCCCGACGGATGAACCCGTTCCCTGAAACATAATATTCTTTGCTTTTTTCATCGTGTCTCCAAAATAAAAGCGGCTCCCACAAGCCGCCCAGAATTGATTCATCAGCCTGTTCTTCAAAAAAGCGCGATGAAGCGAAGGCTTACCCGCCAATCCCTTCGGACAGGTCTATCATATCATCTTTAAAGGAGCTTCACAAGCTCTTCCGGCGTCCGGCAGACCTCGGGATAGGCCAAATTCGGTCTGTCGACGCAAAGCACCTTCACGCCGCACTCGGCGGCCGCGCTGATTTTTTCGGCCACGCCGCCGATGTCGCCGCTGTCCTTGGTCGTCAGATATTTGATATCGAAAGCATGCATCATCGCGACATTCATCTCCTGGCTAAAGGGGCCCTGCATGGCGATGATCCGGGAAGGCTTATACCCCAAAGCCTCGCATTCGGCGATGACCTTCGACGTCGGCAGCACCCGGACAAAAATCCGGTCTTTGTCAAGGGCCTCATAACGAACCAGCTCGCGGCTGCCCGTGGTCGTGAGAATATTTCCCGGGTGATATTTTAAATAGTCGACGACGCCTTCATAGCTCTCAAAATGAATGACGGCGTCCGTTGGCACCCCAAGGCCCTCGATGCCGGGACGCTCCAGGCGCACATAGCGGACACCGGTGTTTTTCGCCGCCGTCATCGCCCCCGTCGACGCCGCCTTGGCGTAAGGGTGCGTCGCGTCGACCAGCATCGAGATCCCCTGTTCGCGTATCAATGCCTCAAGGGCATTTTCCTCCAGGGCTCCCGCCCGGCAGGTGAGATGCTCGGTCTCCTTCGGCGCATTATAGCCGCTCACCGAGGAATAGATGACATCCCTTCCCTTCTCGGCCAGGGCAACGGCCGCCAATCTGCCGTCAAGGGTTCCCCCCAAAAGCAAAATCACAGCTGATACCCGCGGGGCGTGATCATGGTCTTGCCGTCTTTTGACACATAGGTTTTGGAATTGCCGATAATGACCATGGAGAACATGTCAATATCCGATTCGCACATTTTTTCCAGGGTGGTGATCTCCATGTGTTCATCGGCGCGCTTGGCGTTTCTGACAATCCCGACAGGGGTATCCTTTGATTTATATTTTAACAGAATTTCCTGACAGGTGTTGATATTGGTCGGACGGCCTTTGCTCTTGGGATTATAAAGGGCAACGACAAAATCCCCTTCGCCGGCGCAGCGAATGCGTTTTTTAATCACGTCCCAATCGGTCAAAAGATCGCTCAAACTGATGACGCAATAGTCGTGCATCAAAGGCGCGCCCAAAGTGGCCGCGGCGGCGTTGGCAGCGGAAATACCGGGCACAACTTCGATGTCAACATCCGCGTCTTCGGATTCCGCCATTTCCAGCATAATACCGGCCATGCCGTAGACGCCGGCATCACCCGAACTGACCAAGGTGACGGTTTTGCCTTCTTTTGCGAGCTCTAAACATTCTTTACAGCGGTCACGCTCTTTGCGCATGCCGGATTCCAAAATAGTCTTGCCGTCAACAAGTCCCTCGATCAATTTGATATAGGTCTTGTATCCGACAATGACATCCGCGGCCTCTAAAGACGCTTTGGCTTCTTCTGTCATGTGGCTGTGAAGACCAGGGCCGAGGCCGGTCACGTAAATTTTGTTCATGGTAACTCCTTTTGATTGAATGTGTAAGTGACAAATATTTTTTGAAAATAAAACGGGATACGTTGGCAGGATCAAACCGGACCCGCGGCATTTATGTCGCGTTTTCCCAAAGGGACAACGTCACGCCGTCTTCCCGTTTGACGGGGGCAACGCACCGCCCGAAGCCCGAGACCACATAGCCCGCCGGTTCGCTGACAGCCCGCAGCCCCGTCGTTTTTTCGACGAAATCCGATCCGTCAAAACGGCCCTGCACCATTTTGATCATCATGTCGTCAACGACTTTAAGCTTGGCGCCGAAGGCCTCGCAGGCGTCGATGATCCCCTGCTCATGGGCTTTAAGCCCAATGGTTCCCATAAAGGCAATCGCTTCGGGATAGCGCCCGTAAGCCTCGCAAAAGGCTTTCACCTTGGCGATGATTTTTCCGCCGTCCGTGTTTTTTTTGCAGCCGATCCCCAAAGACAGGGTCTTGGGAATGAGGGTGACCGCGGGCAGATTGTCCGGGATGTCCATGCCCTCAAGGGATGTCCGGTCGGTGATGACGATCACGCCGGCGGCTTTCGACATATCGCCGTCAACGATGAGGTTGGAAGGCAGGACAATGCCGTCGACATTGATGCCCGCGTGATTTAAGACGGCCACGGGCTTATCGTCCAAAATCAGCGCCGTCACGTCCTTGGCCCCCTCAAAATCAATGAGGGCGCACCCGGTTTTTTGCGCGAGCACATCCACCGCCATCGAGCCTTTAACGTCGGTGGCCGTGGTAATTACCGGTGTTGCGTCCATGCGGCAGGCGAGCATCGCCGCCGCTTCATTGGCCCCGCCGAGATGCCCCGACAACAGCGAGATAATAAATTTTCCCGCCGAATCCATGACGAGCACCGCGGGATCGGCGGACTTGTGCCCGAGATGAGGCGCGATGCCCCGCACCACAATCCCCGATGCCATCACGCAAAGCAGCACATCGTTTTTTTCCATCAAAACCGGCCAGAAATCCGTGAGCTTTCCGGGAATCACCTCGGTGTCCTCCGCCGCGAATTTCTCAAGGGTATAAACCGTCGCCCTTTGATCGGTCAGATAACGCGCGGCGCGAAGGGCCGTCCGGGTGCCGTCGCGGCTGACGGCGACAATCGCCCAATTTCGCTTATTTGCTGGCTTTTCGAAATTCATGGGAAAAACCGGGATCGTAAAGCTTGGAAAGCGAGTATTCGTCTCCCAGGAAATCCCCGACCAAAATCTGCGCCGTTTTGTTGATGTCCGCCGCTTTGACCTTTTCCGCGATGTCCGAGAGGGTGCCGAGGACAATTTTTTGATCGGGCCAGGTGGCGCGCTGAACAACGGCAATCGGCGTGTCGGGGCGATAGTGATTCATCAGGCGCTTCGCCACTTCGTCAATCATGTGGACGGAGAGGAAAATCGCCATGGACGCGCCGTGAGACGCGAGGCTTTCCAGCTGTTCTCTTTCGGGCACCGGCGTTCTGCCTTCCAGACGGGTGCAAATCACGGTTTGGGAGACGTCCGGCAGGGTAAATTCTTTTTTGAGGACAGAGGCCGAAGCCACAAAAGAGCTAACCCCGGGCACCACTTCATAGGGAATTTCCAAGTCGTCGAGTCTGTCCATCTGTTCGCGGATCGCGCCGTAAATGGACGGATCTCCGGTGTGCACCCGAACGACTTTTTTGCCGGCGGCAACGCCTTTTTCAATGACGTCAATGACTTCGTCCAAGGTCATCGACGCGGAATTGTAAATGTCGGCATCCGGACGGTGATCCTGAAGAATCGCGGCATTGACAAGGGAGCCGGCATAGATAATGACATCGGCTTCGTCCACAAGGCGTTTGCCTTTGACGGTAATCAGCTCGGGATCCCCGGGCCCGGCGCCGATAAGATATACGGTCTGTTTCATGTTTCCTCCTGATTGGTGAGCCGAAAGCGAGCGGCTCAAAATCGCTTTATTTTCAGGCAATCGGTGTGCCGTTTTTCGCGTGATTGACAAACATGGCGCGAATCGCCGGATTCTCTCCGAGACCGCGCACATCGCAGGTGACTTCGTACCCCGCGGCTGAAAGGATATTTTTCCACGAATCCTCGTCGTCGCCGGCCATGTCATTTTGAGCGTGATCCCCGGCGACAATCATAAAGGGCGATAAGCCGATCCGTTTGACATGGGTTTGCCCAAGGGATTTGACCACGTCCTCCACCTCCGGAAAGCCCTCGACGGTGCCCATCAGGCATTCGGGATGCCCGGCGCTTTCAAAATAATAATTCATCGCGGGATAGGCGCTGTTGGCCGTGTGCTCACTGCCGTGGCCCATATAGACCCAGGCGTCGACGGGAGACATCTCGGGCAGCGCGTCGATCAAAATAGCCGTCACCTCCCGATAATCCTCATGGGTGGTGAGCAGCGGTCTGCCAACGGTGAAGTGATCAAAGGCTTTGGCAAAGGGCTTGAGATCCGCCATCATCAGGTCGTATTCGGTGCCGTTGATGATGTGCGTGGTCTGGCAAACCACATCGGTATAGCCCTGGTCTTGAATCTTTTGGATGGCTTCGAGGGGTGAATCGATATGAACGCCGTCGCGCTTTTCGATTTTGCGGCGGATCATCCCCGACGTGAAAGCGCGAAACACATCGGCTCCCGGAAAAGCGGCGCCGATATCTTGTTCGATGGCGGCGATGGTTTTAGAGAGCGTTTCCGGATAACTGGTGCCGAAGCTGATGACGAGAACAGCGGTTTTAGACATTTTTCTCCTCCTGAAGTGCGGTCAGTGCCAATAGATTGTCGGCAATGGTTTTGTCAATATCCTCCGCGCTGTGGGCGGCGGAAATAAAGATTCCCTCAAATTGAGAAGGCGGCATCAAATTGCCCGCCGAAAGCATCTCGGCAAAATAGCGGCTGTAAAGGGCAGTGTCGCTTGTCATCACGCTGCCGAAATCCGTCACGGGCCCTTCGGTAAAGAACAGGGTCGTCATGCCGGCATAGCGATTGACGGTGGCTTTAACCCCGGTTTGCTTGATGTTGGCGTTAAATCCTTCTTCCAGGCGTTTCGCGAGGTTCTCAATTTCTGTATAGACCTCGGGGTGATCTTTTAAATAGCCCAGGGTGTTTAACCCCATTTTCATGGCGACGGGATTACCCGAGAGGGTGCCGGCCTGATAGACGGGGCCCTCCGGCGCGAGATGGGCCATGATGTCGGCTCTGTCGCCGAAAGCGCCGACGGGCATGCCGCCGCCGATGATTTTGCCGAGGCAAGTCAGATCCGGCGTGATGCCCATCAGGGACTGGGCGCCGCCGTAGGCCACCCGGAATCCGGTGATGACCTCATCGAAAATGAGCAGGGCGCCATTGTCTTCGGTGATTTCCCGAAGGCCCTCCATAAAGCCTTCCGCCGGGGGGACAACGCCCATATTGCCGGCGACGGGCTCCACAATGACGCAGGCAATCTCATCGGGATTGTTTTCAAAAAGCGCTTTGACGGAAGCGAGGTCATTGTAGGTGGCCACAAGGGTGTCTTTGGCGGTTCCTTCGGTGACACCGGCACTGGTCGGCACGCCGAAGGTGAGGGTGCCGGAGCCGGATTTGACCAGCAGGCCGTCGGCATGACCGTGGTAACAACCTTCAAATTTGATGATTTTATCCCGGCCGGTAAAGCCCCGCGCCAGGCGGATGGCCGACATGGTAGCTTCGGTGCCGGAATTGACCATTCGGACCTTGTCGATGGAGGCCACGGCGTCGACGATGGTTTCCGCCATTTCCACTTCAATGGCCGTCGGCAGGCCGTAGGTGTTGCCGCGCATCATCGCCGTCTCGATGCCCTTGGTATAAACCGGTGAAGCGTGACCCAAAATCAGCGGGCCCCAGGAATTGATATAGTCGGTGTAGAGATTGGTATCGGCGTCCATCAGATAAGCCCCTTCGCCGCGTTCGGCGAAAACCGGCGTCATGCCGACGGAGCCGAAGGCGCGCACCGGAGAATTAACCCCGCCGGGAATGACGTGTCCCGCCCGCGCGAACAGCGTTTCCGATTGTTGATGTTTCATATTAAAACCCTTTTGTTGTGTTGTGATGCGAAATGGAAAGCGAAGCCTCCGCCAGTTTGCGTTTTCCTTAATCCCGGAATCTTCATCGCTTTCCGTTCCCGCAAGTCAATTCCCTTATTGATATTTGGCGATTAATTCCGGCATGTCCTTGGCAAAATAGGTGATGATGATGCCGGCGCCGGCGCGCTTGATGCAAAGCAGCGATTCGTAGATCGCCCGTTCGTCAAGCAAGCCGTGATCGACAGCGTTTTGGATCATCGCGAATTCTCCGGAAACCTGATACGCCGCCATCGGCAGATAGGAGATTTCCGTCGCGCGAGTCAGCACATCCAGATAAGGCATCGCCGGTTTGACCATGACGATATCCGCCCCTTCTTCCACATCCAGGGCCACTTCTTTGAGGGCTTCCACACCATTGGCGGGATCCATTTGATAGGCGCGTCTGTCGCCGAAGGCCGGTGCCGAATTTGCTGCGTCCCGGAAGGGTCCGTAGAAGGTCGACGCGAATTTGGCGCTGTAGCCCATGATCGGAATGCTTTCAAAGCCCGCTTCGTCAAGGGCTTTTCGCATGGCGGCGATATGGCCGTCCATCATATCCGAGGGCGCCACCATATCGGCGCCGGCTCTGGCCTGGCTGACCGCGGTTTTGCACAGCGCTTCGAGGGTTTTTTCCCGGTTGATATCGCCGTTTTCCTCAAAGAAGCAGCAATGCCCATCGCTTTTGTGCTCGCACAGGCACACATCGCAAATCACATACATGTCGGGATCGACTTCCTTGATTTTGCGCACGCCCCGCTGCACGACGCCGTCGTCGGCAAAAGCCGGAGTCGCGTCGGCGTCTTTTTCATCGGGAACGCCGAAGAGCAGCACATAACGCACGCCCTTGGCTTTTAAATCCTTCACTTCATCCTCGAGCATATCAACGGAAAAATGGTATTGGTTTTTCAGGGATCCGATTTCCCGTTTAATGCCTTCGCCGTCAACCAGGAAAAGCGGATACACAAAATCCGTCATGGCTAGGTGAGTTTCGCGGACTAGATCGCGAATGGCTGGATTCTTTCTGAGTCTGGTAGGTAAAATCATTTTAATATTCCTTTCTGATGTTCTCCGAATGGGATTCGGTTAACCTGCGCGGCATGACGCCGCGCCTTTCCCCCGATGGGAACGACATTCTCTTTGCGTAAATATTTGTTCTCTGACGAATGGATGATCATCGGCCAGATCTCAAAGGCGACTTGCCTTTGGCTTTGGCCGGCTGCGTTTTATCAAAACAGATGACGAAATACATTCTCCTCAAGGGTCCGAAAGCCCGGCTTTAGAGATTTTTTTCAATGGCCGAAAGCAATCCGTCAATGGTGTAAACCTCGGCTTCCACCGAGACGGGAATGCCCGATTCGCGCATCATTTGGGACGTCATCGGGCCGATGGAGGCGCACATCACGCCGGAAAGCAAGTCTAAGTTTTCCGCGCCGAGTTTTTCGACGAAATACTTGACCGTTGTCGAACTCGTGAAGGTGATGACGTCCACCTGACGGGCTTCGAGTAGCCCCTTCATGTCAAAATCCGCGGCGTCCTCTCTGACGGTGCGGTAGATTTTGATCTCATCGAGGCGGCAAATCTCCGAAAGGGCTTCGGCCACGACTGGCCTCGCGTTTTCCGATCTGGGAAGCAAGATCGCGTCCTTTTCGGTGAGGATCGGACGCAGGGTCTCGATGAGCGCCTCTCCGATATAGTTTTTGGGAACGAAATCCGCCATCACGCCCCGTTCTTCCAGCGCCTTCGCCGTCTGTTTGCCGATGGCCGTGACGTAGAGTCCGCCCAAAGCGCGGCTGTCCCGTCCGGTTTGACGAAGGACGTCATAGAAAATATTGACGCCGTTGACGCTGGTAAAAATGATATGGGTATAATCGCCGATGTGATCGATGGCGGTTTTGAGTTTATCAACCTCGGAGGCAACCAGTTCGATTTTGATGGTCGGATACATGAGGGCGCTGCCGCCGAGCTCCCGTATTTTGGCCATCGTGCTCGACGCCTGGGCCCGAGAGCGGGTCACGACAAAATGTTTGCCGAAAAAGGGCTTATTGTCGAAGAAACGCAGTTTTTCGCGTTTGGTGACCACATCGCCGACGACGATGAGGCTGGGAGCCGTCATTTTGGCCTCGGTCGCGATGGCTTCGATGGTCCGGAGGGTCCCCGTCACCACCCGCTGGCGCGGGTCCGACGCCCGGTAGACCACCGCGGCGGGTTTTTCCGGGTCCATGCCGTTTGCCATGAGGTTTTGGGTGATGCGCCCCAAATTTTTCATTCCCATCAAAAAGACGATAGTGCCTTTGGAGGCAGCCAACACCGGCCAGTCCAAATCCTCGGCGTCATCCTGCCGATGACCGGTGACGACCTGAAACGAGGCCACGCAGTCCCGATGGGTGATGGGAATGCCGGCGTAGGCGAGGCCGCCGATTACCGATGTAATGCCGGGAATGACTTCAAAAGCCACCCCCGCGTCATAGAGGGCCTCCCCCTCTTCGCCGCCGCGGCCGAACACATAGGGATCGCCGCCTTTTAGGCGAACGACGTTGCGGCCTTCGCTTCCCAGCTTAACGAGAAGCTTGTTGATGTCGGGCTGCGGCAGCGCGTGGCTTTTGGCGCGTTTGCCGACGTAAATGCGTTCAGCTTCCTCCGGCACATAATCCAAAAATTCGGGATTGACCAGCGCGTCATACACCACCGTGTCGCAGTTCTCCAGTTTTTCTTTGGCGCGCACGGTCAGAAGCCCCGGATCTCCGCAGCCGCCGCCGGCGAGATAGACGATTCCTTTTTTCATCCATTCACCTCCTTTTTGAGTTTTTCCGCAAGGGCCGCGCCGAGGGCCTCGGCATCCCGGGCCTTGCCTGTCATGCTGTATTTAACAAGTTTGTGCCCCTGTTCATCCCCGTACAGACCGGTTAAGCAGATATCATCGCCGTCCACCGTGCAATAGGCGCCGATGGGCAGGTGGCAATCGCCGTCAAGGGCCGTTAAAAATTTGCGTTCCGCCGCCATTTGAACGGCGGTCACCGGATCGATGACCGGTTCTAAGATCTTGCGGACCGCGTCGTTGTCTTCCCGCATTTCCACGGCGAGGATGCCCTGGGCCGGCGCGCAGACAAATTCATCCGGGGACAAGGGAATGACGTTGTAATCATCGCTGTGATACACGTCGATGCGCTTCATCCCCGCCGCCGCCAGAATGATGCCGTCAAAGCCTTCATCGGCAAGCTTACGCAGGCGGGTATCCACATTGCCGCGAATGCCCTCTATCTTCAAATCCGGACGCAGCCGCGAGAGCTGATAGGCCCGGCGTTTGCTGCCGGTGCCGATTTTGGCGCCCCGGGGGAGCTCGGCGACAGAGGCAATGGCATGGCGCGTCACCAGCACATCCGATGGATCTTCTCTGACCGGCGGCTCCGCGAGAGTCAGCCCTTCGGGAAGAGTGCTTGGCATATCCTTCATGCTGTGAACGGCCATGTCGATGTCGCCGGAGAGCAGCGCTTCCTCCAGTTCTTTGGTAAACAGCCCTTTGTCGCCGATGGCGTCCAAGGCTTTGTTTTGTACGCGGTCCCCTTTGGTGGAGATGACGCGTAATTGAAAGTCAATGCCGGGATTGGCCTCCCGCAGACGGTCAAGCAGCCACTCGGTTTGCACACGGGCAAGCTTGCTGCCGCGGGAGCCGACGGTGATGGTTTTCATATTTCTCCTTTTGACGGCTTTTGCCTGTTCTTTGAGGGTCTCGGTTGACCGTTCGGTCAGTGCCCTCAACTCCTTTTTTTTATGGGCTTCATCGGAAACCGACGCGACGATGTCATCGCGAAGGATCCGGAGATAAGTCAGTCTTTCGGCGTATTCGGGGCCGTACTCGGCTTTGAGCGCCTTGACGATGGCAATGGTGGTCATCGGGCTGGCCCCTTCGGTGCAGACGGACAGGGTGAGATCTCCCCGGCGAATGACCGACGGAAAAAAATAATCCGACCGGTCGGGATCGTCGGCGGCGTTGACCGGAATGCCCCGGGCTTTGCAGTCCTCAAGGACACGGGCGTTGAGGGCATGGTCATTAGTGGCCGCGACAGCGATATCGATGCCTTCGAGGACATCGGGCGAATATTCAGCGCAGACCACCTTCACCCCCGGCACGTCGATGGCGGCATCGGGATTTCGCACGAGTACGGTCACCTCGGCGCCGGCTTCGGCAAAGGTTTTGGCGCGGCGGGCGCCGACGGTTCCGAGGCCAACGACAAGAACCCGTTTTTTCTTCATCTCAAAAAGTAACGGCGCTTTCATCAGTCGTCCTCATCCAATAAAAACGCCATGGATTTTTCCAGACGCATAATATCGCTGTCGTTGTCCAGGGATTTGAGCTTATGAATCGGCGGCATGACCATTTTACGAAAACCTGATCTGACGATTTTTTCCAAATAGTCATAATCCTTGCCCGTCATGTGGTAACGCTTGTTGAGAATTTCCACGGTTTCATCGGCCAAATGTCTGGCCTGTTCGTTTAAGGCGCCGACCAGATTGTCCACCTGGGCTTTGGTAATCCAGAGCATCAGGCCGTCGATTTCATCCTCGATCAGCGAGGCGATTTGCCCGGCGACTTTGATGCGGTACTGCATTTTCTCGTCGATGAGATGTTTAAAATCGTCGATGGTAATCAAAGTGACCATATTCATCTCGCCGACGGCGGGCTCCACATCCCGGGGCAGCGCCAAGTCGATGAGCAGCAGGGGTTTTTCCCGGTCGGGCATTTCCCCTTCCCGAATGACGGTGTGGGGCGATGCCGTCGCCGTGATGACCACGTCGATATCCTCCATGGCTTCGTAGCGGTCGGTGTACTGCACGACATTGACCCCTTCGTAAATATCCCGGTATTCATCGCCGGGATGGAAGGTCCGGTTGGTCATGGTCACGTGTTTAAAGCCTTCCGCCGCCATATACCGAAGTGCCAAAAGGCCCATCTGGCCGGAGCCGATGATCATCACCTTTTTGTCCTGATAGGTATCGGGAAAGGTGCGCTTGACGTGTTTGACCGCCGTTGAGCTTAAAGACAGCGGCGTTTCCGAAATTTTGTATTCGGTTTTCATTTTTTTGGCGAAGGTCACGGCTTCCCTGAAGGCCTTGGTGAGGTATTTGCCCGCACCCCCCTCGTCCCGGGATTTATCGAGGGCGTCCTTGGCCTGACCCAAAATCTGGTCTTCTCCCAAAATCATGGAATCGAGGCCCGTGACGACCCGGTAGAGATGAAGCACCGTATCTCTGCCTTGATAGTCGAAAAGATAGGGTTCCAGTTCCGGAGATTTTTCCGTCAGATAAAAATTCCGCAAACACACGATGGCCGCGTCCGGATCCGTGGTCGCGGCATAGATTTCCGAGCGGTTGCAGGTTGACAGAATAATCACCTCCGCAACGGACGGCTCGTCTTTGAGCTTCGCGATGCCCTCTTTGATGGTCCGGTTGATGAAAGCGGCTTTCTCTCTCATCGCCAAAGGCGTCTCTTTGTGACCCGTGCCCACAACAACAATATCCAAAATACAATTCCTCCTGAATGCTTAAGCTAATTGATCTCAATGTGACAACCGGCGCAGCCGGATGTCAAAGAAAATCATTGATCTTTTCTTTTATTTTTCATCGTTTTTCAACGTCCGTCCCGGAAAAGACGCGAAGCCATGCCGCAGGCTTTGATGAGATCTCTTCGGGAATGACGGCCATCGAATAAACAAAACATCGTTGGTTATTATACCATATGGGGTATGGTAATCAAGATTTGACGGCCGTCCTTTTTGGGTTTTCGGACCGATTTCGGCCGTTACCGAACAAAACGTGCAAATTGTCCGTTTATCTCTCTGACCGGGCAGGCTTCCCTTTTAAGGCATATCACAGATTGGGCATGGTCCGTTCAATCGAGTAGGGCGGATTTTCTCCGCCCTCTCACACCACCGTACGTGCCGTTCGGCATACGGCGGTTCAACGTAACTTCAAAGCATGTCGCTTTGTGTGCTCTCTCCTTTCCGCTCCCATGGATTTGCCCTAAGTTGTGCA
>JAFRBB010000063.1 GCA_017405085.1 Eubacteriaceae bacterium
CAGACGAACAACAACGGTTATTGGTAGCCTGACAGCCTGACATAGTTTAAACACTGGTATATCCGATATGCCTTGAGACAATACATTTTCTACCTAAAGGTCACCACATTTTTTAATTTACACCAAATTTAGGACTTGACTAAAACAAGATCGATATAGTAATCTTCTTTGTCAGTGTGGATTCTTTGCTGTCTCTCTACGAACGCAAAACCTTTTCCCAATTCCATCATGAATTTTTCAAGGTTGTTGATGATATTTGTTTCTAGCTCTGATTCATGATAAACTCTGTTTTCCTCCATTCCAAGGAACTCAGCAATGACAGGATTACGCAGAAACTCATACTTTTGTTGGTATGGACTCGTTTTCTCCATCATTTCTTTTTTTACTCCGGTTTTATCGTCAGATAACAACATTCGATCATAATACTGCGTGTTAATATTTCTTCGCAGCGTCCTTACTGACCATGATTGTTCAAGTGCCTCCTGTTCATACCATTCCCTTGCCTTTTGATTTTCAACTTGAATCAATCTTTCGTAATGGGACCATGATAGAAGTCTGGATTGTGGCGACACTGTTCCCACAATGAATGGCGTGTCGATTGTTTGAGATTGTGGTGACGCTGTTCCCAAAATCTCAGGGTAAAGCCGAAAAAACTTGACATACCGATATAAGGCTCTTTTATCAAACCCCTTCCCATACTTTTCTGTAAGCTTTTCCGCTAATCCCTCAATGATGCCGGCTCCATACCGCTCAGCACGTGTTCCGGTCATATTTTCAAGGGAAATACGCCGTCCCAACAACCAATTGCGTATCACCAAAGTTGTATCAACCACTTTGATGGCAACTTGCTGAGCATCATCAATAATATGGCACACATCCGTCATTAAATCATCTCTTATGTTGTATTTTTTTATTTCACTCATATCATACCTCAATATAGTCACTTGCTATGATTGGCTCAAGCGTCAAGCCGGCTTTGCCGGCGATACTTCTTAACCATCAAATCAAAGAAGATCGCGAGCTGATTAAAATAAACAAGAATTGATGTCACAAGACTCAATCCACTGACAACCTTGTCTAAAAAAGATATCATTACCGGTCATTGTCCTGTATCTCTTCCCCCTCAACCGAATCGTCCTCCGGCTTTTCAGGCCGCGATCGAAACCAGGCCACCGCCAACATGATGATAAACCCGATGCCCACCGCCAAAGCGAACAGCACCGAAAAAAACGCGATGCCAAGCCCGGCGATAAAAACAAAAGTCAACATCGAATTCCTCCTTTTTTCATCAACAATCACAAATCGAATCGTTGCGGCCGTTGTGGATGAATTGAAGGCCGCCGCGGTCGATGCCCAAAGACCGCCAATGCCGCGAACGTCGTACCTCTATTATAAAGGACGCGGCTTTATTTGTCATCCCGATATAACATATGATTGACCGAATTTCGCCCAATCCGTGACGTCAAAAAAATAAAAAAGGCTTTAAACCGCCAATGAAAACCATGTCAAAAAAAGTGAAAAAATCCGACAGACAATCGTCTCATAGAAAATAAACGGAAGCGAACAAATGTTTGACCGAACCACAAAGACAAAAGCGGTAAAAATTAATCGTGTTGAGGCTATCGTGACGAAAAGCTGATCAAACAACGACAAATCACAGAGAAATCATCGCAAATTGTCAGCGAAAATTGGTAAAAAGTCAGTAGATTTTGTTTTTTCCGGCAAAATCGACGTGATCCGATGCTTATTTTAAGCGGACAAAATCAGGCCTTTCAAGCGCGAAAAACCGCTTCATACCGCCAAAAAATCCATATTTGGCTTCAACGGGAAAAGGCGCTTTAAGGTGAAAACAACGCGCGTCGCAAATCGCAAATGTCCGACCTAGGTTAGGACAGGTTAGTTTAGGTAAGGATAATAATATATTCGCCAATGGTCGCAGCAATCATTGCGACTGTGACGACTCGCCGCGATATAAAACGGCTGTTTCACAGCCGAGGTTGAGGAGGTGTGGGATATATTTTAAAAAATCAGCAAACACAAAATTTGCCCGCGTACCAAAAAAGTGAATAGCAGTTAACAACTTGTCAAAAGCCCTTTTCCCTTGCAAAGGCGGTTGACAAACACCATGTACTCAGATAGAACACAGCCAAATACTCGGTTATAAATCGTCCAAACACTCGGTTTTGATTAAACTGATGTCACGAAAACGAAAATAGAAAGGAGGATTAATATTGAAATAATACGATCAAAATCTGTCCGACAAAGTACCTATCACCCATTTGACGCCGAAGGACGCTACGTTGTATTGAGGGCGACAAATAGAAAATCCACTGAATTGACGAATAAAATCGACACGAAAAATGCCAAAGCCGGTATTCTTGACGGCACTTCGCGGCGTTTCTCCCTTTGGGTATCAGCGAGAAGATGGCGTGTTGGTTGTGCCGGTCGCTTGTTTAAAAAATTAGCAAAAACCCTTCGCGGCTGCGAAATCCGCAAAAACCTAGTCATAAAGCAAAATTAAATGCGCGCTTCACAATCCGCAAATAAGAGAACGATCATCACGGTTTTTCCTCATAATTCCAAAACCACAAGAGCGCATTGAACATATATTGATTTGACTGCTCAGGTCCGTGAGTGCCACCTTCACACAATCTGTACGAGACATTTCCCTCCGCCTCATTATCCGCGAGATGAAAAGTTTCACCGTAATCATTGACCATGCTGTCAATCTGACGAGAAAATCCCGATTCGGCAAAATCCTCCGTTCCCGTCGCAGCCCATATGAAAAAATCCCTGTCCGTCCATTCGGAAGAGCGAACAATGGCATCGATCCACTGACCGTCACCCATATTTCCGCTCATCGGCATGTAATATCGAAAATAATCAAAACAATATTGAAAAGTACGCCAGGTGTTCACGCTTCCCATGGAAAAGCCACCAAAGCCCCTGTGGTCGCGGGAGGCTTTCAGCTTGTCAAGGGACGTATCAAAGTCAGCCCAGGTGTGGTAACGCTTCTCAACCGCCGGAACAAGATCGCCCATCAATTCATAATGGAAACGCTCCGTCAGCCGTAATGCCAAACTGCAATCCCAACTGTCCCGATCGCTCGTATTGTTATACGTCGGGCAAACAAGAATCAAAGGCTTCATACGTCCATCCTGGATGACATGATCAATCGCGTTCTTCAATTCCGACGGATGCTCATCCGTGCCGAGCACCGTCTCCTCATTGCTCCATCCGCCGTGGCTCAAATAAAAAATATTGTATTTTCGCGCGGCATCATAGCCGTAAGGAAGATATACCCAAGCCGTCTTTGTCAGTTTTTGCGTATGTTGCTCATAACCAAATGATTCCCAAGTGTCATAGACCAACCGGACGGGGCTTCCATCCTTTTCGGCTGGTTGTCTATACACCTCCGAAATGATCTCCAGTTCCCGCGGAATATTTCGCACGTTTTTTTCAAATATCTCCACTGTACTTTCTCCCGCCTGTGTATCTGATTCTTTTATCGTTTCCTGTTCTGCCGTTTTCTCCGTTTCTGTCGGTTTCAAAGCTTCTTGACCACTTCCGCAAGCGGCAAGCGCAAAAAGAACCGCACAAGCGAAAAGGAGCAATGATATTCTATTCTTCATATGGATCACTCCTATTCGCCATACTTTTAAATCACAGTTGTTTTCCTGGCTTCCTGCGAATTTGTTATCATGCCCTGATAAGCAAATCCATACAGTCCGGCAAAACGTGATATGGTAAATTCACAAGCTTCCAGCTGCCATTTCTCCGGAGACGCACCCTGCATGATAAAGAGCAGAGTTTTGCCTCTGAACTCGCCTTGCTCTATGGAACCATAACATCGGTCAAGGAAATTACGCATCAGGCCGCAGATGTTGTGCCAGTACAGCGGCGACCCCAGAATGACCATATCTGCCTTGCTAATTGCAGAGATTACCTCATTAAATTGATCATCCGCATATTCCTGACCGTAGGCATAGATTTTATAGTCAATCAGATTCAAAGTTGCATACTCTTTTTCGGCAAGCAATTCTTTTGCCAGCCTTGCTGTGGTCCCGTTTTTATTCGGGCTTGCGTTTATAAATAAAATGCTCATTATTGTAATACATTGTCATTGATTGTACTTCACCCGCGCTTGGCCGTGACGCGTTGCGCTCTTCTGAAATGTCCCGATCTTCGCTTCGGCCCGTCTCCATCGTTTCCATTGAAACCGCACAAGCGCAAAGCCCGCCAAACATCAAAACCAATATAACCACGATCATTACTTTGCGCAAGTGCCAGTCCTCCATCTATGCTTTACAGATATTTGTTATAAAACGGCAAAATAAACTCAAAAGCTTCCGAAACGAAGGGCGCCAGATCATACATATCAAAGTGACTTGCCTCAGGGATGACATGAATTTCCTTTGGTGCGCCGACAACAGCATTATAAATATCCTCTGATGAGGGCTTCGACCAGGCGTTTTCCGCGGTAATCACACAATACGGTTTTTTCATCTCCTTCATGATATTTGTCACGTTGTACTTCACCAATTCAAGCTGACTCCAGGCGATGACCCGATTAGACCATCTCGGATGGGTCCCCCTTGCGCTGTAATAATACGCTGCGCCTTCATCAAAGGCTCTTGGCATAAAATTGAGATACATCAACTCACCCTTCCCTTGATCATAGGCTTCCTTCGCTGTCTTCACTTCCGATTCCGGCTTAAAAAAGCCCATCATCGGAGACGTCGAAATATCGGAAATAGCAGGAACGACAGCCGTCACCGCCTTGATGCGTGGCTCCTTCACTCCGGCAACCGACATGTATGAGCCGGAGCCGCAAATACCGAGACCCCCGATACGGTCATTGTCCACATAAGGAAGAGCACAAAGATAGTCGACAGCTCCCTCGATATCACTTTCCTTAACATCGGGAAGCTCCTGCCCTCTGGGTGTTCCTTCGCTCTCACCAAAATAGGTGCCGTCAAACACTAATGTCACATAACCGGCATCAGTCAGTCTTTCGGCATACACCGACTGCGCCTGCTCTTTGACGGAAAGCATCGGTCCCGTCAAAATGATAGCCGGATAGTTTCGGCTGAGATCAAAGCCCTCCGGAAGGCGAAGCAGTCCCGCCAGCCTCGTGTTTAATTCCTTGTTAACAAATACGACTTTCTGTGTGTCCATTCTAAAATCCTCCAAATTAAAAATTATGTAAATCGTCTTTAATCGCCCTCAAGCCATTTCATCGAGCAAAAATCCTATCCGTAACAACCATCCATCGCCATCATCGATACGTCATCGTTAATAAATCACAAACGACCTCCAAAGCGACGGACACGTCATATCTCTTGAACGGCACATGTTTGCCCCTTTAAAATCCGTTGACCGCGTGCTCACCGAATAGCCATCCCATCACTTTACCGTCGTGGGAAAATGTCACGCCGCCGCCATGCTGATCGCTGATGCCCCGTTGTTCAAAATAAGTTTGATCTTTCAGGTCAAGAACGACCAGCTTGTTGATTTGATCTTCATGAAACCCTTTCTTTTTGTACAGGGTTCTCAACTTCTCAGCAGTCTGTCGCACAGATGCGCTACCGTAATAGCTATCATCTTTCCCCGTCACCATATACACCGGTGTCATGGTGTTGACAAGGGCCTCCAGATCGCCGTCCCATTGGGATGAGCAATGCAGAAAAGCGCTGAACAATTCTGGAGCGATCTCCATAACAAGCGAGCCGGTCTCTCCGCCGCCTGAATACCCATTCAAATACACCTTTTCTGGATCAATGTTGTAATGCTCAAGAAAATATTGGGTCAACGCCACGGTTTGCCTCGCCGATGTCTGATCCCAGTCATTCAATTGCGGCGCGATGACAATCATGTTCTCGTTGTATTTTTGAGCCTCAATGCCATAGTCTTCTGCCCGAATATTAGCCCCGACTCCCTGAAAATAAAGCCCTTCGTATCCCGGCAATGTCACAAACAAAGCGTAGGGAGCGTTTCCTTTAGCCTGTTCCGGAAGATGCATCCCGAAATGAATATCACCGTCTTTTTTGCTGTGAAACACGTTATCAAAGAGAAATCCGCGTATTTTCTTATCGCCGAAATTGATTGCCGTCGGTGCCGAAATCACGCCTTCCGCGCCGGCGACACCCCCCGACACGGAGCTTTTTATTCCGGGTTCAGTTCCCGCGCCCATTGTCGGACTTCACTTTCATCCGGATTTTCCGTAAACCGCTTGCCTTCTTTCCATTCACCGGTTCCCGCCATCTTTTCAAGATTGGTTCCGCTGCTACCGAGTTCCGAGCTTGTTGATGTACAAAAAGGAATCACCTGTTTCCCGGAAAAATCATTGTTTTGAACAAATCCGTTTATCACCCACGCCGCGTCACGCCACCAAATCGGATAACCAATTAGCACCACGTTGTAATCGCTCCAATTCGTCACCTTATCGGAGACAAGGAGAACGTTTTGAAGTGAGACATCGTTATGCTCTTTGTTAACACGACTCTCTGAATTTGTCCAGTTCAGATCCGCCTCGGAATAAGGCTGGGCGGGCACAATCTCAAACGTATCCGCCTTCAGCTCGTCAGCCGCAAGTTCAGCAACCCGCTTCGTATTTCCCGATCCCGAAAAATAAACAACAATCACTTTTTTCCCTTGGGTTGACTCCTTCTCCCCCGATGAGGACGAAGCGGAATTGTTTGCGTTGGCGCACGCCGCCAAAGCAACAATCATCGTCACCATTGAGATGATCACCATCAATTTTTTCATTGCTTCACCATCCTTCCTCGACATTCAAGCAAAATGTCATACAACTCATCCGCCGTAAAAACCTTTGGACATCCCCGGGTCAAAATGGTGGAATCGGCAATCGCCCGATAATCCGTATCCTCCAAGATACCCATTTCCGCAAAAGTCGTGGGAAGACCGATCGCCTTGATGAATGCACCAAGGACATCGACAAACGCCTTGGCCAAATCGGCCTCATCCTTTCCGGAGGGTTCGATATTCCAGACGGTCACCGCCAATCTGGCGAACGACTCGTTCGCCTCCGGCATCATCCGTCGATAAAGGACGGGATGGATAACTGCGAGCCCCTGCCCGTGGTTGCAGTTCGTGTAAGCGCCGAGCTGATGCTCCAGCATATGGCATTGAAAATCGGTCGTCTTTCCAATTTTCAACAGACCGTTTTCTGCCATCGCGGCGGCCCAGAGAAGCTCACTTCTCGCCTGAAGATCTCCGGGATTCTCAATTGTCGCACGGATATTGCGAATGATGTTTCTCTGCGTCGCTTCGTTGATTTCGTCAGACAAATTGATCTTGCGAGGAGAACCCATATAGGTTTCCATACAGTGGGAAAGAGAATCGAAAGCCCCCGAAATCACCTGTTTCATCGGCATGGTCATTGTATAGGTCGGATCCAAAATCGCGAAGTCATAAAAAGCGCCCCACAGCGCGGATTTCACCATCTTTTCCTCATGCGTGATTACTGCGCCGTTGTTCATCTCCGCTCCGGTTCCGAAAGCGGTGACCATCGCGCCCATCGGGATAAACGATGTCGGTGTACCGTGCGCGTCATACTCATAATCCCATATATCCTGTTTTAGCAATGCTTGTGCGGATACGATTTTGCAGCAGTCAATGACAGAGCCGCCGCCAACCGCGAGAATAAAATCTACTTTGTTTTCTTTTGCCAGTGCTGCGCCTTCCTGAACCTTGGCATAAGTGGGGTTGGACATAATGCCGCAAAACTCAATGACTTCCTTACCGGCTTTTTTGAGTATTTCCGTCAATTCCTCATAAATGCCGTTTTGCTTGATTGAACCCCCGCCATATGCCAAAAGCACTGTCTTCCCGACTTTCGCGAGTTCCGATGTGAGATGTTTCTCAGCGGCTTTCTCACCAAAATATACTTTCACAGGGAAATCATATATAAAATCATTCATTTCATTATCTCCTTGCCATTACAGGCTTTTAATCCATGTTTCGACTATTTGAGCCGCATTGTTTTCCGCTTCTTTCATCTCAATGGGCAGACCTTTTAAAACAATCGCATCCACCTCAAGCTGTTTGATTGTTTCGTAGGTGCCGCCGTCGCCGGATCCCATATGCGTGTTGAAAGGAATGATGGTCTTTCCCGAAAAATCATATTTGTCAAAAAATGTGTAGATAATCATTGGAAAAGTGTACCACCACATCGGATAGCCGATATAGATACAATCATAGATGTCGATATTGATTTCATTTTTGATTGCTGGGCGCTGATTCTCATCGTGTTCTTTTTTCGCGAGTCTCGCCAGAGCGTTGTAATTTTCACGATTACTATCATATGAAACAAGCGGCACGATCTCAGCAAGATCCGCGCCCGTTTGTTCGGCAATTTCTTTCGCGACGATTTTCGTGCTTCCGTAAACGGAAAAGTATACAACCAATTCCTTTGCCATGTTCTTTTTCTTTCTATGAATCAAGCTTTGTAATTATTCAGCCACTGAACAATTTTCGGATCAAAATGATCGATAATCTCGCTGTGTCCCAAATCCTTTTCCTTGATTCTCTCCATTTCATCATCGGTTAATGTGAAATCCCAAATATCAATATTCTGTTCCATACGTTCCACATGTACGGACTTCGGCAGAACCGATACACCGCGCTGTGTATTCCACCTAAGAACAACCTGCGCCGCTGATTTTCCGTATTTTTGTCCGATTTCCGTAAGCAGCGGATCGGAAAAGATACCATGCTTTCCTTCCGCGAGCGGTCCCCATGCCTGCGGCGCGATACCGTATTCCTTCATGAGGGCCAGCGCGTCCTCTTGTTGGAAAAAGGGATGTAGCTCAACTTGATTGACTGCGGGAATGATCTCAACATTTTCACAAAGATTGGCTAGGACAAAAGGATAAAAATTGGAAACACCAACTGCCTTTGCAAGTCCCTCTTTATACGCTTTGGTAATACCTCTGTACGCCGCGAAATAGTCGCCGAGGGATTGGTGCAAAAGAATCAGATCCACGTATGCCATGTCCAGCTTCTCAAGGGACGCATGAACCGCTTTATAAGCGGCGTCTTCTGTCTTCATGTCAGAAACCCAAACCTTGGTTGTGATAAAAAGGTCCTCTCTGGACACATGCCCATCGGTGATGGCGCGCTTCACGCCCCGACCAAGCGCTTCCTCATTGCCATAGGAAGAGGCGGTATCAAGAAGTCTGTATCCAGTCTTGATCGCATCATACACGACTTGTTCACACTCATTCGCGTCGGGAATTTGAAAAACGCCGAACCCTTCAAGGGGCATTTTTGCCCCCGTGTTTAATGTGACATATTCCATCATCGTTTTCTCCTTTCACGGATTGATTTTCTTTGTTAGACGTTTCTCGCGTCTTCAAGTGTATTTTATTGAAATTCCGCTTGTGAGTCCACTGCTTTTCATCTATAATAGTATACGTGATAAGCATACCATGACATGAAAGGATCTATGCCGATGTTGATCGAAACCTATCTTTTGGAACAATTTGAAGCCGTCGCAAGGCGCGGCACTCTTCTCGCCGCTTCGGAAGAATTGCATATTTCCCAACCGTCTTTAAGCCGCTCAATGAAAAAACTGGAAAATGAACTCGGTGTTTCACTGTTCCATCGAGAAAACAGCAAAATCACTCTGAATGAGACCGGAAAAGTCGCCGCAGACTACGCCAAAAGAGCCCTCGACGCCAATCGGGAACTGACCGAACGGGTCATACAATTTGACCGAAGCATACGCACCGTCAGCTTGGGCTCATGCGCGCCGTTTCCCATCAACGAATTAGTGCCTTTACTTCAAGAACATTTTCCCGGTAAAACACTGTCCACTGAGCTTCAAAACAGTGATGAAAGTCTTTTAAAAGGACTGGAAAATCATTTATATCAACTTATCATCCTTCATGAATATCCAAATGACAAAAAATTATTCTGCCAGCGTTATTTGGACGAACAGCTTTACATCACTTTGCCGAAGGATCACCCGTTGGCAAACAAAAAAAGCGTTTCGTTTTCCAATCTTGCCGGATTGCGCATTCTCATGGCTACCGGTATCGGATTTTGGATGACAGTCACTTCAGAAAAATTATCATCTCCCGATCTCCTCATTCAAAACAGTATGGATGCATTAAATGAGTTGATTGACGCGTCCAGTCTTCCCTTTTTCAATTCCGATCAAATGCTTCGTTTAGGCTACCGGGTGCCGGATCGGGTGTCCATACCAATTAGCGATGAAGAAGCACACGTTACCTACTGGATCGCGTGTCTTTCGTCAGAAAAGGAAAAATTCCGCTCCCTGTTCAACACAGTACGCAGCACGGTACTGCGAGGATAAACCAGCATACAAGAACACTTCAATCTAATAAAAAGCGTTTGGGTCGGAGAACTCTTTTGAAAATAGCTTAAGAATTCTCAATCATCTTGATCGGCATGTTCCACTTCTACTCACTAGGAATAAGTTCGAATAGCCGAGTCTTGATCATGATGCAATCACACTTCGATAAATTAAAACAACTAAGTGATTGCGAAACACGGTGCAATTCTTAACTTATATCCTATCGATTTGTGCTCAGTCAGATGATTTCAAATCGTGACTCAGTCTCGTTAATTTTCTACTTATACGATTCATTAGCCGTCATGATGCATTTTGGGGGTATTTTTGCTGTAATTTCATCTGAATTTCTATCATAAAATGGCTTTATACCGCGTTTTTTTATCGTTGTCCGGTTGACAAACCCATCGTTTTTGACTATGATGACGTTATCACCATATGATTTATCATTTGAGGAAAGCTGATTCAAGCAAACAAATTTCAACGCCAACCAAAAAAAATAAAAACGCTGTCCTGCTGAGTTTCCAACTGAACGATTCATCATCCATCAGCCAAAACCATACTTTGTGTCACAACAACATCACACGCGAAAACCAATAAAAACCAACAAGGAGAGAACCATGAAACAATACTACAACACCCTCGTCCGAGACAAAATCCCCGAAATCATCGAAAACACCGGCCGCCGTTGTGAAGTCCGCGTGCTGGACAATGACGATGACATGAAACGCGCGCTCATTGCCAAGCTTCGCGAAAAAGCCGGCACCTTCGCCGAAAAACAAACCGAAGACGAACTCTCCGACCTTTTAAGCGTCGTCGACGCCATCGTCGAGCTCTACGACTTCGAGCCGATGCACATCGACTATATCAAAATGCAAAACAACGAGCAAAAAGGCAGCTACACCTCCCGCGTCTTTTTGGAATCCGTCACCAGCGACGACTGATCCCTTCGAGGTTCCTAGCTTTCGGCACAAAAAAAAGACGGACCTTCTCGGGAAGATCCGCCCGTCAATCGTAAAATTCGGACAATTCATTAAATGCGGCGATTTTCCATAAATGCCCCCGGCACATGGCGAACCCACAGCCGGTTTTGATCGTCCACCACCACTTCAATGACGTCAAAGCGCATGTCATAATCAAACAAATCATGCTCCGCCGCGTAGAGCTTCGCCGTGTTGATAATCCGGCGCTGCTTGGTCTTGCCCACCGCCTCAATCGGCAGGCCGTGACCAATGTCCCGGCGCAGCTTGACCTCCACAAAAACGATGGTGTCATCCTGTCTGCAAATCAAATCGATCTCGCCGACACGTCTTGTATAATTGCGCTCAAGCACCGCATAACCCTGTTGTTCCAAAAAACGAGCAGCCGCCTTTTCGCCGCGGCTGCCTTTTTGATGATTTTCTTTTCGTTCTGCCATCTGTCTCTCTCGGCGAAAATAATACCAAAGTCCGTCAAACCAAGCAGTGAGACGGCTTTGAAGGTGTACGCTAAACAATTTGCCGGTTTTGGCTCCTTGCCGTCACGAAACAAAATGGGTAATAAATGACCGCCTGTGAATCGGGCACGGACCGATAGTCCTCAGCGCCTCGATGTGGGCGGCGCTGCCGTAGCCCATGTTGGAGGCAAAGCCGTAGCCGGGAAATTCGGCGTCATAGGCCCGCATCAAATCATCCCGGTATTCCTTGGCGATGATGCTCGCGGCGCCGATCGACAGGCTCAAGGCGTCCCCGTGAACGAGGGACGTCACCGGCACCTCCGAGGGAATGGAAAGGGCGTCGATGAGCAGGGCGTCGGGCTCCACGTCCAGACTCTCCACGGCCTTTCGCATGGCAAGCTTCGTCGCCTCCAGAATGTTGATCTCGTCGATGACCGCGGGGGAAACCTCTCCGACGGCATAACCTATCGCTTCATGTTTAATCGCGGCCGCGAGGGCCTGTCTTTTGGCGTGGGAGAGTTTTTTGGAATCGTCAATACCCAGCACCGAAAAATCCTCCGGAAGGATCACGGCGCCGGCCACCACGGGTCCGGCCAGCGGGCCCCTTCCCACCTCGTCCAGGCCGCAAATCAAGCGAAATCCCCGGGCGCGAAGGGCATTGTCCACCCGCTTTTTTTCCGCCAAGGCATCGGTCAGTCTGTCCATCTCCTTTTGTCGTCTTTCAAGCTTGGCCGCCAAAGCCCGGACCCCTTTTCGCGGATCGGCGGCAAGGGCCGCGGTCCAGGGAGCAAAGTCGTCGGGCGTAAGGGCCTCGACGATTTTTTTTATTTCTGAAACGGATTTTCCCGCAAGTTCAATGCTCATCGGCACACCTGTCAATGGTCATTCGACCCAGCTTCCCGTCGCGAAAATCCTTCAAAATCATTTGAGATGTCCTGAGATAATCGGGCTCTCCCCCGCGGAGCACAAGCTTTTTCTTGTCCGCCACGGCGTCAAACACCTCAAAGGCCTTCATCCGCGACGCGTCAATGGCGTAGCGCTCGGACAGGCGCTCGGGATAATAATCTAGCAAAAACCGCACCAAATCCCCCGCGATGTTTTCCGGTTCATAAATCGTGTCCTTGATCGCGGCAATCCAGGCCAGCTCCACGCCGGTGCGCTCGTCGTCAAACTTGGGCCAGAGAATCCCCGGCGTGTCCAAAAGCAACAGGCCGCCGTCGGTTTTGAGCCATTGCTGACCCTTGGTCACCCCGGGGCGATTGCCGGTGACGGCCTTTTTTTTGCCGATCAGGGTGTTGATCACGGCGCTTTTGCCCACGTTGGGAATGCCGCAGATCAGGCATTTCTGCGCGGCCTTGCCCTTGTGGTTGAGGCTTTCGACAGCCCGGATGAGCGCCTCTTTGGCTTTGGCATTGTAGGCGGTAAAGGCGAGCACCTTGTCCGCGGCGCCGGTTTTTTCCAGGTGAGAAAGCCAGCGCGCCGTCTCGTCGGGATCCGCCAAATCGGATTTATTGAGCACGAGCACGTGCTTTTTGCGCGCGGTGGTGCGCTTGATGTCGGGATTTCTGCCGGCTTTGGGCACCCGGGCGTCCACTAGCTCAATGACCACGTCAATGAGCTTTAATTTCTCCCCGATTTGCCTGCCGGCCTTGGCCATATGGCCGGGATACCACTGCAGCGGGTTTTGTCCTTGGCCCATCGTCACACCGTCCCGAGGCGGCTCAACGGCCAAAATCTGAAAAACACCTTGCCGATGATATCTTTTCGCTTGATAAACCCGACGCTGTCATAGCGGGAGTCCAGACTGACGGGTCTGTTGTCCCCCAGCACAAAATAGCTGCCCTCGGGAACCGTCACCGACGAAAAATCATCATAATCCCCGGTGTTGATATAAGGCTCGTCCAGCGCCGCGCCGTTGCGGTAGACCACCCGGTTTCTGATTTCCACCGTGTCTCCGGCCTTGCCGATAACCCGCTTGACATAGTCCACATGATCAGCGTGCTTGAGCACCACAATGTCACCGTAATCGGGCTCCGAAATGCGATAGCCGATTTTGTTGATGATCAGCCGCTCGCCGTCCTGAAGCGTCGGCACCATCGACGTGCCCTGAACCAGCACAAAATCAAACAAAAACGCTTTAATGATAAACGCCAGCGCCACGGCAATGACAATGGACAAAATCCATTCCTTCGCCTCCGAGCCGCTGTGCTCCGATGTCATTTTTGGCATACATTCACCGTCCTTTTTTCGCGTATTAACGATTTATTATAACCGACACGCCTTAAAATTTGCAAAAGGACGCGCCGCGCCAAATGGTCAAAACATAACAAAAAAGGGGCCGCAGCCCCCGAAAATTAAATTCTTTCTTTGACTCTTGCCGCTTTGCCGACTCTGCCGCGCAGATAGTTGAGCTTGGCGCGTCTGACTTTACCGCGACGGACGACATCGACCTGCGCCACTTTGGGTGAGTGAACGGGAAATGTTCTTTCGACGCCGATACCGGAAGAAAGCTTGCGAACCGTGAAAGTTTCGTTGACACCGCCGTGTTGTTTTTTCAGCACGGTGCCTTCAAACATCTGAATTCTTTCGCGTTTACCTTCGATAACACGCACGTGAACGCGAACCGTGTCCCCGACTTTGAATTCGGGTTTTTCCGCCTTCATGTTGGCGGCTTCGATTTTTTTAATGTAGTCCATCATATCTCCTTTATGTTGAAAGATTGACGATCATTCGCGCGGTTCGCGCCAGCGGATCATCGCAACGTATGCGTTTTTCGCATACCAATGTATTTTAGCCTATCTCTTTTGATTTTGCAAGTACTTTTCGTAAAGATCCGGCCTTTTTTCCTCGGTCAGACGAAGAGACTCCCGATGGCGCCAGGCTTTGATCTCGGCGTGATTGCCTGAGAGCAGCACCGGCGGCACGTGGACGCCCTCTACGGTCTCGGGCCGGGTGTATTGGGGATATTCCAAAAGATCGTTCTCAAAGCTCTCCTCGGCCAAACTCTCGCTGTTGCCAAGCACTCCCGGCAGATGACGGGCCGCGGCGTCGGCCATCACCAGCGCGGCCAGTTCTCCCCCGGTCAGCACATAATCCCCAATGCTGTAAGAGCGGGTGACAACGGCGTCAATCGCCCGCTGATCAATTCCCTCATAATGGCCGCAAAGAAAAACGACGCTCTCCTCCCGGGCCAGGGCTTTGGCCTCCTTTTGGGTGAAGGGACGTCCCGCAGGAGACGTATTGATGACGGGCATGGCCTCAACCCCGGCGATGGAGCGCACCGCCCGAAGCACCGGAGGGGCCGCCATCACCATGCCGGCGCCGCCGCCGTAGGGATAATCATCGACCCGGTTGTGCTTGTTCTCCGCGAAATCCCGAATGTCGATGACCCGCGCGTCAACCGCTCCCGATTCACAGGCCCGCTTCATCAGGCTCTCGGCGAAATAGGCGCGGATCATATCCGGAAACAGCGTTAAAAAATAAAATGTCATAGCAAAAAATAATCCTCGGGAATATCGGCGGCAACCGTCATCGCCTCCAAATCCCAATCCTTGAAAAACACCTTGCGAAAGGGCACGTATAGCATCTTTTTCTCGGCGTTCAAGGCAATCTCAATGGTGTCGACAGAGCCGGTTCCCGTGAGAATATCCTTGATCGTCCCGATGTCCCCTTTGCGCGCGTCGATAACCCGCACACCGATGAGATCGGCGATAAAAAACTCATCGGGCCCCAGGGGCACGCTTTCTTCTCGGGGCACCGAAAGCAGGGCGCCGCGAAAGGTCTCCGCCGTCGTCCGGTCGGTGACCCCTTCAAAGCTGAGCCAAACCTGATTTTGATGATAACGAACCGATGCCACGGCATAGTCGGCCGTCTTTCCCTTGTGTCTGACGGTGACCCGGGCAAGCTCGGAAAAGCGCTTCGGGTCGTCGGTCAAGGGCTTGACCTTCAATTCTCCGCGCACGCCGTGAACTCCCAGGATTTCCCCGATAATCATATAATCTTTCATGTCGTGATCCTTTAATTTAAATATTTTGTTTATTGTACATATTTTGCGGCGCGCCGTCAAACGGGCGAAAAAACTTTTGCGTGATGACGGTTCTTAAAGACGCTTTATCCTCAAAAAAATGTTGTAAAAAAAGCCCCACGCCATCAAACGTGAAGCTTTTTCATTATGCCATCTTATCCACCATCTCCCGATACTGTTTAAGCAATTCCAGAAGCTCCGGATCCGTGAGGACATCCTCCATTTTGCATTCCAGCGCCAGACAAATGCGCAAAATCGTATCCATATGAACGCGGTCAAAAGAAGCCGTTCCCTGCTCATAAGCTTGATAAGAACGCACTTTAATCCCTGCCTTTTCGGCTAATTGGGATTGAGATAACCCCCTCGCAGTTCGCATTTCCTTTAATTTGCTCATTTTCCCTCCTGAATCTCGAGCAGCGCCAACGGTGTCGCCGTTAATCAAAAAACGCTTTATCCTCTTTCACGCATGCGCTTAATAATCGAGTACACGACATAGCCGCTGGCCAAGATACATCCGATTCGAAGGATGATTGTGATGAGTAACAATTTTTTCATAAAAAACCTCCTAAAATAATTGACAATTAATATGTTTGATTTTAAAATCAAGAAGAAGGGAAGTTTCCTTCCCCTTTTACATTATCTCAGTATGATTAACGCTGAGATTAAAATGATGGCCGCTGTGGCCAATTTTACAAGCTCAGTTGCAAGTTTGATTTTTTCGATTGTCGCTTGCTTTTGAGCTTTTTTATTTGCCTTTTTCTCACAACACCACTTTTTTCTCGTGTTGCTGTTAACACGATTTGATGAATTGCATCAGGCGCTATTATAGATTTGCCTTACTTTCGATTAAATCCGTTAATTGACTTGTCATGATATATATTTGATTAACTGCCCATTTTTCCTTCATCAATCAAAAATTTTCGCCCGCCGGAAAACATGCGATTAAAATGACAAAGCATAAAAGCGACTACGATAGATTAACTGCAATTATTACTCTCGTAGCCGCCTTAATTAATCTCTTGACATTAATCATTAATTCAATGAATTAAATGCCAACAGGCGAGGGCCTCCACAACCCTCATCTATATTATAAACCATGTCAAATATATTATCAAAAGCGTTTTTGCCAACCGTATTTGTCTTGTCAAAAAAATAAAAAATGACCCACAATCGCGGATCATTCCGTTTTTATTCATTGTCGGATACGTCGGACTCATTGCCGTCGATGTCCAAAACCACTCGTTTATCCTCTTTGATACCGGCGGCTTTCAAGACGGCGCGAATCGCTTTCGCGATGCGTCCCCGACGGCCGATCACTTTTCCCATGTCCCGTTCGTCCACCGAAAGTTTCAAGACGGTGGTAGATCCTTTTTGGGTTTCGGTGACGGAGACAGCATCGGGATACTCGACCAACGCTTTGGCGATGACTTCTATCAATTCTTTCATCGCGCCACCCTATCAGTCAATGATGCTTTCTTTTTGTAACAGCGCTTTGACGGTATCGGAAGGTTTGGCGCCTTTGGAAATCCAGTCTTTGACTTTGTCGCCGTCGATTTTGATTTCCGCGGGTTCGCTGCAGGGATTGTAGTAGCCCAGTTCCTCGATGAATTTGCCATCGCGGGGCGCGCGGACATCAGCGACGACAATGCGATAAAAAGGACTTTTCTTTTTGCCCATGCGTTTCATTCTGATTTTGACTGCCATATGATGCTCCTTTCTTTTGTGGTTGATATGATTTGAAATATTTAAAAACCAAAGGGGCCATCCCCTTTCGGGTTTTTACATAAAGGGAAGTTTAAATCGGCTTTTGCGGCCTTTCTTTTGCATGCTGCCCATTTGCTTCATCATCTTGCGGCTTTGCTCAAAGCCTTTGAGCAGACGGTTGACATCGGCCACCGATGTGCCGCTGCCGTTGGCGATGCGCTTTCTTCTGGAGCCGTTGATGATGTCAGGGTTGGCCCGTTCCTTGGGCGTCATCGAGTTGATGATGGCCTCGGTTTTTATGCTCTGGGCGTCGGTGGAGGCCATGTCAAAGCCTTTGAGGGCCTTGGAATTGGCGCCGGGTAGCATTTCCAGCAGACTGCTGAAGGATCCCATTTCTCGAATCTGTTTGAGTTGTTCGAGAAAATCATTGAGATCAAAGGTGTTGGCGCGCATCTTTTCCTCAAGCTCCCGGGCGCGCTCGTCATCGACCATGCTCTGAGCTTTGTCGATGAGGGAGAGCACATCCCCCATGCCGAGAATCCGCGACGCCATGCGATCGGGATAAAACACTTCGATGTCCGAGAGTTTTTCGCCGGTCCCGATAAACTTGATGGATTTCCCCGTGGTGTAGGTCACGGACAGGGCCGCCCCACCTCGGGTGTCGCCGTCCATTTTGGTGAGCACCACGCCGGAGATATCCAAAAGCTTGTTAAATTCATCCGCCACGTTGACCGATTCCTGTCCGGTCATGCCGTCGACGACCAGCAAAATTTCCGTGGGCTCAACACGGTCGCGAATATCCTCAAGCTCTTTCATCAGCGCCTCGTCAATCTGAAGACGGCCGGCGGTATCGATGATCACCAGGTCAAACCCGTTTTCCGCGGCGTAGGCCTTGGCCTTCACGGCAATCGCCACCGGGTCGTTTTCACCTTCGAGGGCAAAAACCGGAATGTCGAGTTCTTTTCCGAGAACTTGAAGCTGACGGATCGCCGCCGGACGATAGACGTCGCAGGCCACCAAAAGGGGCGTCAGCTTTTCCTCTTTGCGAAGCAGGTTCGCGATTTTGGCGGCGGTGGTGGTTTTACCGGCCCCTTGGAGCCCCACCATCATGAACACGTTGAGCTCGTCTCTGCGGTAGTCGATTTTTTGAACGTCGCCGCCGAGCATCCGCGTCATTTCATCGTTGACGATTTTAATGAACTGCTGACCAGGGGTCAGGGATTTGAGCACCTCTTCACCCTTGGCCCGCTCACTGACAGATTTGGTAAACTGCTTGACCACCTTGTAGTTGACATCGGCCTCCAAAAGCGCCAGTTTGATTTCGCGGCCCGCTTTTTTGATATCGGTCTCGTCCAATTTTCCTTTGCGTTTCAGGCCGGAAAAAATATTATCAAATTTTTCGCTTAATCCTTCAAATGCCATGTGTATCACCTAATAGGAATCTCTGAGATCGCGGGCTTCCCGCGCCAGGTCGAAAAGCGAGGCTGCCCGGGTCTGGTTGCCTTTATCGGCATCTTCTCTCGCCAAGACCGCAAGCTTGTCGGCGATGCGGGCAAGGCCCTCACGCTGCCTGACAAAGCGCGCGTACAAGCCAAGCTTGTCCTCATAAAGCCGCATTTGCGCCTTTCCCCGTTTGTAGGCGTCATAGACACCCTGTCGGGTCAGTCCCGTCAACTCCGCGATTTCCGCGATGGACAGGTCATCGTTGTAATAATATTCCAAAACGCGCTTTTGTTTGTCGGACAAAAGCTCTCCGTAAAAATCGAACAAAAACTGTTCCTCAACGGTTTTTCGCATGTTAAGGCACCTGTATGATAGCCGAAAGCGCGGACACAGCGATCTCACCCCAGAGGCAAGCTTCTGTAAGCTTATCCCGAGACGAATCCGCCGATCTCCGCTTTGACGGCTTTATTATTTTAGTGTGAATGGTGTATTTTGTCAAGACTTTTTCTTGACATTTTTGACAGGTCTTATTGATCGTCCGCCTCGTCGTTTCCCTCGTCATAGAGCATGTCGATAAAATCGGCGGCTTCAAAGGGGATCAAATCCTCGGCGGTCTCTCCGATGCCGATGTACTCCACGGGCACGCCGAGCTCACTGATTAAGGGGATGACGATGCCGCCCCGGGCAGTGCCGTCCATTTTAGTCATGACAATACCGTCCAAATGCACCGCGTCGTTGAAGGTGCGCCCCTGAATGAGGGCATTTTGACCGGTGGTGGCGTCGACAACCAGCAGATTGTGCTTGTCAAATCCTTCCCCTTCCCGGTCGATAACCCGGGTCAGTTTGGACAGCTCATTCATCAGGTTGACCTTGTTATGCAGCCTTCCCGCCGTGTCGCAAATGAGAATATCCACGCCTTTGGCTCTGGCCGAAGCAATGGCGTCGAAAATGACCGACGCGGGATCGGCGCCGGTGTGGCTTTTGACAATGTCAACTCCGACGCGCTCCGACCACACGGTGAGCTGCTCGACCGCCGCCGCCCGGAACGTATCGGCCGCCGCCACCATCACGGTTTTGCCTTCGTTCATATATTTTTGGGCCAGCTTGGCGATGGTGGTGGTCTTCCCGACGCCGTTGACGCCGACCACCATGATAATCACCGGCATGGTCATTTCTTTTTTCTCCACCGTCACCATGTCCGCCATGATGGATTTCAGCAAATCCCTGGCCTCTTCGGTGGCCGTCGTTCCCCTTTGTCTGATGCGCTCTTTGAGCTCTTCGACGATTTTCACAGAGGTTTCCATTCCCATATCCGACAGGATCAGGCTTTCTTCCAATTCGTCAAAATAATCCTCATCCAGTTTGCGGAAATAAAGGGTATGACTGATTTTCTCTTTAAAACTGTCCGTCGTCTTACTCAGACGATCTTTCATCCGTTCGAAAAATGATGCCATCGTATCCTCGTTTCTTTCGGGCCCGTTTTGTCCGTGGGCGCCGATATGAATCCAATTTATTCCAAAGCATTTTGCCGCCCGGTCATTTTCTCACATGGGCCGGGCGGATCTTTTTATTTAACCTTTTAAATCAAGCGCTGATGTCCCCCATGTCCCCGTCTTTGGTATAATCCGAAATTCTGATGGAGAGCAGCTTGGAAATACCGCTTTTGGCCATAGACACACCGTACACCGATTCACACACCGTCAGGGTTGTTTTCCTATGGGTGATGATGATGAACTGGCTTTTGGACTTGATTTTTTTGAGATAGCCCGTAAAGCGGGAAATGTTGGAATCGTCCAGGGCCGCGTCGATTTCGTCAATGACGCAGAAAGGCGACGGATTGACGGCGAGAAATGAAAACAGCAGCGCGATGGCCGTCATCGATTTTTCGCCCCCGGACAACAATGAAATATGCCTGAGATTTTTCCCCGGCGGCTGCGCCACCAGCTCAATGCCGCTTTCCATGATATGCTCGGGATCGGCATAGCGAAGTTTGGCCCGTCCCCCTTCAAAGAGGATGGCAAAAATTCTGGAAAAGTGATCGGCCAAGGCATCAAAGCCCGTCTTGAACTGCTCGGACATCGAAAGGTAGAGGTCCTCAATGACCGATTCCACTTCTTTTTTTGCCTGTTCCAAATCGTCAAATTGACCCTGCATGAAACGGTAGCGCTCATCCAACTCGGCGAATTCCTCCACGGCCTGAATGTTGACATGGCCCAATTCGTCGATGGCGGCGGTGAGCTCCCGTTGTCTTTCCCGGCTCAAATCCTTTTCCTCGACATGTTGCTCGGCAAGCCAGTCCCGGGCCATGAGCACATTCATATCGTAGCGATTGTATAGTTTTTCCTCAATCCGGTCTTTTTTGTCGATTAAACGGTTTTTTTCGATTTCCAGATTGGTTTTCGCTTCGTTTTGGACAATGAGTTCATGGTTGAGGTTTCGGATGTCGCGGTCCAAAGCTTCCAAGGTTTCACTGAGATCGTCGCTGGCTTCGGAAAGCTCTTTTTTCTCCGCCGTCAGGGTCTCGAGTTTGTCATTGTTTTCCGCGATCTGCTCGCCGATGGCCGAAAGGTGCGCGCTCAATTTGCTTTTTTGCGCTACCGTCGCGTCGTATTCGTCGGTCAGCCGCTTGAGACGACCGCGGTGAACGCCGAGACTGTCTTTGAGTCGTTCCACATCGCGCTCGGCGCTGTGGAGGGATTCCTCCAGCCGGGCCGCTTGAATGCTGAGCTCGGCGATATCCTCTCTGAGGGCAGAAAGCTCACGGCTGACAGCCTCGATGATCCCGGAATCCTTGGACTGATCGATATCGCTCTCACCGATGGCTTCCATCTCCGCCTTCATGGCGGCAATGCTTTCCCGCAAAACATCCCGCTCGCCGGTCAGCGCGTCGGTTTGAGCCTTTTCGTTTCGAATGGTCTCGTTAAGGCTATCCAAACTGAGCTTGACATTTCGGGCGTCCCGTTGTTTTTCCAAAAGGGCCTGTCTGATTTCGTCGAGATTGGTGTAGCCTGCCCGGCGCTTTTGCTTGATGTCCACCAGATTTTGCTCAATCCGCAGACAAGCTTCCCGAACCCGGGAAAGTTCGGCTTTTTTGGCTTCGATAGTCTCGGTTAATGCCGCGATTTCCTGTTTTTTGGACAAAGGCGATTGTCTTTTTCCTTTGGTTTCACCACCAACGATGGCCCCGCCGGGATAAAACAGCTCACCCTCCAAGGTCACAATGGTAAAGCCCCGTCTCCGGGCCCTAAAGGCTTTGGCGGCGGCAAAGTCGGCGGTCACCACGGTCTTGCCGAGGAGGGAATCGACAACCCGCTTAAAGCGCGGCTCGACGTCGATGACATCCGAGGCAATGCCCAGCACGCCGTTTTCCGAGAGAAAGACATGTTCCTCTTCCCGGCTGATGCGCTGGTAGCGCAAATTGTCCATCGGTAAAAAAGTCGCCCGACCTCGTCTTGTTCGCTTGAGCATGTCAATGGCCTGCCCGGCTGTCCGGGTGTCGGCGCAAACGATGTTTTGGGAGCGGGCGCCCAAAGCCGTGTCAATTGCCTTGACAAATTTCGGCGGAATGTCAATCAATTCTCCGATGGGGCCGAAAATATTTTGCCGGACCGTCTCCGGCAGCGCCCCTTCGGCCATCACGGCCTTGACCGCCGGATAATAGTCGTCGTAGTGCCTTTGAATGTTTTCGAGATAATCCTTTTGGGAGGACAGCACGCGAATATCGTTGGCGAGTTTATCCACAGCCTGTCGGCCGGCTTCCGCTTTGTTTTGAGCGTCCCGGCGGGCCGCGTCGGCCTTTTGGGCCTCGGACTCAAGATCTGTCACCGATTTGGTCAACGCGTCGATTTCCCGATTTAGCCGGGTCAAATTCCCGTCAAAGCCGTCACGTTTGTTTTGGTCTTCGGCGGTTTTGGCGCTTCGCAAGGACAAAGCCGCCGACTTGGCCGCTTCCTCGGCGCTGACCTGAGAGATTTTCTCGAGCAGTTCCTGCTTTCTGGCCGTTTCGTTTTCCGCCGTTTCGCTCCGCTTATGCGCCCGTTCTCTGAGATTTCGCAGCTTTTGGGCTGTGTCGTTCTCTTTTGTTTTAAGGGCGTCGATTTTTTCGTTTTTCTCCCGCAGGCGGGCTGTCACCTCATCGGCTTTTCCCTTGGCTTCTCCAAGGGTATTTTCACTTTGCAGACAGACTTCCCGTTGTTCCGCGATGTCGCCTTGAAGGCGCTCAAGCTCCCGGTCCTGTCCGCTGATGCGTTCTTTAATGACAAGGGACTCGCTTTTTTGCGCGGTGAGGGTTTGGGTCAACTGCTCGATTTTGCCGTCGAGCTCCGCCCGCTTTTCCTCGGAGTTTCGTCCCTGCGCTTTGAGGGTGGTGTAGGCCTTGTCCTTGTCGGCAAGGCGCTTTTCGGTCACGCCGACGTTCATCACCTGCATGTCCGTTTTGCGCTGAACCTCGGTCAATTCTTTCTCGATGGCCGCAATGTCCTCGGAAAAGACCGATAAATCCACCGCCTTGAGCTCATCCCGGAGGGCCAGATAGGTCTTAGCCTTTTCCGCTTGTTTTTTGAGCGGCGCGTGTCTTCGGTTCATCTCCTGTAAAATATCCCAGATGCGGTCCATATTGTCTTCGGTGACGGCCAGCTTTTTTTCGGCTTCGATTTTTTTGTTTTTGGTGCTGACGATGCCGACGGCCTCTTCAACGATGTTTCGAAGCTCTGAAGGATTGGCATTGACGATGTTTTCAATTTGACCTTGACTGATGATGGAATAGCCGTTTTTCCCCAGCCCCGTATCGGTAAACAGGGCTTGAATATCCTTTAAACGGCAGTTTTGCCCGTTGATGCGGTAATCGCTCTCTCCGGAGCGAAACAGCCGTCTGGACACGCTGACCTCATCGGGCGCGTCCGCGAGATACCCGTCGGCGTTATCGAGGGTCATGATCACCTCGGCATATCCCAAAGGCGCTTTATCCTCGGTGCCGGCGAAAATGACATCCTCCATTTTTTTGCCGCGGAGGGACTTGCTTCTCTGCTCGCCTAGCACCCACCGCATCGCGTCGATGATATTGCTTTTGCCGCTGCCGTTGGGGCCGACAATGGCGCAAATTCCGGGGGATAAGTCGATCTCCGAGGTTTCGGCAAAGGACTTAAAGCCTTTCAATTTGAGTGATTTTAGGTACATGTTGATTCCCGCCTAAACTTTTTCGATCAAATAAGCCCTGGCCGCGTGCTGTTCCGCTTCTTTCTTGGTTTTGCCCTCTCCCTCGGTTTCCCGTCTGTGATTGATCCAAAGGGACACGCGAAAGGTTTTATCGTGTTCGGGGCCCGACGCCGATTCAAGAACATATTCAATAACACTTTCGCCATGCTGTTGAATTTGCTCTTGAAGCTTGGTTTTGTAGTCGTTGACCAGTTTTCCGTCAAGGGCAAGGGCGATGTTGCCGCGCAAAAGATTCAGGGTTACCGCTTTTGCCGTGGGAAAATCGCTGTCCAAAAAAACAGCGCCGATCACCGCTTCAAAGGCGTTTTCCAGATTGGAACGGCGTTTTCTGCCGCCGGTGACGTCCTCGCCTTTTCCCATCGCGAGGTAGTCGCCCAAATGAATGGCGTTGGCCGCTCGGGACAAGGATTCGCTGCAGACAATGCTGGCCCGGAGTCTGGTCATTTTCCCCTCGTTCATCTGTCCCAAATGAAACAAATATTCGCTGATCGTCAGTTCGAGCACCGCGTCGCCGAGGTACTCAAGCCGCTCGTTATTGTAGGTTTCCCCGACGGAGCTGTGGGTTAAGGCTTCATCGAGAAAGGCTTTGTTTTTAAAACGATAGCCCAATTGTGTTTCAAGTCTGTTCGTATCTTTTATCATGATTGTTTTTCTTTACTGCCCGCGGTGCAAAACACCGGGGGTTTCCAAAATTTCATGTCAAAAAAGCCTTCGGAAATCCCGAAGGCCGCGGTCGGTTGACAAGCAACGGGCAAATGAGGACGCCCGCGAATCAACCGTCAATCAGCGCGATAATATCGCCGACGGTTTTAATCTTTTTGAGGGCTTCGTCCGGGACTTTTTTCCCGAATTCATCTTCAAAAACCATGACCATTTCCACCAGGTCCAAGGAATCGGCTTCCAAATCCTTGATCAGATCGGTTTCTTCGGTAATGTCATTTTCATCGACGTCAAGCTGTTCGGCAATGATTGACTTCACAATTTTCAGTGTATCCTGACTCATTTTATTTCTCCTGAATCGTTTTAGATTATGTTAACCTGCCGGGCACACCCTTCGGCTGTCTTGCCCGGCCGGCCTCTCTTTCGGCGCTTTCGACATTCACCTTCTCTATGAATCATTCCGGATGAAACTCAGCCGAGCTGAGTTTCTTAATTGAGCTTTTTAAGATATGTTTTACGGGTCTTTTCGGCGATTAAAACCCGCTGCGGCTTCGTCTGTTATTTGGCAAGAGCCGCTTTGATGCGAGCGGTTATATTCGCCTCCCCGTAGGCAACGGCCTGACCGATGGCGTTTTTTATCGCGTAGGCGGAACTGCTGCCGTGGGCCTTGATGACGCCGCCTTTGACCCCCAAAAAGGGTGTGCCGCCGATTTCATCGGAGCTAAAGGTCTTTTTGAGACCGCTCAAATCGTTTTTGATTAACGCGCCGGCAAGCTTGCCCTTGGTCGAAGCCAAAAGCGTATTTTTGACGGTCTTCATGAGCACCGACGCCGTTCCCTCGATGGATTTCAAAAGAATGTTGCCGGTGAAACCATCGGTCACAATGACATCCGCCTCGGAACGCAACGCGTCTTTCGACTCAATATTGCCGATAAAACGAATGTCCTGGCGCTCCGAAAGCAGCGCGTAGGCTTCTTTGACGGCCATGCTGCCCTTTTCCGCTTCGGTTCCGATGTTGAGCAGCGCCACCTTCGGGTTTTTGACATGCCAGATTTGGGATGTATAGATGCTTCCCATGGTCGCGAATTGCGAAAGATACAAAGGCTTGCAATCGGCGTTGGCGCCGCAATCGATGAGCAGCACCCGACCGCCGTCCATTCTGGGAAGGGGCGCGCCGAGGGCCGGCCGTTTGATGCCTTTGACACGGCCGAGCTTAAACAGGGCGCCGGTGAGCAGGGCGCCGGTGCTTCCGGCGGAAACCAAAACGGCATTGTCATCACCTTTCATCGCCTCCAAGGCGACCACGAGGGAAGCGTCGGTTTTGTGTCTGACCGCGTAGACGGGCTCTTCGTCAAACCCGATGACCGAATCAGCGTGAATCACGCGAACACGGCCTTCCGGCACGTCATATTTGGATAGTTCTTTTTGAATGTCCGCTTCGCGTCCGACGAGTGTCACCGGCGTCCCGTAGGCTTTGACCGCCATCACGGCGCCTTCCACCGTCGCCTGCGGCGCGAAATCACCGCCCATGGCGTCAATATAAATATTTGTCACGTACGACTCCCAAAAACAGAATTTAAATGGAGAAACTCGGCATAGCCGAGTTTCCTAGTCATGATTGATTCTATTATCTTAATGATTCTCCGGCGAAATCAATTAGTTTTCTGCCAAAACTTCGACATCTTTATACGTTCCGCAGGATTTGCACACACGATGGGGCAATTTGATTTCACCGCATTTCGGGCAAACACTCATGCCGGGCATCGCGAGTTTGTAATGGGTTCTTCTTTTATCACGACGTGCTTTGGATGTTTTTCTCTTGGGTACTGCCATTGTTACTACCTCCTATTGTTTTTCTTTTGGGTCACAGAAGCGCTTTAAGCGCCGCCATGCGAGGATCCGTCTCGGGCTCCGTCTCGGGACAATCACAAGGCCCGTCGTTTAAGTCGGCGCCGCAGCGCGGACACAAGCCTTTGCAATCGGGACGGCATAGCACGCGGAAAGGTTCGTTCACAAAAAGACATTCTTCAATCGCGGGCAAAATGCTGATCTCATCCTGTTCGTCCTCGGGAATGTCGATGGTTTCATGATAATCAAATTCGCAAGGAAACGCCGTCGGTTTTAAACAACGGGCACAGGGATAAAGCATGTCGCCGGACAAATGAAAGCTCACATCAAGATGTGTTTGATTTAACAATTTGATTTGACCTTCCGCCAAAAGCCCCGCCTCGGAAATAACACCGGATAATTCCTGGCGCGGATCGCCAAGAACCTCTTGTGTGATCACAAAAGAAAAAGGATAGGGCTTACCGTTTTGTAATAATTCTCGTTGAATCCTCATCATATACTCCAAATGGGCAAACCACATTATAATTGAGGCTTGCCCATTTTGTCAAGAGATTGTCTTTAATTTTTATTCAATCCCCTCATGCGACGATAATCCGGCTTACGCGTTGACCAGTTCAACGGTATCGCGAGCGATCATCAATTCTTCATTGGTGGGGATGACCATGACAGTCGTTTTTGAATCGGGGGTGCTGATGATCATTTCTTCGCCGCGCTGCGCGTTTTTGTCGGGATCGATGGTGATGCCGAGATAGCTGATTTTTTCGCAAATGGCCTGACGGGTTGTGGCGGAGTTTTCGCCGACACCGGCGGTGAAGATGATGCCGTCAACGCCGTTGAGGGCCGCAACATAAGCGCCGATGGTGGTGACAACGTGATAGTTAAACACGTCGAGGGCCAACTGCGCGCGTTTGTTGCCTTCGGCAGCGGAGGCTTCCAAATCGCGGAAATCGGAGCTGACGCCGGAGATACCCAAAACGCCGGATTCTTTGTTCATCATGCGGTCGAGTTCTTCGGTGGTATAACCGTTTTGACGCAGGAAGATCATGATTTCGGGGTCGATATCGCCGCAACGGGTTCCCATGACGAGACCGGCCAAGGGAGTCAGACCCATGGAAGTGTCAACCACTTTTCCGCCGTTGATGGCAGCGATGCTGGCGCCGTTGCCCAAGTGGCAGGAAATGAGTTTGACGTCTTCGGGTTTTTTGCCCATCAGCTTGGCGGCCTGAAGGCTGACAAAACGGTGGGACGTTCCGTGGAAACCGTATTTACGAATGCGGTATTTTTCGTATAATTCGTAAGGCAGCGCGTAAATATATGCTTCAGGTTTCATGCTTTGATGGAAAGCGGTGTCGAAAACGCCGACCATCGGCACGCCGGGAAGCAGTTCCTGGCAGGCGCGGATACCGATCAAGTTGGCGGGATTGTGAAGCGGAGCCAAGACCGAGCATTCTTCCATTTTTTCGATCACTTCTTCATTGATGACGACGGATGACGCGAAAGTTTCGGCACCGTGAACGGTTCTGTGACCGACCGCGTCAATTTCGTCCAGGCTTTTGATCACACCGTGATTGGGATCAACCAGCGCTTTCATGATAATATCAAGGGCTTCTTTGTGGGTGTCCATGGGACGGGTAAATGTCACTTTTTTACCGCCCGCGGGTTGATGGGTCACAACGGAACCTTCGATACCGATACGTTCCGCAAGGCCTTTGGCCATCAAGGTTTCCGTTTCCATATCCAGCATCTGATATTTCAGAGAAGAGCTGCCGGCGTTAATCACGAGTACTTTCATCTTAACTAAAATCTCCTTTAAAATTTGTACATCAATTGACATTTTGAATTGCCATTAAAATTATGTTATTATGATATCAATTATCGCGATTGTCCGCCTATACAATTTTAATCACCACCTTAAAAAAATTGCATTTTCTAAGGTGCTCCCCGGAGGAAAAAAGATGAAACTCGCCGCCGTCATCGCAGAATACAATCCCTTTCACAACGGTCACAAACATCACCTGGGGCTCACGCGAAAGCTCACCGATGCCACCCACGTCATGGTTCTGTTGAGCGGCGGGTTTGTTCAGCGCGGCGGTCCCGCCGTCGCGGACAAATGGACCAGAGCCCGCATGGCCCTTGACGGCGGCGCGGATCTTGTCTGCGAGCTGCCTTACATCTTTGCGGGCTCCGGGGCCGAAGCCTTCGCGGACGGCGCCGTTTCCATTTTAGAGGCAACCCGAACTGTCGATGTCCTCTCCTTCGGCAGCGAATGCGCGGATATCTCAGCGTTAAAAAGCGTTGCCGATGTCCTTGCCGGCGAACCCGATAACTTTTCCTGCGCGCTTAAACACGCTCTCAATCAAGGCATGGGCTTTGCCGCCGCCAGAGCCGAAGCCGTCAAAAGCATTCTGGGTGTCGATGCGGCGCAAATTTTAAAAGAACCCAACAACATCTTGGCCGTTGAATACCTGAAAGCCATGGGGAAAAAACGCTGCGGTTTTTCCGCCGTAGCCGTCGAGCGAAAAGGGGCCGCGCATCACAGCGAGCGTTCGGAGGACGGGTTTTTCGCATCAGCCAAGACCATTCGCGCTTGTCTTGCCAAAGGTGACATTGCGGCCGCCGCCCGCTTTGTGCCCTATCCGGCGGAAATGCTCAATGACCTTCACGTCTCGGACATTGAGAAGCGCTACGACAACGCCGTTCTCGCCCGGCTTTCGGCCTGCGACCTTCGCGATATCAGAGCGCTTCCCGATGTGTCCGAAGGGCTGGAATTCGCCGTCAAAAACGCTTTGTCAGGCGCAAACACTGCCCGAGACATCGTCGATTTAGCCTCGTCCAAACGCATCCCCAAAAGCCGGCTCAGGCACGCCATAGCCCATCTGATCATGGCAGCCACCGAAGAGGAGATGACGGCTTTGCGCCGGGTCCCGCCCTACCTGCGCGTCCTCGCCATGAACGGCAAAGGCCGGGATATTGTCAAAGCCATCAAAAACCACTCCGATATGCCGATTTTAACCAATTTGCGCGCCAATCAAACCAAGTTGAGCGATACTCAGCGAAAAGTCCTTGATTTTGACATCAAAGCGACGGATCTTCAAAGTCTTTTTTCTGGATCCTTCCGCTATCACCGAGACTACTCAAAAAATCCCGTTCTGATGTTGAAGCAAACAAAATAAACAAACCGTTCACTTAAGCCGGGGATAACGCACTTGGCGAACAGACATTTTTTCTATCCCGAAGAAATATCCGCCGTCACATTCCCGAAAATCGGCAAGCCAAATCGCTGATCGTCAAATTTTGATGACCCTTGAGCCGTTTTTTCAAACAGGGCATTTCTTTTTGGCAAGAGACATTTCTGCAGACATCCTTTACGGTCAAACGATAATCCTTCCACCCCGTCTTTCGCGGCCATATTATCGTTAGCTGTCGAAACAAATCGTCAGCCGGAAAATAGTTTTGCCTCAATCAGATCTTCATCCAAAGAAAAAACTGCCCATAAGCGCAAGGGCAAGGGAAATAAAATGCAGCAGTTCAGTTAACGGCAACCTTACGCCATCAAAAAGACTGCGTTTAAGAAAAGGCCAAAACCCAAAAACGATAAAATCCAACAGGAACTCCCAAGCCGAGTTCCTACAGAAATTATTAAATTATTAAATTATTCATTATTAACGACCAACTGGAGGTACCACATGTCCTTATCTACCCATCAACAAAATCTCGCGAAAATCGCCGTTGCCATCGGCGTGAATTTGCAAGCGGGCCAAAAACTCGTGATCAACGCCCCGGCGGAATGCGCGGAATTTGCCCGCGCCATCGCCAAAGCCGCTTTTGAGCGCGGTGCCGGCGACGTCTCCGTCAAATACAGCGACGAACACGTCGCGCGCATGCGTTATGACCACGCGTCAACTGAAACCCTGACAAAAGTGCCTGCCTGGCATATCGACAGATTAAAATCCATGGTCGATGACGGTGACGCCGTCATTTCCATCCATGCCGAAGATCCCGATGTCATGTCGGGCGTCGACGCCGAAAAAGTCAAAGCCGCTGCCGTCGCCTTAAACAAAGCCGCCATGCCCTATCACGACGCCATCATCAACAACCGCATCCGTTGGTGCGTCATTGCCGTTCCCACCGTCGGCTGGGCCAAAAAAGTCTTCCCCGATCTTCCCGATGCCGACGCGGTTTCCGCCTTGTGGGATGCCATTATCAAAGCGTCCCGGGTTGAGGGGGACGATCCCATCGCCAATTGGCAGGCTCACAACGACAGCTTTAACGCGAAATCCGACTTTCTAAACAGGCATCAGTTTAAAGCCTTTCATTACCAAAGTAAAAACGGCACCGATTTGGAAGTCGGCATGCCGGAAGGCTACATTTTCACAGGCGGAGCCGAAGCTGCCGAAGACGGCGTCATCTTTTTCCCCAACATCCCGACGGAGGAAGTCTTCTCCGCCCCCCACAAAGACAAAGTGAACGGCACCCTGGTGAGTTCTCATCCGCTGGTTTACAACGGTCAGCTCATCGACGGCTTCCGCTTCACCTTCAAAGACGGTCATGTAACGGATTTTCACGCCGACGTGGGAGAAGAAGCATTAAAGAGCCTGGTTAACGCCACCGAAGGCTCGGATCAACTGGGAGAGATCGCCCTCGTCCCCTATCACTCCCCCATTTCCGAGATGAATATCCTTTTTTACAACACCCTCTTTGACGAAAACGCGTCCTGTCATTTTGCCCTGGGCTCCGCCTATCCCACTTGTATCGAAGGCGGCACCGACATGAACGAAGAGCAATTAAAAAATACGGGGCTCAACGTCAGCGCTACCCACGTGGATTTTATGGTCGGCACCGACGATTTGCGCATTACCGGCATCATGGCCGACGGGACAAAAATTCCTGTTTTTGAAAACGGCGATTGGGCGATCTGATTCTCCGGGCATTCTCAAATCCAAAGCGCGGAAAACCGATATTTTTGATGTCCGCGCAAATCAAATCGTCAAGGGGCGCCAAAAGATAAGATCAGACGATTTAATGAAAAATCTTTTGAAGAAAACATATGAAATCTTGTTTAAATCGTGATATGATAAATCTATCAATCACGATAAGGAGAAAAAGATGGATACACTATTTAATCGTCATTCCGTGCGTCAATATGACGGGCGTCCCGTCGAAAACGAAAAAATCGACAAACTTCTCAAAGCGGGAATGGCCGCTCCCACCGCCGGCAATCAACGGGAATGGGAATTCATTGTCGTCACCGACAACAATTTAAAGGCCGAAGTCGCCGCCTGCTCACCCTATGCCGGATGCGCCAAAGACGCCGGCGTTCAAATTGTCGTTTGCGGCGACACAAACAGACTGCGCTTTCCCGACTGCATGCACGCCGATCTCGGCGCCGTTTGCGAAAACATTTTACTTGAAGCCGTTCATCTGGATTTAGATGGTGTATGGCTGGCTTTCGCGCCCTATGAAGAACGGATGCGCCCGTTGATTGATCTTTTTAATCTGCCGGAAAACATCGTTCCCTTTGCCGTGCTTTCCATCGGCTATGCCAAAACAAAAAAACGCGAAGACGGACGCGACTACGATATGAGCCGCGTTCATACCAACGCTTTCTGAAAACATTTGCCAATCATCAATCAAATCGCTAAAAGAACATCAAAAAAGTCCGGAACACTCCCGGACTTTTTTTGATTGATTGATTCCCTCGACAGATTTATTTCAGAGGCAGGATGCGAATGACATCGCCCGCGCGGGGCTGTCCGATGGGCAGCGAACGGTTTTCCGTCGGCATGGTGATGCTGGCATTGCGAATACCGAGGGTTACGGCTTTCCCTTCCAAATCGGTCCACGCGCCGGCGTCTTTGCTAATGAGAATCATGTTGGCGTTTGGCGCGTTCGGCGGTCTGTCGGAATTTTGCGCCAAAAGCAGCACAACAAAGGAGCCTTGCTCAATGGTCGGCGTCGGTGCCGGTGTCGGTGTCGGAGCAGGTGTTGGACTCGGTGTTGGCGTTGGCGCAGAGGTTGGTGTTGGTTCTGCGCTTGGGGTCGGATCCTGTTGCGCCACGACGTTATCCGCCGCGCTTTGCATCGCGTAAACCGGACTCATGATTTGAGATTTTTTCGTGGTTTCATTGACGTTGTCATAGGGATTGGGCACCCCTTGAATGGCGTACATCTGCGCCGCGTTTTCCGCGACGGCAACGGTTCCGGTGTAGATCGCGTAGCCGCGGTTTTGCGCGTCGGCGATTGCCTGATACTGACGTTGTTTGAGCGCTTCGGCAATCTTGGCGTTGTTTAAGTTTTCAATGTCCCGTTTAACTCTGGCAATCTTATTGATCGCGCCGGATACATCAGATTCCGCCATTGAATCGTCACCCAGATCTCCGATATCACTGAGTTGTGTAATTAAACTCTCCAGTCTGTTGGCCGTCACATCTTTTCGCAAAACCTGGGTAAATTTGGCTTTGAAGGTGTAATCTTTCCCGTTTGTATCGACCTTTTCATCCCCTTCCACATCATAGGCAGAGCCGTCGGCGTTCATCGGACTGATGTAATGCACCTCGTATTTGCCGTTGGGAAAAGTGCGCTTGGGCGCGCGGTCTTCCGCTTTCATCGACGCTGTGAACATCCGATAAAAATCGACGTTTTTTGTTTTATCGTCAATTCCTTTGACATGGACAAAAATCGGTGTCGAATCTTTGTTCCAGTTTTGGTCGATTTCCGGTTCAAATTGAAATTGAACCTCTTCTTTGGGCGCGACCGACATGGCAAACAAAACCGCCGCGAAAACGGCAATCAAGGCGGCGATGACCACCGCAGCGATAATCACGTTTTTTTGCTTATCGTTTTTTTTCGGAGGCTGTTGGTTGGATTGTTCCGGCATCTTTTTTCTCCTTGTTTTAAATTTGAAAATCTCTTCCGTAAGCAAAAGATTTATCTAATTTTGATTATAACACGTTTTCGGTAATAATGAAAACAAAAACATTTATAATTCCGAGAAAATAACGCCGTCAAAAAGGCAAATGTCGCGGGCGACGCCGTAAAAATCAAAAGCAGGCATTTTTTCTCTTCGTCACTGACCAAATTGAGGTCGGTCATGATGTTAGAGCATATGCCTGCAAATTTATTTTTGATTTTCAGTTGATCTTTTGTTGTTCGAGCTCTTTATTTTTTTCGTTGACCTTCAGATATGCCCATTCCATATCAATGGTGAATTGCTCGTTTTGGGGAAGCGCCAGTTCTTTTTCCATTTGTTTTTTCAAGCCTTCGTAGACATTTTTGTCCACACGGATGGTGATCGGACGATCGGCCAAAAACTGCATAAACCAATCACCTTTGGGATTGATGAGGAAAAAGACATCTTTAAACTGGACATTTTGATATTGGGCAAGGACCTGCTCGGAATAGATCACCTTCAGCATTTCCACCAAGCGATCGTCAAGTCCGTTATAAAAGATGACCGCTTTTTCCCGAAGCGCGTTTTGCGTCGTGACGATGCGGTGACGATATCCGGATTCGGGAGACACCTGGGGCTGATCTTCAAAGAGCTTCTCGATTTCGTCCACTTTGTCCCGATATTCAGAGGCATCGGTAATATAGCTGATCATCACCAAATGCTCGGGATCGTGAAAAACCATCGGATAGTTGAGGGGATGCACTTTGCCGCAATTGGGGCATCCGTCATCAAATAATTCGCCGGCGATGAGTTTTTCCGCCGCTTTGGGATCGGTATCGGTATTGATGGTGCTCCACACCGAAGTATCATAGGCTTTTCGGCAGGAAGGACAAGTCACCGACACCGTTTCTCGTAATGACATTTTTTCTCCTTTCAAAAAATCAAAGGGCTCAATTAATGGATTAAGGCAATTGAAAAAGCCGCTTTGGCTTATTTGTCAATGCTTATTTTATCGGGGGAAACGCCTAGGGCTCTCTCGCACACATAGGCTGCCATTTCCGAGAGGAAACGCGTGTCGCGATCAAGCTGCCTGAGAGCGTCCTCCGCTCTGTAGTAGGTCTCAATGAGCATTTTTTTTGATGCGTCAAGACCATATAGGGTGACATAAGTCGTCTTATGGTTTTTCTCATCGCTGCCGACGGGTTTTCCGAGGGTTTCGGTGGTGGATGTCTCATCCAAAATGTCATCGGCAATCTGGAAGGCCAAACCGAGATTTTGGCCATAGGCCGTCAGGCAGGCGAGTTCTTCTTCTTCAGCGCCTCCGAGTATGCCGCCGCATACGACGGCCGCCGTGATTAAGGCGCCGGTTTTGTGGGCGTGAATAAAGTCGAGTTCTTCTTTTGAGACATTCTGCGCGTTTTCCGCCTGAATATCGCTGACCTGACCGCCGATCATTCCTTCGATGCCCGCGGCTTTCATCAGTTCGGCATAGGCTCTGACGCTTTGTTCCATGCGCCCGGGATGCGCGATGATGTCGGTCAATGCCGTTTCCGCCGCGAAATTGAGCAGCGCGTCTCCGGCCAAAACAGCGGTGCTTTCGCCATAGACAACGTGATTGGTCGGTTTTCCCCGGCGTAAATCATCATCGTCCATTGCCGGCAAATCGTCATGAATCAGCGAATAGGTGTGAATCATTTCGATGGCGCAGGAAAGGGCTCTCGCCGAGTCGACGTCACCGCCCATCATCAGGGCGGTTTGCCGCATGAGCACGGGCCGCACGCGTTTGCCGCCGGCAAAAAGACTGTATTTCATGGCCTCAACGATAACTGCCGGCGTGTCGAATTCATGATCAAAACACGCCGCAAGATCTGCCTCCACCCCTTGAATCAACGCTTTGTTTTGCGCGTCAAAATCATACATTTTTTTCTCCTTCAAAAGGGATTTCCAGATTGTCCATGAGCTTTGTGACTTTGCCTTCTGCCTTCATCAAAGATTTGCCGCAAGCCGCAATGAGTTTGACGCCTTCTTCATATCGGCGCATGGATTCTTCCAGAGACAACTCGCCGCTTTCCAGATCCGCGGTGATTTTTTCTATCCGCTCAATTTGTTTTTCAAATGGTTCTTTTGCCATGGTTTAATTCTCCATAGGTGTAACTTTGACATTTCCATCTGCAAATGTCAGGGTTAATCGTGATTGTCCGGCGGCTTCTTTCGCGCCTGCGATCCTTCGGCCGCTCTCATCCGTCACAATGGTAAAACCTCTGCCAAGCACGGCTTTGGGATCGAGAGCTTTCAATTTTTCTTCCAAGGCTTGAAGTTTTTGCCCGGCCATTGTCAATCGGTTTTTCATCGCAAGCTGCATCTTGTCGGACAAGATATCCAGATACTGGGTATCCCGCTCGATTTGCCTTTGGGGACTGTTTTGCTCCAGCCGTAGCGCCAAGGTGTCCAAAAGGGAAACACGCTCGGAAATCACCGTTTTTGCCGCGGAGGACAGTCTGTCCGCAAGGGCGAGCAATATCCCGATGCTGAGGGTCATATCAACGGTTGCAAGCTCCGCGGCTGCCGATGGCGTCGGCGCCCGCAGATCAGCGACAAAATCGGCCAAGGTAAAATCCGTTTCGTGACCCACGGCGGAAATGACGGGCTTGTTTGCTTTGTGGATCGCCTCGAGCACCGGCATTTCGTTGAAAGCCCACAAATCCTCCATTGATCCCCCGCCGCGGCCGACTATGATGACATCGACATCATCTCGGGCATCAAGGCGCTCAACGGCCCGGGCGATGGATAAAACAGCGTCCCCACCCTGAACGAGACAGGGCGCGAGCAAAATGTCAACGACCGGATTTCGCCTTTTAATCACGGAGATGAGATCGCGCACCGCCGCTCCCGTCGGGGATGTGGCAATGCCGATTTTTGAAGGATAGTCGGGAATCGGTTTTTTGGCGGATTCGTCAAACCATCCCCGATCGGAAAGCATTGCTTTTCGCTGTTCAAAAATCCGATATAATTCGCCGACCCCCGAGGGTTTGATGCTTCTGACATAGAGCTGAACCTGTCCCGAGCGTTCATACATGTCAATTCTGCCGGTAAGCACGGCGTCCATGCCGTTTTCCGGGATAAAACCGAGCTTGACCGCATCGCTTTTAAACATCACACAGGAAAGCGCTGCGTCGTCATCCTTAAGGGAAAAATACATATGTCCCGATGAATGATGCTTAAAATTGAAAATTTCGCCGCGCACCCGCACACGCTTTAATATGCTGTTATTGGCAAAAACCGTTTTGATATAATGATTGACTTCATAAACGGAAAGCTCACGATCGATCATACAATCACTCCTTGGTGAACATCTTGCGCAAGCAGGGCAACACCCACGGCGTGATCCGTGGCCAGGGCGGCATCGGCAAAATGCAGTTTGATACCGCTGCGGAAAAGCTTGTCCTCCAGAACGGAGCGGATGATGCCGTTGGCCATGACACCGCCGGAAAAGACGGCGTCTCGGGCGCCGGTTATGTCTTTTAGCCGCCTGATGCTCCGGGAAAGGGTTCTGGCCACATTGTCAAAGACGGCATAGGCAATTTCCTCGGCGGGAATGCCGTCGGCCATCGCTTTTTTCGCGGCGTTTTCCTGACCGGAAAAGTGAAAATTCACCCCATCAAGGGCCGTGCTCAATTTAAAATCGCGATTTACCGCTCGCTTTGCCAGGGCTTCTAACTCGCGCCCCGCCGGAAAAGCAAGACCCAAGGCCACACCGACGCGATCAATGAGCTGTCCCGCGTTTAGATCGAGGGTTTGACACACGATTCGGCTATTGTATCCCGCGGGGTTTACCCCGTCCGCCAAAACGATTTCCGAGGTGCCCCCGGAAAAATGAACGGCGAGAAAGGGATAGCGGATATCTCTGTCTTTATTTTCGCCCGAATCCGGGTTTTTCTCACGAAAGAGCGCCGCGCGAATGTGATTGTCCTGATGAGAAAAACGGTACATCGGAACACCCAAGCTTTTTGACAAGGCCGTCGCGGCCAAAATTCCGGCGCGAAAGACGGGCATATAGCTGTCCTGCTTCGGCCGAGGTTTTTCGCTGACGCCGACGGCTTTGATTTTGCCCGCGTAATCGATCTGTTGGGACAAGGCGTCAAAAAGCTCGGGCAGACCTGCGATATGCTGATAAAGGGCCTCGGATTGTCTGAGTCCCCGTTCGCCCGCCTTCACGGCCAGCACCCGTCTGCTTTCCCCGATGATCACACCGTCTCGGACCAAGGCGAGGGATGTAGTGTAGTTGCTGGTGTCGATTCCTAAATACATGGCCGCAGACTTTCTTTATCGGTTTGAAGTGTCATCGGATTGTTCATCATCGGTTTGTCCGTCGTGTTTAAGGCGCCATCCGCCGGCATCCTCCGGAGCGTCTTCTTTCTCCGAGGTTTTTCTGTCCGATGATTTTTCGTCTTTTGGTTCACCGGGCTCGCAGGGATTGTCTTTTGCCTGTGAGGGGGTGTCATCCGTTTTGGTTTCGGCCTTTTTTTCCGCCAAGTTGTCGACAGACATCCGGTGGAGAATACCGTTGATATAGCCGGTCGCGTTGTCGCCGCCATAGTGCTTGGCCAGTTCCACCGCCTCATTGATAGCAATTTCCTTTGGCATATCCAGATAAATCATCTCCGCTGCGGCAACCCGAAGCACGGCTTTTTCGGCCTCGGGAATCCGGTCAAAGGCCCAATCCTTGCGGATATAACGGGAAATGCGCTCATCGATAGCTTCCCGGTGTTCAATGACCGTTTCGCAAATGAGTTCGGCATATCGGGTGTCTTCTTTAGGCGCCGCTTCCTCAGGCGATTTTGCGTCCTCCGAAAGTTCCGATAAACCTCCGGCTTCCGGGGAGGCCCCTTCGCTCGGCGTTTGTTGAACGCCTTCGCCGGAAGAAAGAGCTTCTGCCCCCTCGTCAAAGCCGGCATCCCCCATCGCGACGGCCATGACCGCCTGCCGTAGCTCCGCCTCATCCCGATGATAATCCAGTTGGAAAACCGCGCGCAGGGCGCGTTCCCGTTCACGTCTTCTTTTTTTGATATTGATTGTCATAAGTTAAACCGTTAAAAAAACCGCAGACATCATGCTGCGGTTTTCCTTTTTTAATATTTTCCGCATCCCTGAATATGGACGTTCACTTTGGATACGCGCTGACCGACCATGACATGGACGGCTTCGGCTACCTTTTTTTGAACTTCGGCGGCCACACGGGGAATGTTTGCGTAAAGGCCGGTGATGAGATACAAATTGATTTCATAGCCTTCATCATATTTGATGACTTTCACACCGCCGGAAACAGCGGAGGGATAAATGGCGTCCAAAATCTCATCGGAAAGACGCATAAACATCTTTTCGACGCCGTTGACGCCGAGGGCCGTCGTCGAGGCAATCGAGCAGATCATTTCATTGGACAGATCGCTTTCGGGAATTCCTTGGCTCTCCATAGATTATTCCTCCTTATCGTGGTTGTGATGCATGCAGACTTCGGCCTGTTTGAGCTTGTCCACAACTTTGCTTTCCAATTCAAATTTTTTGCCGCATTTCGGACAGATGACGTCATCGGCATCAAAGGATTCAAAATCCGTCAAATAGACTTCTCCGCATTCGGGACAGATGACTTCGTATAAATCGTCATCTTCGTCATCCTCATCCAAATATTCCAATTCCGAAAAATCGAGCAATAAATCGTTCAATTCGTCAAAATCATCGCTGAGTTCTTCCAGATCTTCATCGATCACTTCCACATAATCGGCCAGATCGTCGTGGGCTTCGGCAATGCCGTCCACCGCGTCGGTCAGATCATCAATGACATCGATAAGGGCCGCGATGATTCTGCCTTCGTCCGAAGAGGTATCGAGTTTGAGCCCTTCGGCAAGCCCTTTAATGTAGGCGACTTTTTCGCTGATGTATTTCATTAGACACGTTCCATGTATTCGCCGGTGCGGGTGTCCACGCGAATGGTATCGCCTTCGTTGACAAAGAGCGGCACCGTAATCTGAGCGCCGGTTTCCACCGTGGCCGGTTTGTTGGCGCCTGTGGCGGTATCGCCTTTAAATCCGGGTTCGGTCTGGGTGACCACCAGTTCGACAAAGTTGGGCGCGTTCACCTGGAAGGCTTCCCCTTTGAAGAAACGGATGGTGGCATTTTCGTTTTCTTTGAGATAAAGGAGCGCGTCGGCCACTTTTTCGTGATCGAGGGGAATTTGTTCATAGGTGTCAAGATCCATGAAGTAGTAGAGATCGCCGTCGGAATACAGATATTGCATTTCTTTGGTGGTGATCTGCGCTTTGGGGAACTTTTCGGTGGGTGAGAACGTGCGTTCGGTGACGGCGCCGGTTAAGACGTTGCGAATCTTGGTGCGCACAAATGCCGCGCCCTTACCCGGTTTGACGTGTTGAAAATCGACGACCAAAAAGACCGATCCGTCCATTTCAAATGTGATGCCTTTTTTAAATTCACCTGCTGATACCATGTGCTACCTCCGATATTTTTCGTAAATTTGTTGCATTTAAATGTCGTCAAGGGGCGCAAAACCGTGCCCGATGACAGTTGTTTTATTATCTTATCATATTTAAGGCCGGACTTCAAATATTTCTCGAGACTTTTCAAGATAAGCCGCGAGCCTCTTACTTTGCGGGAAAACCTATCATTTGCGGACTTATGATAATCTCTCTGTCGAAAGAAGTTTCCGCATCGGCGTTATCGAAGAACGGCAAATTAAGTCTTTGCCGTAAAACATTTTCCTTAGCAGAGTTATCTCAGCCCTGAAAATATTGGAGGCGCTTGAAAAACTGCCCAAAAAAGACCAGTGAAAACCGCCCTCCTTTTGCTCGCTGATAACGCTGATACACGCAGATTAAGAAACAAACACTAAAATTGATCCGCGATCATCTGCGTCATCCTCGATGGATTACGGCACGTTCCTCACTCTTCACTCCTAACTCCCACAATGCCCCGCTGCCTACCGGCCAGGTCAAAAATGAGTTTTACGTCTTGAAATCCCGCCGCTTTCGCCGCGCGGGCCAGCGTTTTGCCCTGATCATGACCGCATTCCAAAACGAGAAGCCCCCCGGGTAAAAGTCTCTCGTGAGCGCTTGGAATCAAGCGTCTGTAAATATCGTAACCGTCGATTCCGCCGTCAAGGGCTAACATCGGTTCAAAATCTTTAACGTCGCGATCCAGTGATTGGATTTCGGCCTTGGGGATGTACGGCGGATTGGAAATGATGAGATCAAAACGCGCGCCTTCGGGCAGGGCGTCAAACAAATCGCTTTGAATCAATCGGGCGTCCACCCCGTTTTTCCGGGCGTTTTTTTCCGCGACGGCCAGCGCCGCTTCGGATATATCCGTCATCGTCACCTTCACATCCGGGCGGTAATGGCCGATGGCCACGCCGATGGCCCCGGACCCCGTGCACACATCCAAAACGGTTTTGGCCTCCGCGGGCAGGGCGGAAAGCGCCGCCTCCACCACACATTCGGTGTCGGGTCTCGGAATGAGCACGCCGGGATCAACCGAGAACGCAAGACCCATAAATTCTTTGGAGCCGGTCAAATAGGCATAGGGCTCTCCGTGAGCGCGCCTTTCAACCAATGTCGTGTAGCGTTCGGCCCGTTGCGAGTCAACCTTATCTTTTGAATGTGTATAGAGTGTCACGCGGTCGCAATCAAGGACGAAAGCCAACAGAAGCTCGGCTTCAAAACGCGGCTGTTGGATATTCCCCTGTTGCAACGTCAGCGTTGCCTGATGAATGAATGATTCGATGGTCATGGTTTTTTCCTTATCAAGCGCTTTGGCTGCCTATGCCCTTCAGCGCCGAAACATGCTCTGTTAAACCGTTTAACCCGCACAAAAAAAAGCCGGTGATGACCGACTTATTTTGCCAATTTTTTTGCGTATTTTCTGTTGAAGCGTTCGACGCGGCCGCCGGTGTCAACAAGTTTTTGTTTACCTGTAAAGAACGGATGACATGCCGAACAGATTTCAACTCGCAATTCGGGTTTGACCGAACCGGTTTCAAAGGTATTACCGCACGCGCATTTTACAACCGCTTTGCCGTATTTCGGGTGGATACCTTCTTTCATTGAACTCACCTCTTTCGTCATAGAATATTGCTTTTGACTCTTGATTGTCATTTTTAACTTGTTCAGTATATCAAAGACCGTCACACCTTGCAAGGACTTTTTGCTGATTATTTTTCTTTTTGCTGACGTAAGCTTTTTTAGAGCGTCTAACGGCGCACACCAACTTAAAAATTAACGATTAATATTGAATCATTTAGGTGGAAATCCGGCTTGGCGGATTTCTGTTTGAATTTTGCGTAAGAGCTTTTGGGTCATTGCGTTCAGCAAACTTTTCTCAATTTGGCATCCGAATTGGCGGATTTCTTCGGCAATCATGCAACATTCATTGAGGGAGCCTTCTTGCCGCATTACAGGTCATTTTTTAATCGCGGAAGCCAGGCGGTCCACCAAGGCGCGATTGCCGTCGGTCTTTCGCATCAACGTGATGAGTCGGTCCGCCAAAGCGAGGGTGCTCTCATCACCGTAACTTTTTCGAATGTGATAGGATACGGAAAGTTCTTCCGGCGACAAGAGTTTTTCCTCCCGTCTGGTGCCGCTTTTTTTGATGTCAATGGCGGGAAAAATCCGTCTCTCGGCCAGCTCTCTCGACAGGGTGAGTTCCATATTGCCCGTCCCTTTAAACTCTTCGTAAATAATGTCATCCATGCGGCTTCCTGTATCCACAAGGGCCGTTGCCAGCACGGTCATGCTTCCGCCGTTTTCGATTTTGCGGGCGCTGCCGAAAAAGCGCTTGGGAAAATACAGGCTTTCGGGATCGAGACCGCCGGTGAGGGTGCGTCCGGAGGGTTCAACCACCAGATTGTTGCTTCTCGTCAAGCGCGTCAGACTGTCAACCAGGACAACAACATCTTTGTTTTGCTCAACCAGACGCTTCGCCCGGTTTAAAACCATTTCCGCCGCTCGAAGATGCCGGCTTGCCGGCTCGTCAAAGGTGGCATAGACGATATCGGCATCCACGGCGCGTTTCATGTCCGTCACCTCTTCGGGCCGTTCGTCCACCAGCAAAATGATCACCTTAGTGTTCGGGGAATTGCGGCGAATCCCCAGGGCAATGGTCTTTAACAGCGTGGTTTTGCCGGCTTTTGGCGGCGCGACAATCAAACCGCGCTGACCTTTTCCGATGGGGGACATCAAATCGATCAGACGGGCGGAAATCCCTTCCCGATCGGTTTCTATTTGGTATTTTTCCTCGGGGAAAATCGGCGTCAACTGCTCAAAATGCGGACGGTTTCTGACCGTCTCCGGCAGATCGCCGTTGACCTTTTCGATGAACAACAGCGCGTCATAGCGATCATTTTCACCGGAGCGGCGCACGCGGCCTTCAATTTGATCCCCGGTGCGCAGACGATAACGTCTGATCATGTTGGCCGGCACGTAGAGATCGCCTTGCCCGGGCAGATAATGGTTGGTCCGGATGAGGCCGTAGCCGTCGGGCTGAACATCCAAAATGCCGACGTGGCTTTTGGTGTATTTGGCGCTGTCATCGGTTTTTTCCTCGTACATCATGCTGCGCATTTCGTTGATGAGGGTGCTGGTTTTCACGCCGTTGACCGCTTCCAAAAACAGCATGGCCGCGTATTTTTCCCCGGGCTTGGGCGCCCTCACCTTGCCGCCGAGCATATCGCCGGTGACCACTTTAAATTTTGTAATCTGCGACGGCGAGACATAAACCCCGGACTTATCTTCTCCTCTGTCGATCACCCCATAGCCCTCGGGCATGACGGTGACGGGACCTTCGTCATATTCGGCATCGTCAAGATTGTCTTTTAGTTTGGCGTAACGTCGATCCGTTTGATGCGCCCCCGCCGACCGTTCGGTCTGATCGTCGCCTTTATCAAAATAGTCTCTGCGAAAACGTCCTCCCGGTCTGCGCGAATAATCCGGACGGTTGTGTCGTCTGTCACCCTCGGCAGGATGCCTGCCTTCCCGTTCATCATCCGACGTTTGTCTTGCCTCATCATCATGCTCTTTTTTCCCGAATGATTGTTCTCCTCGATCCCAGTTGTGGGTTTTGGGATGGACGTATGCGCCGCGCCGCGTTGAATTGTCTTCGTCTCTTGAATGAATGTCGTCTTTGTTTCCCGGACCGTCAACATGACGATCGGTCGGCTCACTTGCCTGACCATCGGACATCTCGCTTTTTTGGTCAAAATGCGCAGTCAACACGTCAATCATGTCCGCTTTTTTCATGCCTGCCTTGATAGGCACGCCCTCACTTTTCGCGAGCGCCCGCAATTCCGTGACTTTTAAACCACTCAAATCTGGATTATTCACAAAAACTACCTCCGTATCAAACAAAAGAAAAGATATTAAAACAAATCAATCAAAATCCACATATAAAAAGATTAATCAACATGGAACATTCAAATTGAGATATCATTCAAGTTGAAACATATTAATTGTCAATCATGGAAAACAACGAATTGATGATAATTTATTTTAACAGATACCCGAAAAAAAAGCCATAGAAAAAAGCGGTGTAACCAAATACAAAATGAATGACCATAAAAAAGGTTTTGAAGCAATTTTTTTAGGATGCCGATTTTTACTTTCGGCAATGATTTCATTTTCAAAATTAGAGAAAATAACAGTATTATTGATGCTGCGCCGCCATTCGTAAGGCGTCTTGGCAAAACATCGGCTTTAACAATCTTTAAAATAAAGATTGTTCATAAGCTGATGAAGCCGTTCCCTTAGATCGTCAGTCCGCTGTATATGAAAAGCAAAAACCTACTGGCATTTTTTCAGGCAGATCTGTCTGCCAAACAGACAGAGATCGAAAGTAAGCCCCGCGGATTGCCGGCGGACCGACGTAGCTCATAAACATTTTAACAATCAAAAACGATATCTCTTAGGAAATCTTTTCAATCCATTGCGGATTTTTTAATATTCTCCGCGGCCGTGCATTCCCGGCCTTAAAGATGACAAAATTTCAAGTTAAGGCTTGACTGACAAAAGGCCAATTACCGTTGTCAACGCCCCGTGCGTCCAAACGCAAGGAGTCCCCTGACGGCCGCCTGTAAAACCCTATGCCATGCTGTGAGATTTTAGGAAAATTACCGTAATGGAAATTTCCGACGAACAGGTGAAATCTCCCGAGGAAGCAAACGCGGTTTCCGAAGCTTATGGGCATGAATCATCTCGACAGGAGGAGGCGCGACAGGATGGAACGGATGGATGCCTTCAAGATGGCCTTTCGGCATTTCGTCAAAATGATGGACGGCCTGTTGCAAAAATTCATCCCCGGCACGACGCAGCGGAAGCGGCAGGATTAACGCGTTGGCCTGGGCTCTCCGGCTATACTCTGGCGTAAAGACCTCGGGGGTGTCAAACACTGTATCCAGAAAACGACCGGCCAGTTCAGGCCAGGGTTCTATGGCGCTTCCCTCGCCCAGTCCGGTGGCATGAACACCGCTGCCAAAGATATGCAATTCGCTTGGGATCCCCTCCTTTTGCAAGGCGGAAAACAAATCCAGGCTGTACCGCATGGGAACCAAAGGATCCGTCGCAGAGTGAAACAGAATGGTGGGCGGCGTTTGCGGACCAATCTGTTCCCGGACGGAACAGCGCTCAAGCTCCTCGGCGCTATAAGGAGCGCCATGGCCAAACATCGTTCTTTGCATCATGCCATCCTCTCCTAATTCAGATGCGCTGTAGAGAAGCACGCATGCGTTTGGCTTCAGTAATTCCGAGTCGTCAGCGATTCCCCTGCCCACTTCATCGGTATTCCAGACATTGCAGTAGCTGGCAGCCAAATGTCCGCCGGCGGAAGCGCCAAACACACTTATCCGCTCAGGATCCAATCCAAGGGATGACGCGTTTTCCCGAAGATGGGCCATCGCTAAGGCCACCTCCCGCAGCATCTCAGAAAAAAGCGGCTGCTTCCCGCCTGTGGAGGCAACAGAATAATTTAAAACAAAAGCGGCATAGCCCATTTCCGCGAAGCATTCCGCAATCGGCGCGCCTTCAGCCGGGGCACAAACCTGGTAGGCCCCACCCGGCAACACAAGCAGTGCCGGCTTGTTCGTATCATCCGAACTGTCCGCAAAAAAGGCTGTCAACGACACAGAACTGTTCTTCCAAGGGAGATTTAAAAGCTTTGATGTGATCATATGATTTACTCCGATAATCAGTTTTCCTCATTCTATCAAAAATAATATCTATAGAAAAGCCAAAAATGTTGTTGACAAACCATAAACTTTCTAATATACTATCACATGTTCCATGAGCGCGCGGGTGTAGCTCAGTGGTAGAGCCCTGGCCTTCCAAGCCAGTCGCGAGGGTCCGATTCCCTTCACCCGCTCCATTTTAGGGGCTGCGCCAATAGCTCAGTTGGATAGAGCAACGGCCTTCTAAGCCGTGTGCCCGGGGTTCGAATCCCTGTTGGCGCGCCATTTTTTAAATTTTTATATTGTCCTATGGTGGGCGTAGTTCAGTTGGTAGAGCGCCAGATTGTGGTTCTGGTTGTCGGGGGTTCGAGTCCCTTCGCCCACCCCATTTTGTGTAGGGGTATCGCCAAGGCGGTAAGGCACAAGACTTTGACTCTTGCATGCGTAGGTTCGAGTCCTGCTACCCCTGCCATTGACCCATTAGCTCAGTTGGCAGAGCACCTGACTTTTAATCAGGGTGTCCGGAGTTCGAATCTCCGATGGGTCACCATTTGGTTAACTTGCCGAAGTCGTGATGACTTCGGCTTTTTTTCGCTATTTTGTGCTTTTCAAGATTCTTTGTTTTTGATGACGTAAACTGTTTTGGGCACTTTCGGCGCATCCTCGGATTAATAATAACGATGCAGAATTCAAATAGAAATCCGACAAAGCCGGATTGTTATTTGAATTTTGCGGAAAGGCTTTTGGGTCAGTGTGCTCAGCAAGCTTTTCTCAATTTGAAATTCGGCTCGCGGATTTCTTCAATAATCATTCATTATTAGGGAATCCTTTTGTGCCTAAATCAGCTTTTTTTAATTTAAAACCCGGGCACAGCCCGGGTTTCAAACATTATTATTCACGATTAACCATTACTTTTCCTTCGGCCAGGTGCTCTCCGGCCAGTCTTCTCCGCCGGAAAGTTTTTCATAGGTGTTGATGACCACCGCTGTTTTATCATTGACGTGTTTCATCACATATTTCATATGATCCTCGGGGATGGCGACGCACCCGCCGGTGAAGGGTTTTGCCGGTCCGAGACAATGCAAAAAGATGGCCGAGCCTTTCCCGGGGTTGCCGGCTTCGTTGTAGCTGATATTTAAGCAATATTGATAATGATAGGGATAGTCGATGATGTGCTCGGAGTCTCCGCTTTTGGTATCCAGACCGGGAAGATCTTTGAGGCTCACGAGCTCGTTATAATGAAAGCCCGGTCGCTGGTCACCCGACCAATAGGTGTCCTGATCGACTTTGAAATAGGGGATGGCGCAGCCGGGATCATCGGCGATCACGAAGGCTCTGTTAAATTTGTATTCGCCGATGGGGGTCTTGGTGTCCCCTTCTTTGTCTTTGCCAAGGCCGTTTTTGCCGATAAAGCCCGGCGTTGTCATGACCATATGCCATTTACCGTCAGCCTTTTTTTCGTGAAGAGCAATCCACGCGTCCGTTGCCTTTTCGTCATAGGCGGCAACTGTCAAGATTTGATCTGACGATTTGGCCGCATCCAGTTTTGCCACTCAATCGGGCGAGGCGGTGTCAATGCCTTGATAGTCGCCGGTGTTCACTGACAAAGACGCGCATCCCGAAAGGATTACCGTGAGCGCCAACAGCATTCCGATTCCTATTTTTTTAAGTCACAACCACCACTTCAAGTGGTGGTTTGGAATAACGCCCCATAGGGCTATCTTACTGCCCGCCTAAAAAGGCGGGTGTTGCGAGCGTTTTTACTTGCCGGAGAGTGTAAAATAAAGTGTGTAAGTTACCGGTAATGATAAACCAAGTAATGTACGCACTTTATTTTTTATATAAAGTGATGTACTCTATCAAAAAAGAGCAGAAAGGACAATGAGTACAATAATAATGGCATCTCGTAAAAAAAA
>JAFRBB010000064.1 GCA_017405085.1 Eubacteriaceae bacterium
ACCTCCTTCTTTTGGTGTTTTAGCACTTTTATTTTATCAAAAGTTGAGGTCTTTTTCTATTCATCTTTTTGGTGATAGCAATATTGTCTGTTTTTCCCGTGTTTATAAGGAATTTCAATTCCGCATGAATAATCAGGGATCATTAATCATTCATCGGGGGAAGAAGCCTTTTTGAGCCGGGCTTCGTTAGTCGGTGGGCTGAGTGAGGGGTTCGGCCTGTCTGTATGACTTGCCAATCATCCGCAAGACGCGCTCACCGGCGGATGAGACATAGGTCACGCCGCTTAGGTCGATGTCGGTTTTCCCGGTCATTTCAGAATGGGCCAGATAGGTTTTGAGCAGTTCCGGCGCGGTCAGGGTGTCCAGGCGGCCCTGAACGCGAATGAGAAGCACATCGTCTCGCGTGTCGGCGTCCACCGCGAAGGGCGGATCGGCGTCTTCTATATCCTCCGCCGGCGCGGCCACGGTCAAGGTCCAGATGTCCATGGCGGCGCAGGCGTCAGCGATACGTTTTTCTGTGGCCGTGTCGACGGTGCGCAGACCGTGGATGTAACGGCTGACCGATTCGGCCTTGACGGCAAAACCCTGCGCTTTGAGGAAGGCTGCCGCGTCGTCGCCGCTCCCGGTGAACAGGCTGTTTTGATAAAAGCGGACGTCGGCCATGCCGACGCCTTTGCTTTTTATTCTCGCGTCGAAGGCCGCGGTGTCGGGGTTGATCAACGCGCCGTAGATGGCGGAGTAGATGCCCAGCATCCCCCGGTCGGCGGTGATCCAGCATCCGCCGAATTCGGACAGCAGCCGGTTGACGGCCCGACACATGCTGATGAGTTCGGATTCGCTTAAGTAGCCCAGCAGGCCCTCGGTGATGACGCAGATTTCCCTTTGATTCCGTCCGAGGGCGTCTCTTACGGATTGATAGCCTGTGGCGTCGGCGGCGGCGTAGCGGACTTGTTTTCGCTGCGCGTCGGACATGGTTTTTCGGACGGCGGGTTTCATGAGGTCGATGACCGCGGGCAGGTCGAGGCCGTAGTATTGCCTCCCGGCGTCGGCCATGACGAAGCCCCGGGGCGAATAACCCGAGGGCAGGTCGACGACGACGGGCTCTTTTCGATGGAGGACGGCGTTGTTGCCGATTTTAAAGCGGACTTCCTGACCGATGACATAGATTTTTTTGAAGCTTTCGGGGGCTTTGGGCCCTTTGCCCATGATTTCCTCTATCTCAAGATGGGGGCACAGGGCGATGGCGTTTTGATCCCCGCTGGTGGCGAGGGTCATCACCGTGCCTTTGGCGGTGGTGTAGATGGGATTGACGATTTTTTGTAATTCTTTTTGTTCCATAATATTTGATTTTTCTGTTTTTAATGAAAGCCCGCGGTCTCCGGCGCCGATGGCCGGTTGTTTCCGCGGGTTCTTTGGTGATTCGTTTTTGTGCATTATAGCATGCTTTCGATGACAACTCAATGACCATGATTTTAATCAGATTGCTTTTGGCATTGACGCGATTTGTTTTAAGAAGCGCGTATTTGTGAGATCATTTTCGATTTGTTTTAATATTGAAGCATGAAATGATAACGGCGCGTGTCAGTCGGCAAGGGATTATCATCCGCTGGCGATTGCGAAGCGGGGCTGTATTCTTATCCCCGAGCGCTATGCGGGTATCGCGGGGCAGGAGAGTGACGGAGCCTCTTTTGCGTATCGCGGTTGGGCTTTTGGGTTAAGCTTTGCGGTTGGCATGCTTGCGAGCTTTGCGGGCTGTGCTTCGAGTTCAAACCGGTATGTCACATTTAGAGGGGAAAGGCGACGGCGTCGATGTAGAGTTGTATCAGGGTCTTTAAAAACGCGGTAAGGCCAGGGCGATTGTCGGTTTTGTGGGTGCAGAGGACACAGGAAAAGGTTTCGGGGCAATCGTAGGGAATCCAGGCGAATTGGTTACTGTGATCGTTGAGAAATCCCGGGGCTAGGCAGACGCCCCGGCCGGCGGCCACGTTGGTTAAGGTGGTGTCGTGATCGGAACTGTTGAAGTAGGACACTTTGCCGGTGGCGGTAAGTCTGTGCTGCACGGCTTTGAGCGCCGGGGGCGATCTGCCGCCGACCATTAAGGTTCGACCGTAGAGGTCTTCTTGGGTGACGCGATTTTGCTTGGCCAGGGGATCTTCCCTGGTGGTGATGAGGTAGACGCGGCTTTGGAATAATGGGTGGACGCGGATGCCGGGGATTTGCCGGGTTTGTTCTTTGAGGCCCGATTTGCCCATTTCGTAGAATCTTTTTTCCATTTGTATCCGGTTTTTTCGGATATACCGAATTCGGCGCACAGGTGTTTGAACGGTTTGTCATTTTTCAGCATTTCTTTGATGAACAGTTCTTTTTGTTCCATTTTGTTGGTTTCCTTCCACGGCATCATGATCACCTCTCGGCTTTCATTATACCGTCTAGGACTTACCAATGTGCTGAACCTCGACTTACCTATGTGCTGACACTCCCGACTTACCGATGTGCTGAACCCGGACACCCGGCAAAACCTTTCGGGATTACATTGTGGACTATATGACCCGATCCGACAACGACCGTCTGCGCCGGATGGCCGATGCGCTGGGGCTGAATGAATCTTTGCTCCGCGCCTTCAAAGAACAAAACATCACCGAGGCCAATATCAACGAATTCGGACGCTTTGACGAGCTGAAAAAAACCGTCGACAAGGCCAAAGCCAAAGCGTATTTTGAAGCCGCGTCTGGTCAAAAAATGCCGATTCCCAAGGTCAATCGACGCATTGACGATTTGCTGCGCAAATTCATCCTAAAAGACGAATTGGACATGCCGGACGATACCCACCGTGAAAAACCGTACAGCTTTAATCTGGCGCAAGAGACCTCGATGGCCGCCGAGGAACAGGCGACGTTTAACGAATGAAAGACAATGCCGTGGCCAAAAGAAAGGGGAGATCGACACCATGACAATCAGGCCCAAAACCCAGAACGCAACCTCAACGGTGACAACAAAATCACCGTCTCCAAAAAAAACAAAAAAACAAAACTTTAACGCTTTTTTAACGGTTTTTCAGTAAAGTTTTTGCTATAATATATCCGGCAGGTCAGTTTAACCGAATTTTGTTCGATATTTTACCGTGCTTTGACAAAAAAATCGATAAATCGGCAGAATAAATCACAACAATGGTTTATAATAAGACAGAAAGACATCAAAAGATTTAACAAAATTGTAACAACTGCCACAAAACAAAAGAATTAAGGAAAAAAACAATTCATGGAAAAAAAACCCGCCGAAAAATCCCAAAGCAAAGCGTTGAAGGTCAACGTGGATCAAAAGGCTTGGAAATTCATCATTGACGCCAACAGCCAAAGCCTGGGCCAACTCAACCGCGTCGCCATCAATGATGGCGTCAACATCTACACCTATCGCATGATGTTTCGCGAGTGGGACCGCTACGCGTCGGTGTTCTCCGCCCTTGGCATGACCGGGGAAAACAACGCCCGGGTCGGATTGATGGGCTCCACCGCCGCGGAAGTCATCTTCGCGATGTACGCCCTCAACATGGTCGGGGCCGAGGTATCCCTCGTCGCGCCCTACACCTGCTTCAGACCCCTGCGGCTCAGACAGACGATTCGCGAGGAAAAAATGACCGACTTCATCATCACCGATGATTTCGCCATGCCCGACGCCATCGCCGATCTGGTCGCCCGCAAAAACGAGCTGGGCTTAAGAAACATCATCATCCTGCACATTCCCGTGGGCGGCCCCTCGATGCCCGACGCCATGCGCGCCGGTCAAGAGGCCAAACACATGTACCTCAAAACCTGGTATCGTCCCATTTGCATGGACTCGCTTTTGGCCCTCTACGGCAACACGCCGGCGGACCATCTCGCCGAAACCGTGGACGAGCGCGCCTTCATTTTGCACACCTCCGGCACCACCGGCGGGGTCGGCAAGCCCGTGGTTCTCTCCGACCGGGCCTTCAACTCCGTGCCCGTCGCCCTGTCCAAGCTCGAACAGGTCGCCGACTTCATCGATGACCCGACCAGTGGGGTCGCCGTCGATTTCAGCGCCGCCTATGGCGTCATCGACCAGCTTCACACGCCGCTGGCCCTCTCCGGCACCATCGCCTTGGTGCCCGGCAGCATGCTCAATCCCATGTTCTTCAAGGCGATTCCCGAATACGAAATCACCTTCCTCTTCGCGGTCAACGTCGCCCTGGACGGCTGGATGAAACAGCCCGAAGGCACCAAATTCGACTTCTCCAGCCTGCGCTGCGTCGTCGTTGGCGGCGCCGCCGTGTCCGCCAAAGACAAAAAGCGCTACTGCGAATTCCTTCGCCAGCACGGCGCCGACAACTTCATTTTCTTAAATGGCTACGGTGTGTCCGAACTGGGCGGGGCCTGCATCCTCTCCACGCTGGACTTGGATGACGAATCCATCGGCTATCTGCTGCCCGACTATGACCTTCGCCTCTATGACGAGGACAACGACGTCTATCACACCCTCAAAGACGCTCCCTGCGAAGGGATCCTCTATTTGAGCGCGCCTTCCATCGCCGCGCCGACCTTGGACGACCGGGAAGTGCTCGCCCTCACCACCATCGACGGCAAACCCTTCGTCTGCACCAACGACTTCGTCACCGCGGACAAAACGGGCAAACTCACCTATCTCGGCCGCGCCAGACGCTATTTCATCAACGATAAAGGCAGAACCTTCGACGCCGGCAAAGTCGAAACCGTCATCGCCCGTGAGAACGGCATCGAGTCCTGCTGCGTCGTGCCCGTCTTCATGAAAAACGATCACGACAACATCCCGATGCTCTGCGTTCAGACCCTCAAAGACGTCACGTCGCCCGTCGACACCATTCGCGAGGTCCTGCGCAAAGTCTACATCACCGAGAAAACCTTGTCCGAGCAAAATCTCCCGAGCCGGGTGCTCATTTCGCCCAATCTGCCGCGAAACGCCAACGGCAAACTTGACCTCTTCGGCATTGCCCGAGGACAAGCGGAAGGCGACCTCTACGATGTGGTGCCCGTCCGATTGGGCGGCACCCTGCGTGACATCCAAATGATTCAACTCGACGAACAATCGGCCAACATGATCAAAGAACTCTTCGACGATCTCAAATCCGACGCCAAAGAAGCGGCGGGCAGTCTACCTTTTAGCAACAATATGAAAGCGGATAACATGAATCAAAACACCAACAACTTTATGCCCTTCGGCCCCATGGGCGGCCAGGCCTCCGGCATGAACGCCCCCATGATGAACATGATGAACCAGGGTGGGGGAAGCGGATTCGGTATGCCGATGGGAATGCCGATGCTCCAGATGCCCGATTTCCAAGCCATGAACCAAATGACCGCGCAAGTCATCAGCCTGGGCGTCAACCAAGTCTCCAACTACTTTGCCCAGATGGCTCAAACCGGCGCTACCATGCTCCAGCAGCTCTACATGGAACACACCGCCATGGTCCAAAAAGCCGCCGAGCAGGACAGACAAATGTTCCAAACCTTTGAAAAAGTCCTTCGCAAAGAAGAAACCAAAACCGAAGGCGACAAAAGCGCGGCCAACTCCGCCGAAAAAGCTGCCGAGGAAGCCGCGAGAAAATAACGCGGAAACAATCGGCCGAGCTCAAAAGGCTCCCCGTAATGAGTGAGGAGTGATTCAGGAAGAAACTGAGCGCGAAAAGGCTCCCTCATTCAGAATAATGAACTGAGCACAAAAAGGCACATTCACAATCTGCAAAAAATGAGCGACAACGTGACAAAAAGGCTCCCCTTGATAAGGGGAGCTGGCCCGCGAAGCGGGTCTGAGGGGTTCTCTTGCGAAAAGCTGACGCTAAGCGTCATTTCTCGTCAACTGTTCACGGAAGAACCCTTCACACTCCGCTACGCTACGGATAGCTTTCGTCAGCCAATCACACTCGCTTTTGCTCGTGTTCTTGGGACGTCAGTTACGTCATCTCGCCGCAGGCGAGATGCCACCTCCCCTAAATTAGGGGAGGCAATGTGCTCAGCGACCTATTCTAAATCAGAAACTCAGCTTGTCCGCGTTTCCACCACAATCACAAATAATAACCCGAAATAAAAAACAATCCATCAAAATTAAAAGGAGAAACAAACCAATGAGTGAACAAAAAATGCCCTTCGAAGTCATGAAAGATCACATGAAACAAGCCAGAAAAGACGCCAAAGAAGCCTTGGCGATGTTCCCGATGCCCGACTACAAAGCCATGAACGAAATGGCCGCCCAAGTCGTCTCCATGCGCGTGAACCAAATCATGGCCTACAACTATCAAATGGCCCAGACCTGCGCCAACATGATGCAGCAGCTCTACACCGAACACACCGCCATGGTGAAAAAAGCCGCCGAACAAGATCAAGACATGTTCAAACAGCTTGAAAAAGCCTTCAAAAAAGAAGAAAAAGCGGCCGAATAACAAGCCGAACAATAATCCTCGAATTTAAAAACGAACTGAGCGCAAAAGCTCCCTCATTTAGAATGATGAACTGAGCACAAAAAGGCACATTCACAATCTGCAAAAAATGAGCGATAATGTGACAAAAAGGCTCCCCTTGATAAGGGGAGCTGGCCCGCGAAGCGGGTCTGAGGGGTTCTCTAGCGAAAAGCTGACGCTAAGCGTCATTTCTCGTCAACTGTTCGCGGAAGAGCCCTTCCGTCATCTCGCCGCAGGCGAGATGCCACCTCCCCTAAATTAGGGGAGGCCATGTGCTCAGCGACCTATTCTAAAATCAGAAATCCGGCTCGGCCGGATTTCCACCTGAATCATTAATCATTAATCCAACGTGCGCCAACAGGCGCCCTGAAAAACCCGAAACAAAAAACAAACCATCAAAATAGAAAGTAAAACACAAAGGAGAAACAAACCAATGAGTGAACAAAAAATGCCCTTCGAAGTCATGAAAGAACACATGAAACAAGCGCGTAAAGACGCCAAAGAAACCATGGCGATGATTCCGAAGCCCGATTTCAAATCCATGAACGAAGTGGTCGCCCAAATCGCCGCCATGCGCGTGAACCAAATCATGGCTTACAACTATCAAATGATGCAAACCGGCGCCACCATGCTCCAACAGCTCTACATGGAACACTCAGCCATGGTCCAGAAGGCCGCCGAACAAGATCAAGACATGTTAAAACAGCTTGAAAAAGCCTTCAAAAAAGAAGAAAAAGCCGAAGAAAAAGCTGATAAATAATCCCCAAATTTCAAATGGGGACAAGCTCACTGAGCACTAAGCTCGCGAAGCTCGGCTCAAAAAGGCTCCCCTTGATAAGGGGAGCTGGCCCGCGAAGCGGGTCTGAGGGGTTCTCTTGCGAAAAGCTTACGCCACAAAAAGCTCAAACCGGAGAAGCGCCAAAACCCAAATAGAAATCCGGCTCGGCCGGATTTCCACCTGAATCATTAATCATTAATCCAATGCTCGCCAACAGGCGCCCTGAAAAACCCGAAACAAAAAAAACCATCAAAATAGAAAGCAAAACACAAAGGAGAAACAAACCAATGAGTGAACAAAAAATGACCTACGACGCCATGAA
>JAFRBB010000065.1 GCA_017405085.1 Eubacteriaceae bacterium
GTTTCCCTTCTTTGCAAAACGGTATTTAACGGTTTCATCTTGATGTCCGCATGAAGAGTTTTTTACCTCTTGTTTCAGCGTATATGTCGATTCAAAAGAATCAAGTGTACGGTATTTCGACTCCAAAAGGGCAAGCAATTCTTCACGGGTTATCATCGGGTTCTGCATCTCTTTAAGGATTTGCCATAAATCAATTTGTTCCGAAGCCGAAAGACTCTTTCTCTTGTCATCAATGACAAGCCTAATGTAGTCGTTAAGACTGGGCGCAAAACCGGTTGACGATTTTATTTCCTTGAACTCTTCCACGGTTTTTTCAAAGTCTTCTTCCGCATAAACAGGGACGACATCGGTAAGGGAGCAAAAGGTTATCATCAACACCGACACTACGACGGATTTTGCCACAACACTAAGATTTTGAAAGATCATTGTCATATCACATAAATTATAACAGTATTACATATCCAACACCGAAATACTTCGATAAACCCTGTATATGCCATTAACACCCGATCTTTATTTCTCTTTTTGTTCCACAATCCAGATTTGGTACTTGATCGTCCGTCTGATGACAAGGATAAATGCTAATTTTTTTCGAACAGGAACCGTGAGGACATTCCGGATCGAAGTCATGACTAAGCGTGATATTTTGTCCCGGATATGCAGTCTCGCAGTAATATCCGTTTTTTCCACCGCAATTCCCGATCTTGGTGTCATCAACATAAATTCCTTCTTCTGACAGTGACGCCAAGTGTCCATCCTTTGCCGTACAGGCTGATTCCGAATAAGGCCTGACACAACCCGAAATCAAGACAAAGGTCTGCTTACATCCACATTCAAAATGGATGGTTTGATAGAAGAAACTGGTTTCGCATGATACTTCAGGCGTTGCCGAACAGGCATCAGGTAGAAGAGATGAGGTTCTTAATGTATTACACGACCCCACCGAAATTTCCTTTCCTCCGCCTTCGGACAAGACACCCCGCGCTTCCCAAACAAAGCACGCGGCGAAAAACGCAATGGCAACAGCAACAGTGACGATAAAGTTTCTCGAATTCATAGCGAACTCCTTAATCTGAAATGGAAACAGTTGTATGATCTGAGGGCAAATTGCCCTCTTCTATGATCTTCCGCCACCGCGACAGTGCGGAGACGGCATGGGACAAACCGTCGAAATCGTAATGCGATCCGGGCGAACCGACCGCGTCAAGGTTCCGGTAAATCAGCTCGTAATTGGAAAGGACCTTGATCGCAAGCGATTCTATGGCATCGACGAACCAGTCGTCGGCGGCGAACCGATCACCGAGAAAGAGAATCCATTCAAGTGAATGACCTGTAAAATAGATATCCGCAAAATCCGCACTGTTGGAACAGGGCGTTTCGCCCGGAATGGCAAAACAGCCGTCCGGTCGCTGTGCGGACTTCAGCTCATAAACGGCGGTCCGTACCTGAAGTTCAAGCTCCGGTAAGAGCTTTTTCATTTCGGGCGTGCGGCAGAGCGCCTCCCGGCTCTGTGTCCGCGCAAGAGCCCCCAAACGATGGGTTCCCAGACAGGTGGGTTCGTCTTTCGCTAACAGGACTTTCAATAGTTCCGGAAACGAAACTGTTTCGCCGAACTTGTCGGTCCATGATATGCCCGGCTCAAGGTAATGGGAATAAGCCAGAACGGTGTAATCGAGCTCCTGATCCGCCTTTGATTCCAGGAGTGAGCGATCAAGAAGGTCGCGCATTGTAAACTGTCGGCCGTCAATCGAAATTTCCACGTCGAGGGTCCCGCCGGTCATACTGAAATAGTTCAGGAACTGGTCGGGATGGTGTTCTTGTGAGAAATAACTTCCTGAATGGCGCGGCCACGGTTTTCCTTCCCGAAGAACGAAAGCGCCTTCCGCATTCGTTTCAGAACGGAGCATTACAGAAAACACGCGGGACAAGTTTTCATCGGCATTCCCGTTTCGCCAGACCTGATAGCTGTCCGGGCCGAAAATTAAAACGGCGTGGTATGCAATCCAGTTCGGAAGACGTTCGGGGAGCTTTTCAGCACGAACCGCTTCAAGGGTTTGATCGACAAGTGCTGAAACAACGTCGAGCTTTTCGGATTCAGGGCTCTTCAGGCCTTCGCTGAGCTGCGAATCGGAATATTTCGGTTTCGGGAGCCCGCCGGTTCTCGGCAAATGGCCCTCCCGGCATCCGCATAGCAGAAAGAGCGGGAATAGAAATAGCACCAACCGTCTCATTCCGAACCCCCTTTCATTGAAATGACCGTGACCGGAAGCGGCAGAACGAACACTTCCCCGTTCTGAACCTGTCCGTGAATTTCCAGATTAACTTCGCCCGCGGGATTCCAATCCGCAGGAAAGGTGATTTCCACCGTGGGAGTTTCCGTAAAATCGGATGAATGTATTTCTGCTGAGACCGTCTCGTCAGCAGAAACCGAGTCGATCCTGAGCGGTTGATCTGCGATGTGCTCTAACCGAACCGAATAGGTTTTCGATGTGCCGGACCGCATAAACGCGATTTGGGGAGGGGTAGCGATAATTTTTTCCTCTGCCAATGCGGAAAACCGGACCGTCTTTTCTGACATGTACCTCAAAAAGTGGACACTTACCCCCAGTTAACGATACGATTTTACATTTCCATTGAAACAGTGTCAACGGACACCGAAATATTCTTCTTCGACCTCACGTGGAGTTCGGTAACCGAGTCCTTCGTGAAGCCGCTGGTTGTAATAATACCCTTCGATATATTCAAAAACCGCGAGGTGAACCTGCTCAATACTTTCAAAGGTACCGTAATGGTTCAGCCATTCCCTTTTCAATTTTCCCCAGAAGCTTTCACAGGGGGCGTTGTCCCAGCATTCGCCCTTGCCGCTCATACTCTGGGTGATTCCAAATCTCTTTAATTCCTGACGGAATTCCTCTGAGGTATATTGAATACCCCGGTCACTGTGAAAGATGATCTGTTTCGGAACGATCCCCTTGCGAGTTTTTAACGCCCGTTTCAGAGTGTCAACAACGAGCCGGGTTTTCATATCATGGGAAATAATCCAGCTGATCACTCTCCGTGAGTGCAGATCAATGATGGCGGAGAGATAGACGAATTTCCCCTTGATCCTGATGTAGGTAATATCCGTCAGCCATTTTTCATTCGGCCCGGTCGTGACAAAGTCGCGATCCAGAATGTTTTTGCAAACGTGATTTGAATGCTTCGAATCGGTCGTAAGCGGCTTAGAGCGCTTTCTTTTTAGGGTGCGGCTGTAAATCCCGCACTCTCGGCAGATTCTCCGAACCAGCCCCAAACTGCACTCTTCTCCGTTTCGGCGGAGTGACTCACGTATCTTCCGCTGTCCGGGAATACGATGTTCCTGTTCATGGATTTCCTTAATCCGGACAGCCAGTCTTTCCCGGCGTTCTGCTCTCCGGCTCGGAGCAGCTTTGAGCCACTTGTAGTAGCCGCTTTTGCTGACTTCGAGAAGTCTGCACATCATGGCGATGGGAAACGAGTCTTTGTTTTCAGTAATGAAGGCGTACTTTACTTCGACTCTTTCGCAAAGTACGCTGCGGCTTTTTTTAAGAATTCAAGCTCCATTTGAAGGCGGCTGTTTTCCTTCTTGAGAAGCCGATTCTCTTCTTCCACGGTCATTTGCGGTTTGGGCAGAATGCGTGAACGATACTTTCTGACCCACGTGCGGATTGATTCTTGGGTGCATCCAAGAGAAGCGGCGGCCCTTCCGGTCGAAAAACCGTCGATAAGAACCATCTTTGCCGCGTTCATCCGATATTCCCCGGAATATCGGATGCGTTGCTTCTTTCCATTCTGTCGTTCGGGGTTGATTTCTGTCATAGCGATCTCCTCTCAGTAGGTTAATTATACTGGGGGAAGGAGTCCACTAAAACGGGTACACCTCA
>JAFRBB010000066.1 GCA_017405085.1 Eubacteriaceae bacterium
GCTTCTTATCCGAATTCTGTGTCATCATTTGAGAAATACCGCCTTTATTTTGATATCCTCATTATACCATTTTTTGTGATTCTTTTCTTTAATAACAAAAGCCCAGAGCTTTTGCCCTGGACTTTGTCTACACTCTGAAGCGAACGTCAATCGTTCGCTTTTTGTATGGATCAGACATCATACAGTTGATTGTCGGTTGTGATGATTGACCGCGTGAGCCAGGTGTGTTATCGTGATGGCATTAACCGGAACTTTGGCAGTCCGTGGCGGTTATGCCAGGGTGTTGCAAGTTACGTGACGTCCGGTCAACTTGATGTCATAGGCCCTCGCAGTTTATCATTGCGTGGCGGTCATGGACGCGGCCCACAGCAGGATGATGATGTGACCGGCAGCTTGAGAGAAGGAGAAAATTGTGCTCACACTACCCGATGCGTTTAGCGATAAAATGAAAAGGCTGATGAAGGACGAATGGGAGCGTTTTGCCGAGGCTTTTGACGCGCCGGCTCATAAGGGCATTCGCCGCAATACGCTGAAAATAGACGAGACGGCTTTTAAGGACCTGGTGCCCTTTGCCGATGAGGCTGTGCCATGGTGCCCGACGGGTTATACCATTTCCCCCGACATCCGCCCGGGAAAACACGCCGCATACTACGCGGGGCTCTATTATGTTCAGGAGCCGACGGCCATGATCCCGGCGGAGGCCCTTTCCCCGAAGCCCGGGGATGCGGTGCTGGATTTGTGCGCTGCGCCCGGCGGCAAAACGACGCAGCTGGCCTGTAAGCTTTCCGGCGAGGGCGTGATTGTCGCCAACGAATTGGTGGCGTCCCGTTCCAAAATACTGGCGGAAAACACCGAGCGCATGGGCATGGTCAACAGCGTTTTGACCTCGGCTTTTCCCGAAAAACTGCTGCCCGCTTTTGCCGGCGTTTTTAATAAAATTCAGGTGGACGCGCCCTGCAGCGGCGAGGGCATGTTTCGCAAAAATCCCGATGCCGCGGCCGAGTGGTCCCCGGGGCGGGTGGCTGCCTGTGCCGAGCGTCAAAAAAAGCTCATGGAGACGGTGGACAAATTGCTGGCCGTCGGCGGTGAAGTGGTCTACTCCACCTGTACCTTTTCTCCCGAGGAAAATGAGCAGGTGATGGAGGCGATGCTCGAAACCGGGCGCTATGAGGCGGTGCCCCTTGAACTGCCCGGCATTGTCGGCAGAGGGCGCCCAGAATGGACCCTTAACGGCACAAAGGACGTGGCGGCGGCCCTGCGGGTGATGCCCCACGAGGTGCCCGGAGAAGGCCATTTTATTGCCAAGCTTAAAAAAACCGCCGACGCACCGGATCAACCGCGGACAAAAAATAAACGCGCTAAAAAGCCGGCTTTTGCCCGGGCGGATAAAAAAACGATGCAATGCCTGAGAGCCTTTTGCGATGAGACGGGCCTGGCCTTTCCCGAAGGGGAGATTCTTCGGGTGGGGGATATGCTTTTCGAGCCGCCCAAAGGCATCAACCCGGACCGTTTATCCGGCATGCGGCTTTTGCGCTGCGGCGTCCCGCTGGCCGAAGTGAAGAAAAACCGTGTCGAGCCGACCCATACCCTGGCCATGACCCTTTCCCGGGACGCTTTCGGCAATGTCTTTGACACCGATGACGACAACGTTGCCTTTGCTTATCTGAAAGGGGAGCCTTTGGCGGCGCCGGTGAAGGGCTGGTGTCTGGTGTGCTGGCACGGTTTTCCCCTGGGGTTTGGCAAAGGGGACGGCAGAATCATCAAAAATCATTATCCCAAGGGACTGAGAATTTACAAAAAATAATGATTTTGAAGCTGGCGCGCTTGTATAATAAAACGAAGTAATCAGAGAGAATTAGGTTTGTTTTTGTGCCGGATATGTGAGGCGACACGATGTCCGGAAGCTTAAAATCATGGCGATGCGCCTTGATTTGCCGAAGGCTGATTATCTTTGATGAGGATTGAATCCGGCGATACTTCAAAAGCATGATGAAAGCCAAGCACATGCGCGGCGATATCAAATCGAAGGGAAAACCGAAGTGATGATCATTCGCGCCCGTTGCCGTCAAGCTTGAGCATGGCACTGACGATGAATCGTGGAAAATGTCCATCGAAACGATTCTTCGGGCAATGATAAAGGTGAAATTATGGAAACAAAAAACGCGGTCATCATCATGAGTGACGCATATATCGGGCAGACTTTTCACCGCGGACTAAACCGCGTGGATTTGCGGGATGTGCCGGGAACCGGCGGCTATTGCGACGACGCGGCGCGGGCGGTCATCCGCGAAAGACTGGCAACACTACCCCTTGACGCCGTACACTTTATCGATGGCGGCAATTATCATTATTTATCGCTGTTTTTTGCGGAGCGCGTGAGAGAGCCCTTCGCACTGGCGCTTTATGATCGTCACAGCGATATGCAGCCGTCGGCCTTCGGTGGGCTTTTGAGCTGCGGCTCCTGGGCTTTGGATCTCATTGAGGGCGAGTCCCTTTGCCGTCAGATTGCGCTAATCGGCGCCGGAGATGACCAAGTTGTGCCCGATGCCGTATCGGACCGAGTGACCCGGGTCTCCGCGGAGTCGGCCCCGGACGCTTTTCGGTCTTTGCCCGCGGATTTGCCGGTGTATATTTCCGTGGATAAGGATGTGCTTTCCCCGTCGGCGGCCATCACGGATTGGGATCAGGGCACCATGACGGAGCGGACGTTGACTGAGAGTCTAAAAGCCATCGGGATGAACCGGCGCATCATCGGCATGGACATTTGCGGAGAGGGAGAAGACAGCCGTCATGACGCCCTCAACGCGAGGCTTCTTGCCCTCGGACAAGCCATTTTAAACGATCCAAAATCATGATCCGCCGAAAGGCGGTTTTTTTTCGCGACGGGATTATGAGCGCGTTGCGACATAGTCAAAACGCTCTGGTTGATTTGCCCGTCGGGCAATCGTCAAGGGTATCACGTCTTCAGATTTTCTATCGGGATTTGCCGGCGATTTGCATGAACGTTATCTTTGATGAATTGCCTGACATTGCCATTTTGCCCGCAGATTGGCGCCGGGTGGGCGGTCTTTTTTTATCAAAGGGAAAAAAGCATTGAAAAAGAATTTTGCCTTGATTATAATAGAAATGTTAAGTTTAAAAACGATGGGTCAGCGCGTTGGCGCTGCGCCTTTAAAAAATGATTTACCGGAAGGAAGGTTCAAATGAAAATTATCGATCGATTCGGCAAGACGAGTCAATGCCCCAAAGAAGATGAGCTTCATGTGCTGCGCCACACGGCGGCGCATATTTTGGCCCAGGCGGTCAAACACCTGTATCCCCAGGCGCGTTTCGGCTACGGTCCCGCCACGGAAAACGGCTTTCACTATGACATTGACATGGGGGATGTCAAGCTTTCGGACGAGGATCTGCCGGCCATCGAAGCGGAAATGAAAAAAATCTGCAAGGCCAATTATCCCTTAAAATCTTATTTCTTAAACCGTGAAGACGCGGAAAAACTGATGTCGGAGCGCGGCGAGATTTACAAAGTGGAACACATGGGCGATTTGGCCGATGAAACGGAATTTAGCTTTTTTGAACAAGGTGATTTTATCGACATGTGCGTCGGACCGCATCTGACGTACACCAAGGCGCTCAAGGCCTTTAAGCTGACCACCCTCTCCGGCGCCTATTGGAAAAACGACAGCGAAAACGTGATGCTTACCCGCATCGGCGGCGTCGCCTTTCGAAACAATGATGAACTGGCGGAATGGGAACGCCTGGCCAAAGAAGCCAGAGAACGGGATCACCGCAAAATCGGCAAGGAAATGGGCCTGTTTATGACCGATGATCTCTGCGGCAAAGGCCTCCCGATGTTTTTGCCCAATGGCTATGTCATCTGGCAGCAGCTTGAAAATTACATCAAAGAAAAAGAAACCCGTCTCGGTTATCAGCACGTCATGACGCCGTGTATCGGAACGGTGGATCTCTATAAAACCTCGGGCCATTGGGACCATTACAAAGAAAACATGTTCCCGGCGATGGAGGTGGACGAAGAGGCTTATGTCCTGCGTCCGATGAACTGCCCCCATCACATGATGATTTACGCCAATGAGCCTCACAGTTATCGTCAGCTGCCGATCCGCATTGGGGAAATCGCCCACGATTTCCGCTATGAAGCCTCCGGCACCTTAAAGGGCATCGAACGGGGCCGCCATTTTTGCCAAAACGACGCGCACCTCTTTGTGACGCCGGAACAGATTAAAGATGAAGTGGCTCAGGTGTGCAATCTGATTTTTGAAACCTATAAGGATTTTAATATTACGGATTACCGTTGTATTTTATCCCTGCGGGATCCCGCGGACAAGAAAAAATACCACGATGACGATGACATGTGGAACCGCGCCGAAGCGGACCTGCGCGACGTGCTCAACGATATCGGCATCGACTATACCGAGGAAATCGGCGAAGCGGCGTTTTACGGTCCCAAACTGGACGTCAATGTCAAGCCGGCGGTGGGCGCCGAATATACGCTCTCAACCTGTCAGCTGGACTTCTGTCTGCCGGCGAAGTTTAATCTGACCTATATTGACAAGGACAATGAGGAAAAGACGCCGGTGGTGCTTCACCGGGCGATTTTGGGCTCATTGGACCGCTTTATGGCCTATCTTATCGAGGAAACCAAAGGCCGTTTCCCGACATGGCTGGCGCCGGTGCAGGTGAAGGTGCTCTCCATTTCCGAAAAGACGGTGGATTACGCCGACACCGTGACGGAAAAACTGCTTGATCTTGGCGTGCGCGCCGTCAAGGACACGTCGAGCAAGAAAATCGGCTATAAAATCCGTCAGACCCAGAAGGAAGACAGACCGCCTTACATGTTGGTTTTGGGCGCGAGAGAAGCGGAAAACGGCATGGTCAACGTGCGTAACCGCGACGGCAAAACCTTTGATATGACCGTGGACGCCTTTGTCGAGATGGTGACCACGGAAATTGAAACGAGACGGGACGCCAAACTGCCGGTGGACGGCGAATGAGTCAATGTTTCCGGAAATGCTTTGCGGAATTTTGAGCTTTAAAACGCATGACCGGTTCATGAACCTGCGGATTTAAAAACGTTAGTTCTTCTGTTAGACAACTTAAAAGCAACTACTCCCTCCTCGCGGGGGAGTTTTTTGATGTTAAACTTTTGTTTTAGAAAAGATTTAATCAACCGCTTGGCTTTGGGCGTTCATTAGAAATCACAAGAGGTGTAGCACAGCAATGATTGTGACCAAAAAAGACAGACTGCCACAACTGTTTATTGAAAGAAACAGTAAAAACGAAGGCGAACGGCATGATCTTTTATCCGCATTGCCGAGAGTCCACGATTGACAAAATAGGATAAATCCTATATTATTAGACTAAGAGGTGATGATATGCCGAGATTTGACGTTGTGTTTTATGAGAGTGTGGGCGGGGAACAACCGGCAAAGGCTTTTCTTCTTACCCTTGACAAAAAGATGCGCGCGAAAATGTTTTTGTTAATCTAAAAAAGGTCCATTTCAAATAACATTTCCGGACGAAAAATGGTCCACTAAAAATATAAATTCCGTTTTCCGTTATACTGTATATAGTTCAGGAAACGGGGGTTTAAGAAAGGGCGTGTTAAAAC
>JAFRBB010000067.1 GCA_017405085.1 Eubacteriaceae bacterium
AAGCCATAGTAGACAAAGCTCTGAAATGGGTATTGTCAAAGGGCTGAACAATGTAACCGTGTAATCAAATGTATGCTCCATGGAATACCTGACAGCAGGAAGGGCGAAACGTAAAAGAGCAGATACTGCACAACTTAGGGCGAATCCATGGGAGCGGAAAGGAGAGAGCACACAAAGCGACATGCTTTGAAGTTACGTTGAACCGCCGTATGCCGAACGGCACGTACGGTGGTGTGAGAGGGCGGAGAAAATCCGCCCTACTCGATTGTGGGCGATAAGCGGCTCCTGACGAATGTTCGCCGGAGCCGGGAGAGAAGCGAGGATTCGATGCTTATCACGCATTTTTAAGGGACGCGCAAACACGCGTCTGCGTTTACGGAAGGAAACCAAATGATTCATAAATTTTATTTAAACGGACTTTACATTGTTTTGGATGTCGCAAGCGGTACCGTGCTGACCGTCGATGAGATGACCTTCGATATATTGGACGACTACAAAACCCTGAGTAAAACTGAGATTGCGGAGAAATGGTCGCATAAATATGAAAAAAGCGATATTGAGGAATGTGTTGACGAAATCAAAGCACTCGAAGACGACCATCTGCTTTTTACCGAAGACGATTATGATCCGAGCTTTTATCAAAACAATAATCTCATCAAAGCGATGTGCCTGCATGTGGCCCATGACTGCAATTTAAAATGCAAATACTGCTTTGCTTCTCAAGGGGATTTTAACGGAGAAAAACTTTTGATGCCATTGGAGGTGGGCAAAAAAGCCTTGGATTTTCTTGTCGCTGCTTCCGGCCCCCGAGTCAATTTGGAGGTGGACTTTTTCGGTGGGGAACCGCTGATGAATTACGGCGTGGTTAAGGCCTTGGTCGCCTATGGCCGTGAGCTTGAAAAAACTCATCACAAAAAATTTAATTTCACCACAACCACCAACGCTGTTTTACTCGACGACGCCAAAATCGATTGGCTGGATGACAATATGGGCAATATTGTCCTGAGCCTTGACGGCCGAAAAGAAGTCAACGACCGTATGCGAAAAACCGTCAACGACAAAGGTTCTTTCGACACGATTTTGCCGGCGATTAAAAAAATGGCTTCCCGCCGCATGAGCGAGCATAAAGATTATTATGTGCGGGGAACCTACACCAAATACAATTTGGATTTTGCCGAAGACGTCAAATTTTTGGCGAAGCAGGGATTTGACAGCATTTCCGTCGAACCCGTTGTCACCGAACCCGGGATGCCCTATGCCATCTTGGATGAAGATGTCGAGACCATCAAAGCGGAATACGATAAACTCGCTTTGGATTATTTAAATCGAAAAGACGACGGCCTCGATTATAACTTTTTCCATTTCAATATTGATTTTGACGGCGGTCCCTGTGTGTATAAACGCCTTTCGGGGTGCGGGGCAGGACGGGACTATATCGCTGTTACGCCCGAAGGAGATATTTATCCCTGTCATCAATTTGTGGGAAATGACGATTTTAAAATGGGAGATGTGTTTGACGGCATTGATAAGCCCGAGATACGCGATGAATTCGCGAAAGCCAATATGCTCAAAAAAGAAGATTGCAGCACATGCTGGTGCCGGTATTATTGTGGCGGCGGTTGCCATGCTAATGCGTACAATTTTAATAAAACCGTGATGGAACCTTATCACACGGCGTGTGAAATTGAGCGCAGACGGGTCGAAAACGCCATTATGATTCATATCATTGAGGGTCAAAAGACGGAATAATTGGGCGTTTCCTTAAATTTTAGCGATTGAAAATGTTTCATTCACTTTTTGAAAACGAAACATCATTGCAATTTTTTGGTAAAAGGATTATGATAGCACCTAATCAAAAACGAACACAAAGATGATTTTTGATGATTAATGGCGAAAGCCGAAAGGAGTGATCACGATGACACCGAGAATTGTTGTAGAACATTCGCGCTCGAAAGTCGGATACGAAAATGACAAAGACGTCCTCAACGTTATTGCCGCTCGTATGATTGATCGAGATTATCCTATTACTGAAATTGCAAAGATCACGGGATTATCCATCGAGCAAGTCGAAAGACTGAAATAATGACAGGGATAAACCCATTCATTCATTTTTATCGTTATATTTAAAATGAAAGAAAACGCCGAGGTCGTAAAGATCCCGGCGTTTTTTCGTCAGATATTAATGTAGTAAATCGAATGTCGGTTCATCAAAAGCCATGGTTTGATTGACTGCTCCGTCATTTTTCACATGCGTTTGAATTTTGACGCAATGAATTATTCCTTTGTATAACGACGGTTTTTCGATAATATCACCGTGGGCAGCTTTGCGTTTTACGGCTCATGCGAATTGCTTCTTTAAAACTTGACATCATTTTTGAAGTTTTCTATAATTGAAGGACCCGGGTCTGTGGTTGAAAATCGATGCCAGTCGCAGGCAAAACGATCCACGTAAGTTTTTTCAAAAGGGAAAAAGCGATCATGGTGCGGCCTAGAAGTAAGTCCGACCGGCCGAAGGGCCGAGAGAAGGAGTCGTGCGATAATCTCAAGCCAAACTTCCCGTCGGCGAGTGTGGGGGCAAAGACCAGGTCAGCCGGGGCGGACCCCGCAGACGGGTCCTTTTTTTTGCCGGGTCCGGCGAAACAATTTGATTTTTATCACTCAATCATTCATTAAGGTCAATCATGTACAATAAACAAATGAAAACAGAAAAACATCCACTGGTTTCCGTCATCATTCCCAACTATAATGGCGAGGCCTTTATCGAAAATTGTATAGACAGTCTCGGCGATCAAAGTTTTCGCGATTTTGAAATTGTCGTTGTCGACGACGGTTCAACCGATCGCAGCGTTGAGATCATTCAAAAAAAATATCCCGATATTCGGCTGTTCATCAACGAAAAAAATGCCGGCTTTGACGCTTCGGTCAACCGCGGTATTCAAAACAGCCGCGGTGATTATCTGATCCTTTTAAACAATGATGTGGTGGTCGATCCGGGGTTTGTCAAGGCTCTGGTGGAGGCCCTGTCCGACGATGAAAAAATCTTTTCCGTCTCGTCCAAAATGATTCGCTATTACGAGCGGAATATATTGGATGATGCCGGCGACATGTTTCATGTCTTAGGTTGGGCTTTCAAGCGCGGTGACGGTTGCCCGGCCAACACCCACAACGCGCCCCGCCGCATATTTTCGACCTGCGCCGGCGCCGGCATCTATAAAAAATCCGTTTTGGACGAAATCGGTCTTTTTGACGAGGCATTTTTTGCCTATATGGAAGACGTGGATTTGGCTTACCGAGCGATGGTTGTCGGTTATGAAAACCGCTACGAACCCAGGGCGATTTGTTATCATATTGGTTCTGCAACCACGGCTGAGGGCAATAAATATTCCGATTTTAAAGTCAAGCTTTCGGCGAGAAACAATGTCTATACGGTTTATAAAAACATGCCGCCGCTTCAGCTTGCCGGCAATATGCCTTTTCTTGTTTTGGGATTTGGGATCAAGGCGCTTTTCTTTATGCGAAAGGGCTACGGCAAGTCGTATTTGTCGGGCCTGAAAGAGGGTCTTTCGACGACCCATCGGGTGAAGCGTGTCAAATTTAAAAAGAAAAATCTTCCCAATTATATCAAAATTCAAGGAATGCTCATGTCCGGCCTTGCGCTTCAATTGGCGTATAAAGGCTGCGGCGCGCTGAAAAAACAACGTGCCCGCCGCAAGACGACAAACCTTCGCGGACGAAACCGAAGGGTTAAAAAGCGATCGGTGAATAACGTTTAGCGGAAGCGAAGCGGAGCGTGATGGCAGGGGGTCTTGATAGCTCAATCAACAACAGCTAACGTCATCAAAAAGATTGGGAATGGACAAAAAATATAATCAAAAACACCAAAAATCAAATTTGACATCCGGCTTGTCGGGTTTTTTACAATCACGCATTAATAATGCGTAAGAAAAGCCTCACAGTCAAATCTTTTTCGCGCGGGCGAAACCGCCTTGCATTCCAAAAACAAAATACGGAGAACACCATGGATCTATCGATCATTATTGTGAATTATAAAACCGAAACCGTCACCTTAAAATGTCTTAAATCCGTCTTTGAGGCGGATTGTTCGACGATGAATTTCGAGGTGATTGTGGTTGACAATGCGTCCCGCGACGGCAGCGCCGAAGCCATCAAAGCGGCCTATCCCGACATCAAACTGATCATCAACGATGAAAATTTGGGCTTTTCCAAAGCCAACAACATCGGCATTCGCGCGGCGAAAGGCGATGTTGTTTTGCTGCTCAACTCTGACACGGAGGTGAGACCGGACACCTTGCCGCGCTGCTTAACATACCTTAAAGCCCATCCCGATATCGGTGCCTTAGGTTGCAAGGTTTTGCTTGCCGACGGACGACTCGATCCCGCTTGCAAGCGAAGCTTTCCGACACCGTCAAGCGGTGTGTTTCACACCTTAAAGCTGGACAAGGCTTTTCCTGATAGCAAGCTTTTCGGCGCCTATGATCTCACCTATTTGGATGAGGATAAAATCTATTCTTTGCATTGCATCACCGGGGCTTTTATGATGGTGCCGATGGCTGTGATTCGTGAGGTCGGGATGCTTGATGAGGATTATTTTATGTATGGCGAGGACATCGACTGGTGCTATCGCATCAAACAAGCCGGCTATAAAGTGGTCTATTACCCCAGAGCCGAAATCACTCACTATAAACGGGTCAGCGGCTTCGGAAAACGCAATCCCAAAGTCGTGGCCGCTTTTTATGACGCCATGATCATTTTTTACAACAAACATTACCGAAAAAAATACAGTCCGCTGACTCGCGGCGCCGTGACGGTCGGCACGAAATTGCTCAAAGCCCGAGCGCTGCGGAAAAACGCCAAAGCGAAGGAGGCGGCCCATGATTAAAAGCAATCAGCATTTTTTTAACGGTCTGTTGATTCTTTTTGACATGATCGTCGTGGCCGGCGCGTTGTTTTTGGCGTATTATCTCAGATTCTCGTCGCCCTTGTTTTCCGACGGCATCCGAGTGCTAAGGCTGACTTCCTACGCCAGACTCCTGTTGATTCTTCTGCCGATTTATTTGCTGTTGTTTGTGAGCTTCGGCCTATATAAACCCTATCGCAAGCAACGGTTTTATCGCGAATGCGAGCGCATTGCCGTGGCAAATCTCCTCGGCATGATCATCATCCTGTCGATTCTCTACGCCGTCAGAAGCGTCGATTTCTCCCGGATCATGCTTGGTCTCTTTTATTTGATCAGCACCGGCGGAATGATTGTCGAACGGGGAATTATCCGCTATTCGCTGCGTTCAATGCGCAAAAAAGGCATCAATATCAAGCACATCATCGTTGTCGGCGCGGGAAAACTCGGGCAGACCTTCATCGATAAGGTCAACAGCGATCCCCATATGGGTTATCAAATTTTCGGATATGTCGATGACTATTATCCCCGTGGAGAAAAAGAAGGCATTCCCATTTTGGGCACAACCCGGGAAATGGAGAAAATCCTGGAGCAGAACCGCGTGGACGAAGTGATCATTGCCTTGCCCAACACAAGCTACAGACGCATCAATGCTGTCATCGATACCTGTGAATTTATGGGCGTCAAGACGCAGATCATTCCCGACTATTTCAATCTGGTCCGCGGCTCCAAGCCGGCCTTTGATGAATTGGACGGCGTACCCCTCATCAACACCCGTTATGTGCCCTTGGACGATCCCTTCACCCATATCGCCAAGCGTGTTTTCGACATCATCACGTCGTTGCTGGTGCTCATTATTTTGTCGCCGCTGCTGCTTGTCACGGCTATTTTGGTCAAAGTCACCTCTCCCGGCCCCATTATCTATAAGCAAACCCGTGTCGGCGTCAATCGCAAAGAATTTGAAATCTATAAATTTCGTTCCATGCGAAACGATGTTCCCGAAGTAGGCGACAAAACCTGGACGACCAAAGACGATCCCCGAAAAACAAAATTCGGAAGCTTTATCAGAAAAACCTGTATTGACGAACTGCCGCAGTTTGTCAATGTGCTCAAAGGCGATATGAGTATTGTCGGACCTCGTCCCGAGCGGCCGTTTTTCGTCAACAAATATAAAAATGAAGTGCCGCAATATATGATTAAGCATCATGTCCGTCCGGGACTGACGGGTCTCGCGCAGGTGAGGGGATATCGCGGAGACACCTCCATTGAAAAACGCATTGAGTGCGACATCGAGTATATCGAAAAGTGGTCCGTTTGGATGGAAATCAGCATTATCATCAAAACGCCTTTCTCCATGTTTAAATACGCGTATTGAGAAAGATTCTTTCGATTTATCAAGAAGGATAATTGAGAATCAAAAAAATGTTTGTGATTTGACGCTACATGCCTGCGGAGCAAAAGTCATAGAAAAAACAAAAAGCATAAGACAGAAAAAACAAGTCAAAAACTCAGGTACAGCCTGAGTTTTATCCCATCATTAATGATTCATAAGACGCGTATGAATCCGCCCGCAAACAAAACCCCGCCGGCGTACAAAACCATTCCAATCCTCAAAAAATATTAGGAAAGCGAAATGAATACACCTCAAGAACAACGCCGCATCGAGCGGGAACGCCGACGGCGAATGAAAAAAAAACAAGACGAAGTCGAATCCGTCTATCAAGCTCAAAGAGACGGTGATGACACCGGATATCAAAGGGAAGCGCAGCCCTTTCAGCCGATGACACAGGATGCGCTTTTCACGCAGGAACCGGAAGACACCGCTTTTGAATCCGGAAAAATGCGTCATCGGGAAACAAAGCCCTTTGCCGCTCACAAATGGTTTGTCGCTTTGGCGCTGATCTTCGGCGTGATGTTTGTTTTCCTGACACCGCCTTTTCAGGTGCCGGATGAAATGACGCACTTTTTAAAAAGTTATTCCCTCTCGGAGTTTCGATTGATTCCCCGGGTGGAAGACGGCGTCGTCATCGATGAGATGGACTCGCAAGTCATGGATTTTGTATCCGCTTTTGGCTATTTAAGCAGACATCCCGAAAACAAAACGAGTTTCCGGGATATCGGCAACTGGAACGATGTGTACACCTCCACTTTCAACGAAAAAGAGCAAACGACCTATGTGACCGTCAATGCCTACATCATCTATTATCTGCCTCAGGCTTTCGGCATGGCCATTGCCCATCTTTTTGGTTTGTCTGTTTTGTGGACGCTTTTTATGGGGCGGCTCTTTAATCTGTTTTTTTATGTGGGCATCCTCTATTTGGCCATTAAGACAACGCCGGTGTGCAAAAATCTTTTCCTTTTGCTGGCGCTTCTGCCCATGGCGGTTTTTCAGGCCGCGAGTCTGTCTTATGATGTCATGGTCATCTCGGTGTGCGCCTTGTTTATCGCCGAGGTCTTAAATCTCATTTATAACCCGCATGCGAATTTCACGACGCAAAGCTTTGTCAAAATATTGATATTGAGCATCATCCTCACCTTTGTCAAAACGGTGTATTTTCCTTTGGTGCTGCTCCTTTTGGCCATCCCCACCGCCAAATTCGGCACGAAATCAGACCGGTTTCGCGCCTTTGCCCAAATCGTGGTCGCGTCCTTGGCCGTTTATGTGATCATCGCCATCTTCCGACGAATTCTTTATGCCGGCGTCGTCACCGACAACACCATGTCAACGAGTCAGATTATCACGGTGATAACCAATCCGATTCGGTTGTTTAGCGTGGTGCAAAACACTTTCCAAACCTTTGGCAGCAGCTTTGTTGAAGAGTTTATCGGCAAGCTCGGCTGGTTGGATGTTGTCTTGCCCGGTTGGCTGATCGGTCTGTATTATATCGGACTGATCGGGGCGCTCTTTGAGATGAACAGAACGGAAATTCAGTATATTCAAAACAACAGCTTTTCCGATACCTTAAGGCTGGTCGCGCTGACGGCCTTGGCGTTGACAGGCTTTGTGCTGTTGCTGTTCGCCGTGTTTTATTATATCTTGACTCTGGTCACCCTTGGGAAAGAAGGGGCCACCATTGCCAACGGAATCCAAGGACGCTATTTTATTCCAGTTGCCTATCCGGCCCTGACAGCTTTGGCAGCGCTTTTCAATTATAAAATCACCTTCGGAGAGCGGTTTTATCAAATCAGCAAACCCCTCAATGTGGTATTGGTCATTGTGGCTCAAATTGTGTCAATCGTGTCCCTCACGACGCGTTACTATGTATCTTGAAAGGAATGAATATCATGATGATTCTTGCTGTGATCGTCTATCTTTTTTGCACGGTTGGGGGACTTACCCTCGTTAAACTGGGCTCAGAGGCCAACAAATTAGCCATCACAAGCAGCTTTTTCAATTTGCAGCTGTCTTATTTGACGCTGCTGGGGTTGGTGCTTTATGTGGTCAGTTTTTTGATGTGGATTGTGATCGTCCAGCAGTTTGACTTAAGCTATATTCAGCCGGTGACCACGGGCCTGTCCTATGTGCTCATTATCGCGGCGTCGATTTTCGTTTTGAAAGAAACCGTCGCCCCGATGCAATGGGTCGGGCTTGGATTTATATTGGTTGGCGTTATTTTGATGAATCTCAAACGATAAGGAGTATTAATGTCTGTTTTAATGATTATTCCGGCCCACAACGAGGAGTCGAATTTACCCTCGGTGTTTGCCGATATTCAAGAAAACTTTCCGGAGGCGGATGTTCTGGTGATCAATGACTGCTCTACCGACGATACGGTTTCGGTCATTAAAGCCTATCCCGAAGTTCAATATCTGAATTTGCCCGTTAATCTGGGATATTTCTTTGCCATTCAAACCGGACTAAAATATGCTGTTCAGGAAAAATACGATTATCTCATCCAATTTGACGGTGACGGGCAGCATTTGGCCGGCGAAGCAAAAAAAATGTACGACTTCGCCTTGAAAAGCGATACGGACATCGTCATCGGGTCGCGTTTTTTGGAAAACAAAGGCTATCATCACTCTTTTTTCAGACGGGTGGGGACAGGACTTTTCAAACAGATTATCAAAATGCTTACCGGCAAGACCATATCCGACCCCACATCGGGATTGCAGGTTTTAAAACGCGACGTTTTTACACCGCTTTCTAAAATTGACGCCTATCCCGAATTCGCGGACGCCAATTTACTGATTCAGCTCATTTACCAAGGATATTCCATTGATGAAGTTTCGGTCAAAATGAAAAATAGAGAGTCTGGCGAGAGTATGCACGGCGGTATTGTGAAGCCTGCCAAATACATGTTTAAGATGATCTATTATATCATCGTTGTGTTTTTCAATAATTTAACAGGTATGAAAAAGGTGAAACGCTCATGACATCCCGTATTTTTTTCATCTTAGTGGCCATTATTACGATTGTCTTTATTTATCGCAACGTGCGTAAAAATCAAATCAGTCAGGATGAAAGCATTTTGTGGATGATCGGCGCCATTGTCATTTTGATTTTCGGAATTTGGCCGGAGCTTATCATTATTTTGGCTGATGCCGTCGGCATTGACTACGCGCCGTCGCTTTTGTTTTTGCTCGGATTACTTTTTTTGTTTATGTTTTCATTGCGAAGCAGTCAGAATATCAGCCGATTGCGCGAACGCAACAAAGAACTGATTCAAAACTCGGCGCTTCTTGAAAAGCGCATCCGCGATTTGGAAACAAAAATTAACCAAATTCAAAACAAAACCGATAAAGGAGATGCTTGATGCTTAATCATACATTTGTGATTTTGGCCTACGGTGAGTCGCCCTACCTTGAAATGTGCGTGTGCTCCCTGATGCGGCAGACCCTCGGCGGAAGTCATCTGCTCATTTCAACGTCCACCGACAACGCCCATATCAGAGATATTGCTTATCGCTACGGCATTCCGGTTTTTGTCCATGACGGACACGGTCTCGGGGATGATTGGACTTACGGCTTATCCTGTGCCGAAACGGATTTCGTAACCCTTGCGCATCAAGACGATGTCTATATGAAATATTATCTTGACGCGGTGATGACGGCTTTTTTAAATCATCCTCAGGGAATCATTGCCTTTACGGATTACGCGGAAATCAGAGACGGCCGTTTTGTGAATCCGGGGGTTCATCTCAAAATCAAAGAGACCATGTTAAAAGCCGTCGATGTGGCGCCCTACAGCAAACCGCTTCGAAGACGAATGCTGTCCTTCGGCAATCCCATCTGTTGTCCATCGGTAACTTACAATCGCGAAATGACCGGCGACATTCATTTCGACGATGTTTGGAAGACCAACATCGACTGGGCCATGTGGGAGCGCTTTTCAAAATTGGACGGCGCCTTTTTACACATTCCCGAAAAACTGGTGGGACACCGCATTCACCAAGATTCCACAACCACCGCGGTCATCGAAGGGGGAAGTCGCGGCAGGGAAGACGCGGCTATGCTCTCGCGCTTCTGGCCGAAACCCGCGGCGGATTTGATCCATCGTTTTTACACCCTGGGAGAAAAAGCAAATTAGTGTGCTTTTATCATCAACATTTATAAACACTCTGATATCGCCTGAACACAGGCGTATGCGCTCATCCGAAAATGATAGATTGCCTCGTTATCAAACACGGGTTTCATGATATAAAAAATGCCGGCAAAACCGACATCAAAACCTTCGGGACGCATTTAAAATCAAAATTTAGAATTCCCGCGGATCATTGCTTCAAATTGTCAAGCTGCTGTTTTAAACGGCGGCTTTTTTTTAGTATGACGGGCATGCCGTCAGTCTGTGGTGAAAGTCCACAAGGGGCGTAGTTGCCGACGAACCCCAAAGCGACTCCCAAGGTTTACATCGTGAGGTGTGGGCGAGAAGAAGGGATAGCGAAATCGTAGCCTGA
>JAFRBB010000068.1 GCA_017405085.1 Eubacteriaceae bacterium
AAATGTTTGTAGGCCGTCTGCCGAAGTACATACGGAATTCTTTAGCCAAAGCAGCGCTGGCCGCATAAGAATCCTATCTGATTGCCTGTGTTATTGTATTTTCAAGGTACGAAGCCCATTTTTGATATGGGAAGTTTTAGTGAATAATTAATAATGAATAACGGCCCAGGCCGGCCTGGGCCGTTGGCTGACGGAAGCTATCCGTAGCATAGCGGAGTGTGAAGGGTTCTTCCTCGAAAGGCTAACGAGACATGTCGCGTTGAAAATCGGTTTTGGCATCGGTGTATTTCAGAGGAAATATCACTGCTCATAAAAACCTTCATCGCTGTATTGGGACCATACCCGATACATGTCTCGGTAGTTTTGTTTGATGAATTTTTGGATGCGCCCAATCTCTCTGTCGTTTAGTCTTCCTTTTTGTTTTAGCACCGAATCGCCGTTTTGTTTAACGAAAAATTTTCCCGATCCGGTCTCGGTCATCTTTTTGTCGCTGGCGTGAACGTGCATGCATTCCACCACGCAAAAAGATGTGAAATCGAGATAGTACCCCGCAACTTTAAACTGATAATATTTCGGCATGGTCATCCTCTAAAAAGCTTTTGTTCTTCTCGTAGATATCGACGATGATTTGCGTTTCGATGGCGTCGGTATTGCTAGCCAGAACACTTCCGTCGATTGTGAGCCACACGGCAGCGGGTTTGTTTAAGTTGAGGACATGCACTGTGCCGCCATCTTTGGTGTAAGCATAGCCGTCCACAATGAAATCGGCGGCATCGGCAACCGCTTTGATATCAATGCTCACGGATTTTCACCTCCTTGATTGGCGCCAAATAGGTTTCGGCATCCATATAGAGCGCGTCGAGAATGGGAAGCAAATCGATGTATTCTTCTTCGCCTTCGGGCAGATGTTTGTATTTGGCAATGACTTCCAAATAGCCGTTTTCATAAAACAGCACTTTGTCATAATGTTCCAGGGTATGAGGGGCTCGAAAACGAATCGTCCGGCCATTGCCTTCAAAGACGGTATAATCGGACGTGTTGCTTAAATAGGCGACGTGTGACATTGTCATGTGGTTTCTCCTCCTTTTTTGAATTGACGGGACGGAACAATCTTAAGCATGGTCCATCACGTCTTCCATCAATTCCTCAAAGGTATTATATTGTTTATAACGCTCGGGATGCGCTTTCATTTCATCGTATTCCGCAAGGGCCGCTTTTGTTTTGGCGCCCGGGGTCGCGCGTTTGACTTCAAAGGGAATGCCGTCATAATTGACCGCGCTGCGAAGAAACATGGTGATCGCTGTGGACATATTCAATCCAAGATCGTGAAAGAGTCTTTCGGCAGATTGTTTCAGTTCGGTATCAACGCGAACATTGATGTTGGTTGTGGCCATATCACTCACTCCTTTTTTAGCCATATTATAAAGCAAATATAAGGATAATGTCAACGATATGAAAGCTATTGTTTTACGCTGTTTTACATTTTGCCTTTTTGCCGCTGAGCACACAGCCTCCCCTAATCTATAAGTGAGCATCCAAATCTTTGATTTTCGTAAAAGTAAGCCGTGCAGTTTTTCGATGGTTCAGGGCGAACCGCCATGCTTGCATGAGCGGGGCAACGTGAACCGGCGAAAAGCTATAGGGCGCACGCCCGACCGAAATG
>JAFRBB010000069.1 GCA_017405085.1 Eubacteriaceae bacterium
GACGAACAACAACGGTTATTGGTAGCCTGACAGCCTGACATAGTTTAAACACTGGTATATCCGATATGCCTTGAGACAATACATTTTCTACCTAAAGGTCACCACATTTTTTAATTTTACACCAAATTTAGGACTTGACTGAAATCATCACCCGACAGTTCACAGTTCAGCTTTAAATTCAATCCGATAAATACACCGATAAAAGATAGAAAAGAAAATTTTATAAATCCAGTATCACGCGACATGAGATAATGTTTTAACAACTCATTGATAGAAATTTTACCTTAGAAAATAAAATTTCCTCATAAAACAAATAAAAATAAAGGTAAAATCTAATAATTTAAATCAAATGATTTCAAAAAAAGTGGTACTCAAAATGTGATCAAAAAATAAACAAAAGCTCCCAAAACCCGCAATATTAGCGGGTTTCAGGAGATGTGACGTTATTCATAATATATTTCATCGATGGGTTTGCCCGCCGGCACCATGGGGTACACGCCCTCCTCATTGGAGATGACGCAGTGCACCAGTACCGGCTCTCTGAGATCTTTGATCTCGTCAAGGGTTTGATCCAAATCGTCAAGGGTCTCCACATTAAAGTGTTTCATGCCGAAGGCGTCGGCAAGCTTGAGATAATCCACAGCGCCTTCATCGAGATCCGTCTGGGCATAGCGTCGGCCGTTGAAGAGCTTTTGCCATTGACGCACCATGCCGAGGGTGCCGTTGTCAAAGAGGAAAATCTTGATGGGCAAGTGATAGCGGCTCACCGTGGTCAGTTCCTGAAAATTCATACGGAAACTACCGTCGCCCGCCACCAAAATCACATCGTTGTCAGGTTTCGCGCATTGCGCCCCGATGGCCGCACCCAAGCCGAAGCCCATGGTGCCCAGCCCCCCGGAAGTAATGTATTGCCCCGGGAAAGAAAATTTCCAATGCTGACCGACCCACATCTGATGTTGTCCAACTTCGGTGACCACATAAGCGTTGTCAAAAACCTTGTTGATGTGCTTGATGATGTTTTGCGGACAATATTCGCTCTCGTCGCGTTCAGGCAATGCCCATTCGGCAATTTGCTTGTACCAATCGTCATGGCTGTTGGGTCTGACGATTTTAATCAGCATACTGAGGGCGTCGCTCACATCGGCGCAAATATGCACATTGGCTTCGATGTTCTTTTCAAATTCCGTCGGGTCCACATCAATCTGAATAATTTTTTTATCCCGCATAAACGAGTTGATATTTCCCGTGACACGATCTGAAAAGCGCGAACCGATGGCGATGAGCGTATCGCAATTGATCACCGCCAGATTACATTCCTGAGAGCCATGCATCCCAACCAATCCAAGAGAAAGATTGTTGGTTCGGGGAATGGCACCAAGGCCCATCAAAGAATTGGCCACGGGAATGCCGGCCTTTTCGGCAAATTTCACCAAGAGATCCGACGCGCCGGATTTAAGCACACCGCCACCGGCGTAAATCACCGGCCGCTTAGCCATATTAATATATTCCGCCGCGCGGGTAATTGCGTCCCGCTGCGGATGCATGCGGTTAGAATCCAAAGCATAGGGTTCCGTCACACGATAAGTGGTCTTGGCGAGAAAAACATCCTTCGGCACATCGATCACCACAGGACCGGGCCGGCCGGTCTGGGCGATGCGAAAGGCTTCGCGGATCGTCGGGGCGAGCATTTCCACATCTTTCACAATAAAATTGTGCTTGGTGATCGGCATGGTGATACTGGTGATGTCCACCTCTTGAAAAGAATCCTTGCCCAAAAGCTGTTGGGTCACCTGTCCGGTGAACACCACCAATGGATAAGAATCCATGTGCGCATTGGCAATGCCGGTGATGGCGTTGGTCGCTCCAGGGCCCGAGGTGGTAATGCCGACACCCACTTTGCCCGATGCGCGGGCATAGCCTTCCGCCGCGTGAATCCCGTTTTGCTCGTGGCAAGGCTCGATTTGCGCGATGTCATGCTCCATATAATAAAATGCGTCAAACAGCGGGATCACGACCCCGCCGGGATACGAAAACACATGGTCAACGCCCTGTTCCTGCAGACATTTAACCACAATTTCCGAACCGCTTAAAATCGTTTCATTAATCATGATGACCTCGTCATTATTCTAAAATTGCGCCTTTATTCGCGGACGACACCTGTTTGGCGTACCGCGCGAGATAACCGGTGGTAACCGCGGGCGCCTTGGGCGTCCAGCTTGCTTTCCGTTTGGCCATCTCTTCATCACTGACCATCAAATCCAGGGTTCGATTCGGAATATCGATTTTGATAATATCGCCGTCTTCCACAAAAGCGATGGGGCCGCCGGCCGCCGCTTCCGGCGACACATGGCCGATGCAGGCGCCGCGGGTCGCGCCGCTGAAACGGCCGTCGGTGATCAGCGCGACACTGTTGCCCAGACCCATCCCCATAATGGCCGAGGTGGGATTGAGCATTTCACGCATACCCGGGCCGCCCTTGGGACCTTCATAACGAATGACCACGACATCGCCAGGTTTAATCTTGCCGGCGTTGATGGCACTCTGGGCATCCTCTTCGCTGTCAAAGACCCGGGCAGGCCCTTCGTGAACCATCATTTCCGGAAGCACCGCCGATTGTTTGACCACCGAGGTTTCCGGCGCGAGGGATCCTCTCAGCATCGTGAGACCGCCTTTTTCGCTAAAGGGATGATCAATGGGGCGAATAATTTCAGGATTTAAGTTGACGGCTCCCGCGATATTCTCACCGACGGTTTTACCGGTCACGGTCACACAATCGGTTTTGAGCAGGTTCTTTTTATTAAGCTCGGCCATCACGGCGTAAATACCGCCGGCGGCGTTTAAATCTTCCATGTGAACCGTTCCCGCCGGTGCCAAATGGCAGAGATTGGGGGTTTTGTCCGAAATGGCGTTGACCATATCGGGATTGATTTCCACATCGCATTCGTGGGCGATGGCGGGCAGGTGAAGCATTGTGTTGGTGCTGCAGCCCAGGGCCATATCCACGGTCAGCGCGTTATAAAACGCGTCTTCCGTCATAATGTCGCGGGGACGAATGTCGGCTTCGTACATCTTCATCACCTGCATGCCGGCGTGTTTGGCCAAGCGAAGGCGTTCGGAATAGACCGCGGGAATGGTACCGTTGCCGCGAAGCCCCATCCCGATGGCCTCGGTCAGGCAGTTCATACTGTTGGCTGTGTACATGCCGGAACACGATCCGCAGGTCGGGCAGGTATTGCAGGTATAATCATTCAACGCTTCGCTGTCGATTTTTCCTGCCGTATAGGCGCCCATGGCTTCAAACATGGCCGATAAACTCACCTTTTTGCCGCCGACATGGCCGGCCATCATCGGACCGCCGGCAACAAATACTGTCGGCAGATTGAGTCTTGCCGCCGCCATCAAAAGCCCCGGCACATTTTTATCGCAATTGGGAATCATGACCATCGCGTCCAAATGATGGGCAATAGCCATGCATTCGGTGGAATCGGCGATGAGATCGCGGGTCACCAGCGAATATTTCATGCCCTGATGCCCCATAGCAATGCCGTCGCACACGGCGATGGCGGGAAATTCCACCGGTGTGCCGCCGGCCATGAGAATGCCGGCTTTAACCGCTTCGGTGATTTTGTCCAAGTGCATATGACCCGGTACAATTTCGTTAAAAGAATTGACCACGCCGACCAGCGGCCGTTCCAGTTCTTCTTTGGTATAACCCAGAGCGTTAAACAGCGATAAAGCTGCCTGCGTTCTTGGTAAAACTTTTGTTGATTCTGACATATTGGTTCTCCGTTATATCATTCTTAAATATTGGCAATGACAGCATCCGCCATCGCCTTACAACCGATGACTTCTTCCCCTTCGGTGGCGATGTCCGCGGTGCGGAAACCCTGTGAAAGGGTTTTTGCGACAGCGTCTTCAATAACCTGTGCCGCGTCAGGCAGATTTAATGAGTATCTCAACATCATCGCAACAGAAAGAATCGTCGCGAGAGGGTTGGCTTTATCCTGCCCCGCAATATCCGGTGCTGAACCATGAATGGGTTCATACATACCCAAAGATCCTTCACCGAGACTGGCCGACGGCAGCATCCCAATGGATCCGGTGAGCATACTAGACTCATCGGAAAGAATATCACCAAAAAGATTACCGGTTAAGATGACGTCAAATTGACGGGGATTAATAACGAGCTGCATGGCTGCGTTGTCCACATAGAGATATTCCACATCCACTTCCGGATAATCCTCGGCGACTTCAGTGACGATTTTTCGCCACAGACGGGATGTTTCCAGAACATTGGCTTTATCGACGCAGTGGAGTTTTTTGCCGCGTTTCATCGCGCTGTCAAAACCGATTTTCGCGATACGTTCAACCTCAGGACGGGAATAATTCATTAGGTCAGACGCAAATTCGTCCCCGTCTCTTTTCTTTTCGCCGAAATATACATCACCGGTGAGTTCACGCACAACGAGAACATCCAGCCCTTGACTGACGATTTCCGGTTTTAACGGAGAGGCGTTTCTAAGCTCTGGAAAAAGCATCGCCGGACGCAAGTTGGCAAAAAGACCGAGAGCCTTTCTAATACCGAGAAGGCCAGCTTCCGGACGCTTGTCTCCGGGCAGATTATCCCATTTGGGGCCGCCCATGGCGCCTAAAAGCACCGCGTCGCTTTTTAGGCAAACATCCACGGTTTCCTGAGGCAACGGACTGCCGGTTTCGTCAATGGCAATACCGCCGGCCAACACTTCCGTATAGTTAAAATCGTAATGATATTTTTCTCCCACTTTATCGAGGACACGCATACTGGCTTCCACGATTTCGGGGCCGATTCCGTCCCCTTTGATGACTGCGATTTGATAAGCCATAGATTCTCCTTTATTTAAATGCAAACGGGACTTTACCCGGCGGTAAAGCCCGCTAAAACGCAAGATGTTTATAATGTTTGATTGATGTAGTTGACCAGACCGCCAGCGGCGATGAGTTCCTGCATAAACGGCGGGAATGCCTGACCTTGAAAGCTTTGGCCTTTGGTGACATCGGTGATTTTTCCGCTGTCGAAATCTACTTCCACGGTATCGCCCGCTTCAATGACGGCCACGGCTTCGGGACACTCCAGAATAGGCAGACCGATATTGATGGCATTTCGATAGAAAATTCGCGCGAAGCTGTTGGCGATCACACAGGAAACGCCGGATGCCTTGATGGCAATGGGGGCGTGCTCCCGGGATGAACCGCATCCGAAATTGTCATCGGCCACGATGATATCCCCATCGTGAACCTTTTTGGCAAAGGTGATGTCAATATCTTCCATGCAGTGTTCAGCGAGTTCCAGAGGATCGCTGGTGTTTAAATAGCGCGCGGGAATGATCACATCGGTGTCGACGTTGTCCCCGTAACGAAAAACTTGTCCTTTTGCGTTCATGATTGCCTCCTTATACTTCGTCCGCCGAGGCGATCCGGCCTAAAAGGGCAGACGCCGCCGCTGTTTCGGGACTGGCCAGATAGACCTCCGAATCGACATGGCCCATTCTTCCGACAAAATTCCGGTTTGTGGTGGATACGCAGCGCTCACCGGCCGCGAGAATCCCCATATGCCCGCCGAGGCAAGGCCCGCAAGTCGGAGTGCTCACCGTCGCGCCGGCCAATATAAAGTCTTTCAGATAGCCCGCTTCCATACAGTCCAGATAAATCTTTTGCGTCGCCGGAATGATGAGCACGCGGACACCGTCAGCCACTTTTTTACCGCGCATGATGTTTGCCGCTTTTTCAAAATCGCTGAACCGTCCGTTGGTGCACGATCCGATCACCACCTGATCGATGGCGATGGGCTCGGTAATTTCATCCACGGTTTTTGTGTTTTCCGGCAGATGAGGGAAAGCCACGGTCGGCTTCAATTCTGAAAGGTCAATATCTAAAACCCGCACGTAGTCGGCGTCATCATCGGCATCGTAAACGGTGTAGGGCTTGTCCCCATGTGCTTTCATGTAAGAAATGGTCTGCTCATCAACGGGGAAAATGCCGTTTTTGCCGCCGGCTTCGATGGCCATATTGGCCACGGTGAATCGGTCATCCATTGTCAGATTCGCGACGCCTTCTCCGGCAAATTCCATCGATTGATAAAGCGCGCCGTCAACACCGATCTCGCCGATGATATGCAAAATCAAGTCCTTGCCTGACACTCCGGGCTTAAATTCGCCGGTCAGATTGATTTTGATGGCGGAAGGCACCTTAAACCACGCTTTGCCCGTGGCCATCCCCACAGCCATGTCGGTGGAGCCGACGCCGGTAGAAAAAGCGCCAAGGGCCCCGTAGGTGCAGGTGTGCGAATCGGCCCCGATGACGAGATCGCCGGCCACCACCAGCCCTTTTTCGGGAAGCAGCGCGTGCTCCACACCCATTTCCCCGATTTCAAAATAATTCTCAACCGCTTGATTTTTGGCAAAGCAACGGACCTGTTTACACTGTTCGGCCGCTTTAATGTCCTTATTCGGCGCGAAATGATCGGGCACCAGGGCCACTTTTGATTTGTCAAAAACCGTATCCGTCTTGATATTTTTAAACACGTTGATGGCAACCGGCGCCGTAATATCGTTGGCGAGTACCATGTCGAGATCAGCCATAATCAGATCGCCCGCCTTCACGGAGGAAACCCCCGCATGGGCGGCCAGAATCTTTTGGCTCATTGTCATACCCATATTGTTCTCCTTTTTGACTGTATAAAATTGATTAACCCAAATGGTAGGCTTTGATTTGCCGTTCCATATCGATTAAAAGCTTGTATTCAATGGAATCCACCAGGGCGATGAGGCTGGCTTCGATGACATCCGTCGACACGCCGACATTGGTCCAGATGTCCTCACCGTCGGTGCTCTCGATGAGCACCCGCACTTTGGAAGCCGTCGCTCCCTGATCGATCACGCGGACTTTGAAGTCCGTGAGCCTTAATTCCTTGATTTTAGGGAAGAATTTTTCAAGGGCTGTCCGAAGGGCCTTATCCAGCGCGTTGACGGGGCCGTCTCCCTCCGCCGCGTTGACCGCTTCCTTGCCCTCCACGGAAACCTTCACGATGGCCGAAGCCGATAGCGCCCTGCCGTCCACGGGTTTTTCCCCGATGGTTTTGAAATCGGCGATGGTAAAGAAGGGTTTAAACTTACCCAACTCTTTGCGGATCAGCAATTTAACACTGCTTTCGGCTCCTTCAAATTGATAGCCTTCGTATTCCAGTTCTTTGATTTTATCCATGACCCGGGTGGTCTCTTCGGATTTTTTTCGCACCGTCGGGTCAATTTCGTGGATAAGATTGATAATCGTGCTTCTGCCGGACACCTCGGACATCAGGATTCGCCTTTCGTTTCCGACGGATTCGGGATCGATATGCTCAAAGGATTTCGGTGATTTCATCACCGCGTCAATGTGCATGCCGCCTTTATGCGCAAAAGCCGACCGGCCGACAAAAGGTTCTCTGCCCGTCAGCGCGTAGTTTGAAATTTCCGCAACGCGAATGGCCGAGCTGGTGAGCTTTTTCATGCCCGTCTCGGGAATACAGGCATAGTCGCGTTTAAGTTGTAAATTGGGAATGATGGTTGACAAATTGGCATTGCCGCATCGCTCGCCAAAGCCGAGAAACGTCCCCTGAACCTGTCTGGCGCCGGCTTCCACGGCCGTCACGCTGTTGGCCACAGCCATCCCACAGTCATTGTGACAATGAATGCCGATATCCGCCGTCACCCGGGTTTTGACAGCCTCAATGATGGTCTGGATCTCAGCCGGCAGGGTGCCGCCGTTGGTGTCGCAAAGCACCAAAGCTTTCGCGCCGCCCCGCTCTGCCGCCGCGAGTACGCTTAGGGCATAATCGGGATCGTCCTTATAACCGTCGAAAAAATGCTCGGCATCAAAATAGACCGTCTTCCCCGCCGACGTCAGATAGGAAATGGTGTCTTCTATCATGCTGAGATTTTCTTCACGGGTTGTTTTAAGGATTTTTTTGACATGAAAAACCCAGGATTTCCCGAAAATCGCGACAATCGGCGTTCCCGCTTCCAAAAGCGCCTGCACATTCGCGTCATCGGCCGGGGCGATGCCCGGGCGTCTAGTGCTCCCAAAAGCGCACAATTTGGCGTGGGTTAAAGGCAAATCCTTAATCCGGTCAAAAAAAGAAATATCCTTGGGATTGGAACCCGGATTGCCCGCTTCGATGACGTCAATGCCGAGTTTATCCAGGGTTTCCAAAATTTTTAACTTATCTTCGACTGAAAAGGAGATGCCTTCCGCTTGGGCGCCGTCCCGGAGCGTCGAGTCAAAAATCGTTATTTTTTCCATTGCCATACCTGCTTTGTTTTATGATGTCAAAGAAAAGGCCGCGGCCTCTCCTTTGGGGTTAATCGGTGAATGTTTTGGTTTGCCGTTAGAATGCCTGAGAACGAATAGCGTTCTCGTTGGGGATGAGAGATTATTGTTGAATAATTAATAATGAATCATTTTGGAAGAAATCCGGCAAAGCCGGATTTCTTTAAATCTGAATAGGTTGTAGGCTTTTCGCTTGCTTTTTTAGAGCGTTTCTTCGTCGGACCAGCTCATCATTTTGCGAAGTTCTTTACCGACTCTCGCAAGCTCGGTATCGGCTTCCATCCGGCGTTTGGCGTTGAAATGCGCGCGGCCGCCGGATTTGTTTTCCTGGATCCATTTGCTGGCAAAGGTTCCGTCCTGGATTTCCTTGAGAACCTGTTTCATTTCTTTTTTGGTTTCTTCGGTGATGATCCGTTCACCGGAACAGTAATCCCCGAATTCCGCCGTATCGGAAATAGAATAACGCATCATTTCAAATCCGCCCTTGAAGATCAAGTCGACGATGAGCTTCATTTCGTGGATGCATTCGAAGTAAGCGGATTCCGGTTCATAGCCTGCTTCAACTAGGGTTTCATAACCGGCTTTCATGAGGGCCGTCACTCCGCCGCAAAGCACGGCTTGTTCACCGAAGAGGTCGGTTTCTGTTTCCTGACGGAATGTGGTTTCCAAAATACCCGCACGGGCGCCGCCGATGCCTTTGGCATAAGCCAGGCCGATATCATGGGTATTGCCCGAGGGATCCTGATACACGGCGATGAGATCCGGAACGCCTTTGCCTTCCAAAAACTGGCTGCGAACCGTGTGGCCCGGGCCTTTCGGCGCGATCATGAAGACATTGACGTCGTCCGGCGGAACAATTTGTTTGAAGTGAATGTTAAAACCGTGGGCAAAAGCGAGATAGTTGCCGGGTTCCAGGTTCGGCGCAATTTTTTCACGATAAACATCGGCTTGTTTTTCGTCCGGGAGCAAAATCATGATGATATCCGCCGCTTTGGCCGCGTCTTCCGTATTCATGACGGTCAGGCCCGCCGCTTCGGCTTTGGCTTTGGATTTACTGCCTTCATAAAGGCCGACAACCACATCGACACCGGAATCTTTCAAATTGAGGGCATGAGCATGTCCCTGACTGCCGTAACCGATAATAGCAACTTTTTTGCCATCCAATAAACTTAAATCACAATCCTTATCATAGAATAATGTAGCCATATGATTGCCTCCTCAAGCAAAATATTATTTATATAAAAAACCCGTCTCTTTGTATACGAAAGATTTTAATATACAAAGAGACGGATTTGATATATCCGCGGTACCACTCTTTTTGATAAACAACGTTGTTTATCCGCTTCAGGTCGGAGCCTAAGCCCTTAACCCTATTCCGTTAACGCCGGACATTCCCCTTGGAATTTCGTCCTCCCCTACTCTCATGACGATTTCGGGTCGGCTGCTCCGAAGTGATTATTCCATGCCGAAAACCTGCCGGATTTCCACCGTCACCGACTCTCTGAAAGGTTTGGTTACAAGCATCTTTCTCTTCATCATTGCATTTTAATGACTTGCTTTATTGACTTTTTTAGTATAAGCAAAGCGAAAGTGATTGTCAACCTGATTTTCACATGAATGCAAATGGTTGCGATTTCATATTATTTTCTTTTAAGTTTTATATATTAAATGATTATCTGCGTTGGCTTTCCTGCGCGGGGCGGCAAAAGCATTGTCTCATCACGGCCTCACACTCTAACTCCAAAATGCCCGGGTATATTTCGATATGATTTGACAGCATGGGATGATGCGCCAATTGCGCTGTGGTCTCAACGGCGCCGAAGCGTTTTTCCGCCGCGCCGTAGACCAGCTTTGACAGCCTCGTCTGTATCACGGCGCCCATGCACATCGGACAGGGCTCCGCCGTCGTGTAGAGTTCACAGCCCGGCAATCGCCAGTCTTTCAATAGCGACGCGGCCTTTCGGATGACGAGAATTTCCCCGTGGGCTGTCGGATCCCCCGTTTGTTCTTTACGGTTATGGTCTCGGGCGATGATGTTCCCGTCCTTGACAATGAGCGCGCCGACAGGAAATTCCCCTTCGGAAAGGGCTTTTTCCGCCTCAATCAGCGCCTCACGCATCAAGCGCCGCATTTTCGCGAGATGGGGTTTGTCATTCATGGTATCTCCTGCATTAAAAGCCGCTCTCCGCTGGAAAGCGCCAAGAGTTGATCTCCCATGACGGTTTTCATCATCTCAAAAGCCGGTTTACCCGTGCAATGCCCAGAGAAAAACAACGTGTCCGTTTCGGCCAGTTCTTTTGCCGTCCGCAGGATTTGATTTTTATCATTGGCGGTGTATTCCCCGGACTGAATCATATGAAAACCCGTGATGACGACATCGGGATTGCCGCCGTAAATCTCACGAAAGCGATCCATAATATTCAATATGCCGTTGTGCGCGCAGCCGGAAATCAATATTCGCCTGCCGTGTTGGGTGATCACTAAATATATCTCATGGTGGAAATCGTCTTTTTGGAGCTTGCCGTTAATTTCCACCGTCAGTTCATTGTTCCCTTTTGGGTAACATCGTCTGCCGGTTACGCCGCCAAAAATGGATAATTCATCGTCTATCTGTGTGAAGCCATCGATCAACGCAAGGCCAGACAGAGTTTTGATTTCCGGCGCCACTCCGATGTAACTCTCTTCATGATATCGAGGCAAAAACGCGTCTTTGTGCAGATAGACCGCCGCATGGGGATTGACCTCTCGAAAAGCCGGAAGGCCGTCGGCGTGATCATAATGCCCGTGGCTGATGACCACGGTGTCAACCAGCGACAAATCAATTCCTAAGCGATCCGCGTTTTTCAAAAAGAGACCGGACTGTCCGGTGTCGGACAGCAGTTTGTGATTTTCCGTCTCGATGTATAAACTGAGGCCATGCTCACGCTCAAATTCGGGAGCGGCTTTTGTGTTTTCTATCAAACATATGATGTTCATGATTTTCCTCAATACAGCATGATCAACCCGAATGGCTCCGCTTCGCTCCCGCCATTCGGCGTCCATTCGCACGCCATGCTATCGCATGATGTGCTCATGTCCGTTGCCTTATCAAATGACCGCATGGCCTGATGAGCGAGCTCGTCACGGATCTCACAGGTTTCGCCGTGATAAGCCCGAACCCTCCGTGATTCGCACTCCCGGGTTCGACGGCCATTCGCACCCGCGCTGTCGCGCAATGTGCTCATGTCCGTTATTCTTGTCTAATGATCATACGCCCTTATACGCAAGCGTAACGGCGTATGACCATTGACAAGAGCTTATCACTCAAAGTATTCAAATTCAATATTTTCCAGTCTGACAATGTCTTCTTCCTGGATGCCCATTTCTTCCAATTTTTTGAAAATGCCGGCATCCTTGAGCCGCCTTTGAAAGTAGCCCACCGAGTCCCAATCGTCAAAATTGACCGAATGAATGAGCTGATCGAGGAAATCGGCTTCCACCACATAGGCGCCGTCCTCGGCGCGGGTGATTTCAAACGTCTCTTTTTGACGGTCTTTTAATGTATAGACCGCTTCTTCTTCGGATGCTTTTTCAAACAGCGGCGGAGCCTGCGGCATTTCGTCAAGCAATGCGATGGTTCGCCCGAGCAACGCGTCAATGCCTTTTCCCGTTGCCGCGGAAATGGGAAACACCTCACAGCCCAAATCAGAAAATTCTTCTTTAATCATGGCAAGCAATTCATCGTCTATCAAATCGGTTTTGTTCAGCACCACAAGCTGCGGTCTTTCGGCAAGGTTTTGATTGTATCTCGCCAGCTCCGCGTTGATTTTTTGGTAATCTTCCACGGGGTCTCTGCCTTCCTGTCCGGAGGCGTCGATGAGATGAAGCAAGAGACGCGTCCGCTCTACATGACGCAAAAAATCAAAGCCCAGCCCAACTCCTTCTCCCGCGCCTTCAATGATGCCCGGAATATCGGCGATGACAAAGGTGTCGAAATTTTTCCATTCAACCACACCGAGATTGGGGGTGAGGGTAGTGAAGGGATAATTCCCGATTTTCGGCTTCGCTTTAGTCACCACGGACAAAAACGTCGATTTGCCCACGTTGGGAAATCCGACCAGACCGACATCCGCCAGGAGTTTTAACTCCAACACCAAAGTACGGGTCTCGCCTTTGCTACCGCCCTGGGCAAAGCGCGGCGCCTGTCTGGTGGACGTGGAGAAGTTCATGTTGCCAAGGCCGCCGCGTCCGCCCCGGGCCACCACGCAGGTCTCCCCATCGGCGCTTAGATCTCCGATGATCTGACCGGTCGTTCGGTCATAAATGACCGTTCCCACCGGGACCTTCACCGTCAGGCTTTCGCCTTTTTTGCCTGAGGACCGCTCCGCCGCGCCGTCGCCGCCGTTTCCGGCTTTGTATTTTTTTCGGTATTTAAAAGCGGCAAGGGTCCTTAGGCCCCCCGAGGCCTCTAATATCACATCGCCGCCCCGGCCGCCGTTGCCGCCGTCGGGACCGCCGTTGGGGATGTATTTTTCTCTGCGAAAGCTCATGCTGCCGTGACCGCCGTTTCCTGCCGTCACATAGATTTGAACACGATCGACAAATGAATTTTCCATTTTTTCTCCTCTGCGCGTGATAAACGTTTGTCAAGTTTAACCCATTGTCATGAACGCAACCCTCACGAATCGTTGCCCCAGACCTGACGCATTTTCTTAAGCCGACGCGTCATGGATCAGACAGATTTGGTGCTTTGAGGCTTAGTGAGGCAAATCACAACCGCTTCATGACTTTCCATTTTATACCCTCTCATTGTACCACACCCAGTCAATACACAAAACGCCCGGCACGTCTATTCGGCCATCAGCGCTCTATGTTATGGCTCCTTTCATCGATGCCACATAGTCCCCGATAGGCGCTGCCGCGTCCCTGCCGTGACGCGCAAGCAGACGCACAATGGCAGAGCCGACAATCACGCCGTCGGCCATATCTGCCATTTTTCTTGCCTGTTCCGGCGTAGAAATGCCGAAGCCGATGGCACAGGGGATGTCTGTATTTTCTCTGACGACCCTCACCATGGATTCAAGATCCGTTGTGATTTCCTTTCGCGTTCCCGTCACCCCAAGACTCGATACAATATAGAGAAAGCCTTCGGCTTCCTTCGCGATCATGGCGATTCGATTTTCGGAAGTCGGTGCGATCAGGGATATCAAATCGATACCGTACCGGCGGCACAATGGCGCGAATTCTTCCTTCTCTTCAAAGGGAAGATCCGGCAGGATCAGCCCGTCCATTCCGATTTCATAACATGTTTTGATGAATTTTTCCGCGCCGTAAGAAAAAACGACATTGGCATAGGTCATAAAGACCATCGGCACCGTCACATCACGGCGGAGGGCTTTTACCATATCAAAAATCTTGTCTGTCGTGACACCGCCCTCAAGGGCCCGAAGGTTTGCCCCTTGAATGACCGGCCCTTCGGCCGTAGGATCCGAGAAAGGAATCCCGAGTTCAATGAGATCCGCGCCATGATTCACCGCCGCGCGAACCACTGCCGCGGTCGTTTCCAGGTCAGGATCACCACAGGTTATAAAAGGGATAAAGGCTTTGCCATTTTCAAAGGCTTTTTTGACGTTACTCATAAATATTCTCCCCTCTGTATCGCGCGATGGCAGCACAGTCTTTGTCGCCTCTTCCGGAAATGGTGATAACGAGGATTTTGTCCTTATCCAGTGTTGGCGAAAGTTTCATCGTATACGCGACGGCATGGGCTGATTCGATCGCCGGAATGATGCCTTCGGTTTTGGCCAAGTATTCAAAGGCCTCCACCGCCTCATCATCGGTTACCGGCACATATTCGGCTCTGCCGATATCGTGCAGATGGGCATGCTCAGGGCCGACGCCGGGATAGTCCAGTCCCGCGGAAATGGAATAGACCGGCGCGATTTGACCGTATTCGTCCTGGCAAAAATAAGATTTCATTCCGTGAAAAATGCCCGGTTTTCCCGTGGCAATCGTCGCGGCCGTTTCAAAAGTACCGATGCCCCGTCCCGCCGCCTCGCAACCGATGAGTTTCACGTCTTTATCCTCAATGAAATGATAAAAGCTGCCGATCGCGTTGGAGCCGCCGCCGACACAGGCGATCACCGCATTGGGAAGCCTACCCTCCTTTTCTAACATTTGCGTTTTGATTTCTTTGGAGATGACCGCCTGAAAATCACGAACAATGGTCGGAAAGGGATGCGGTCCCATCACAGAGCCAAGGCAATAATGGGTATCGCTGATGCGGGACGTCCATTCCCGCATGGCTTCGGACACGGCATCTTTTAAGGTTGCCGTTCCGGTTTTAACGGGAATGACTTCGGCGCCGAGCAGTCGCATGCGATAGACATTCAGCGCTTGACGAACCGTATCTTCTTCTCCCATAAACACCACGCAGGACATGCCCAAAAGCGCTGCGGCTGTTGCCGTGGCTACGCCGTGTTGTCCGGCTCCCGTTTCGGCGATTAAACGGGTCTTACCCATCTTCTTGGCTAGAAGAGCCTGGCCGAGGACATTATTAATTTTGTGGGCGCCGGTATGATTGAGATCTTCCCGTTTGAGATAAATCTTTGCTCCCCCAAGATCCTCTGTCATTTTTTCGGCATAATACAACCGCGACGGCCTTCCCGCATAGTCGTTAAACAACTCGGTAAGCTCTTTTTGGAAATCAGAATCCTTTCGAAAAAAATTGTACGCTTCTTCCAGTTCGATGACGGCATTCATGAGCGTCTCAGGAATATATTGTCCGCCGTGAATGCCGAAGCGTCCCTTTGGATTTGTCACGTTGTCTCCTCCTTTCTGACGGCGGCAACAAACGCCGCCATTTTTGTTTTATCTTTCATACCCGCCGTTTCAATACCGGAGCTGACGTCCACCGCAAAAGGATGGAGCGTTTTGATCGCCACCTTCACATTTTCCGGTGAGAGTCCTCCCGCAAGAAAAAACGGTTTGTTAAAATTTTTGATCAAATGCCAATCAAATACCCTTCCTTCCCCCTTTCCGGCATCAAGCAGGACATAATCCGCCGAGCATTTTTTTGCCCTGTCGATATCTTTTGGGCCATCAACGAGAAATGCTTTAATGATCGGATGATCCGTCAGCCTTCGCAAATGAATTATCGTGCTTTCGTCCTCCTGGCCGTGAAGTTGAACAATATCAATGATGCCTTGATTTAGGAATTTTGCAATCTGTTCGGGTGATTCATTCACAAACACACCGACGGCTTTGATTTCGGGAATGAGCAACCGCTTTAGCGCTTTTGCACGTTCAGACGATACATACCGTCTGCTCTTTGCCGCAAACACAAAGCCGACAAATTCCGGCTTCAGCTCGTTGGCAGCAGCGATATCGCCGGGTCGTGTTAAGCCGCACAGCTTGATCTTTGTCATAGCGATCCTCTCAATTCTGCAAGTTTAGCCCTTTTATCCTCTGCGCGCATCAATGTCTCGCCGATCAACACTGCATCGGCGCCGATTTCACGAAGGTCTTTCACATCGGCCGCATCTTTCACACCGCTTTCGGATACAAATAACACATCTCTGGGAATAAGGGCCCTCAGTTTTCTGCTATTGTCCGTATCTACAGTAAAATCTTTCAGGTTTCGATTATTTACACCAATTATTCTTGCCCCGGCTTTAACGGCCAAATTGATTTCCCCTTCATCATGCGCCTCCACCAAGGCAGAAAGGCCCAATTTATCACACACCTTAATGAATTCTCTAAGCTGGTCCTCGCTCAGAATGGAGCAGATCAAAAGCACCGCCGACGCGCCCAAAAGTTTAGCCTCATAAATCATATAATCATCAACGGTAAAATCTTTTCGAAGACAAGGAATCGACACATTAGCCGCGATCTCCCGAAGATATGCATCATCCCCCAAAAACCACTTTGGCTCTGTTAAGACGGAAATGCAGTCCGCTCCCGCTTCCTCATAAGCTTTGGCAATTTTAAGATAAGGGAAATCAGGAGCGATCAGTCCTTTGGATGGAGAGGCTTTTTTGCATTCGCAGATAAAAGAAATGTCCGGTTTTCTCAATGCTTTTTCAAAAGCAAAATCCCCTTTTTCCAAAGCAAACGCCTGTGATTTTATTTTCTCCAGCGAAAGCCCTTCTTTTGCCCGGATGACACGTTTTTTAGCATGGTCCGCAAGTTGATCCAAAATCGTCATGACGCATCGGCCTCCGGACGATTGCTGACGTCGATGAACTTTCTGAGGGTTTCAAGCGCTTTTCCCGAATCAATCAGCCTCCCCGCAAGGGCAACCCCTTCTTTTATATTATCAACCTTGCCGCAAAGATAGAGCGCTGCGCCGGCGTTTAACAGCACGGCGTTTCGTTTGTGCCCTTTTTCACCGTTTAAGACGGCAAGGGTGATCTTCGCGTTTTCTTCCGGTGTTCCTCCTCTTAAATCTTCTTTTGCACAACGCTCAAATCCGAATTCTTCCGGTGTGATCACCGAGGATTTAAACCATCCGTCACGAATTTCACAAACCCTTGTCGGCGCATTTAAAGATATCTCATCTAATTTATCCTGTCCATAGACAACCATCCCGCGCTTTACACCGAGATTGATTAAAACCTGAGCCAAAGGCTCCACTAGATAATCGTCATATACGCCAAGAAGCTGCATCGATGGCGTTCCGGGATTGGTGAGGGGGCCAAGGATATTAAACACTGTACGAAATCCCAATTCTTTGCGGATTGCTCCGACATATTTCATCGAGGTGTGATATTTCTGCGCAAAGAAAAAGCACATGCCGACCTCATTTAAAAGCTCGATACATTTTGCGGGGCTCTGGTCAATATTCACTCCGAGAGCCTCCAGACAATCTGCTGTTCCGCACTGAGAGGATGCGGCACGATTACCGTGTTTGGCCACTTTCGCTCCGGCCGAGGCAGCCACAAGCGCTGAGGTTGTTGAAATGTTAAAGCTGTGCGCGTTATCGCCTCCCGTCCCCACAATTTCAAAAAGCTCCATTCCAGTTTCTACTTTGGTTGCATGAGATCTCATAGCCGCAGCGCAGCCCGCAATTTCATCGGTGGTTTCTGCCCGGGCGCTTTTGGTAGACAGCGCGGCAAGAAAGGCCGCGTTTTGCGTTGCGGTGGTTTTTCCGCTCATGATTTCATTCATCACGGTATACGCCTCATGATAGGTGAGGTCCCCTTTATTGACTATTTTAACAATCGCTTCTTTGATCATGAATTAGTTCTCCTTTATAAAATTTTCAAGCATTTGTTTACCGTATGGTGTCATGATGGATTCCGGGTGAAACTGAACACCGTATATGGGCAATGTCTGATGAGCCACAGCCATAATTTCACCATCTGTCGTCATGGCAGTGATTTTTAATAATTCGGGAATGGTATCAGCATCTGCCGCAAGGGAATGATACCGCGCAACAAGTGACTGCGTTGGACAGTCCGCAAACAACGGACAGTTTGTATCGAAACGCACCTCTGACTGTTTACCGTGCATCATTTTTTTGGCGTAGGTCACCGTAGCGCCAAATGCCGCGCAAATTGCCTGATGTCCGAGACACACACCAAGGATGGGTACATTGTGTATCTTTTTAACTACATCAATAATGACTCCCGCGTCCTCGGGTCTGCCCGGTCCCGGAGATAAAATGATATGATCCGGCATTAAATCCTGAATCTGTTTGACAGTCATTTCATCATTTCGGATCACTTTAATATCCGCTTCAATCTCCCCAATGAGCTGATAGAGATTATAAGAAAAACTGTCGTAATTATCGATTAGTAAAATCATAACGCCTCCTCTTGAGCAAGTTTTAATGCCTTGAGTGACGCTCTTGCCTTATTCAGACATTCCTCGTATTCCTTTTCCGGAACGGAATCCGCCACAATGCCGGCACCGCTTCTCACGAATACTTTGCCGTTTTTCTTATAGGCTATGCGAATTGCGATGCAGGTATCCATATTTCCCGTAAAATCAATATATCCGATGGCTCCACCGTAGATGCCCCGTTTATTGTTTTCCAGCTCTCCAATAAGCTGACACGCTCTAATTTTCGGAGCACCCGAAAGAGTCCCGGCGGGAAGAATTGCCTCAATGGCGTCCAACGCATCTTTGTCCTCTCGAATCTTTCCACGCACGGTTGAACCAATGTGCATGACATGAGAAAATCGTTCAACAGTGTGGAGCTTTTCAACCTTCACCGTACCGAATCGACTGATTTTTCCAAGATCGTTTCTTCCGAGATCAACCAACATATTATGCTCGGCAAGCTCCTTTTCATCGGCAAGAAGTTCTGCTTCCAGACGAAAATCTTCTTCCTCCGTTTTTCCTCTCGGTCTTGTGCCGGCAAGGGGAAAAGTGTGAAGCACACCGTCTTCCAGCTTCACCAAGGTCTCTGGAGAAGCGCCTGCCACCTCGACGTCCGTTCCCGAAAAATAAAACATATACGGTGATGGATTGATGGTGCGCAAAACACGATAAGTATTAAGCAAACTTCCTTCAAACGGCGCACTCAACCGGTTGGACAAAACAATTTGAAAAATATCCCCTTCTCGAATATATTGCTTCGCTTTATCCACCATCTGACAAAACTGTTCCTCATTAAATAACGGTGTCACTTCTCCAAGGAGTTTTCCTCCGGGCTCCTCATTCTTTTCTCCGTAGTGAAGCAAATCCGCTATCTGCTGAAGCTCAAAAGCTGCTTTTTCGTAATTCTTTTCAGGATCATCAAGCGCCATATTCGCTATTAAAATGATCTTTTGGCGAACATTGTCAAAAGCAATCACCTTATCAAACAGCATTAAATCCACATCCCGAAAGGCTTCGCTGTCATAGGCCTGTCCTCTTACCCTCGGCTCACTATATCCAAAATAATCAAATGAAAAAAAGCCAACCAATCCTCCGGTGAAGGGCGGAAGATAATCAAAGCGTGGACTTTTGTATTGAGATAGAACCTCTCGCAAATAGTCTGACGGATGACCGGCAAAGCTTTGTTGCTCACCGGATTTCATTGATACGGTAATTGTCCCTTCGATGCAAGTAATCTCCATTTTCGGCTCGAAGCCAAGAAAGGTATATCTTCCCCACTTTTCATCCGCCCCCACCGATTCCAGCATGTAGCAATGCTTTGAACGCGTCTTCAGTCTTTTCATCACCTCAATCGGTGTTGTAAAATCGGAAAGCATTTCAAAACTTACCGGAAGTACATCATACGCCATGTCCGCTGCAATGGTTTTGGCCTCTTCCAAATTTGGCCTGATTTTCACTCACTCACCTCCCCTGCCAATGTTTTATAAATCAATCAAGTTTTTCTTTCAGTCTTTTTCCCCACTCACGCAAAGCATGGCTAAATGGTAAAGCAACGGCAAAAGAAAAACGCCCTTAACGGAAAAACCTTCCGTCAAGGACGAATAAATAACTTATCCGCGGTGCCACCTTGATTCACGAGATGCCCCGTGCCCTTAAGCGAGATACCATCATATCCCCGGCAAATGACGTCTGCCTGCAACGTCGCAGCATACTCAGCCTTAAAGCACGCCTTTGACTGCGCCCTCAGCGGTCCATTTGACAATTTGTTTCTTACCCGGCTCTCAGCGTCCCGGGCTCTCTGTTAAGGCATCATTGCCGTTATCTCCGCGTCAACGGTTTAGAAAATGACTATATTTTTTTATAAACCTGTATTAAAATGATATTAATATTAGCATACCCGCATGTTGATGTCAAGTCATGATAGATAAAAAGATAAAATGAACACCATCTAAACCATGTTCGCATCAACGGGGGTCAACCGGACAATTTGCCGTTGGTGAATAAACAGAGATATGATAAGATGAATAAAGCGGGACAAAGACATCGACAAAATCAAAAAGAAATGGAGAAATATTCATGGCAGAACCGGTCAACCACCCACGACTAAAGTCGTGGGCTTGTGAAAGCAAGCCAATCGAAGAAGTCGTTGTCGTTATTGTGGCTTGCCATTGATAGCGATGTTGACCAGCCTAAGCAAAAGCTACGTTGTAGAGTCAAGACACCTTCGGATGCCTCCTCAGTCCGTCGCTCTGTCGTGTCAGCATTAATCATTCTGATGGGTAGGAACAGTGTGCTGCGCGTAAAAAGCTTTAACAACATTGGCGAGAGGATATTAACCGCCTGTAGGGAAACGTAGTATTTATACTACGCGACCTTACAGGCGAGAAAGGATTGAAAATCCAAATGGTTTTTGTATTAGACAAAAACAAACAGCCGCTTGACATGTGTCATCCGGCAAAAGCCCGAAAACTGTTAAAAAGCGGAAAAGCAGCGGTATACCGTAAACAACCGTTCACGATCATATTAAAAAAGGAAGGAGAAAACAAACCTAAAGGCTATCGTTTGAAAATAGATTATGGCAGCAAACATACGGGTCTAGCTATTTTAAAAGGCAACGAAGTTAAATGGCTCGCTGTGCTACACCATAAAACAACGATAAAAAAAGAAATGGAAAAGCGGAGAAATTACCGAAGGAGAAGAAGGACAGCTAATCTACGATATCGCAAACCACGATTTAATAATCGCAAACGAGAGAAAGGCTGGCTTCCACCATCACTTTACAGCAGGGTAAACAACATTAAGACATGGACAAAACGGTTAAAAACATTGTGTCCTTTGATAGATGTATCCTATGAGAATGTTAAATTTGACACTCAAAAAATGCAAAACGAAAACATTCAAGGAGTCGAATATCAGCAAGGCACCTTGGAAGGATACGAAATTCGAGAATATCTGCTTGAGAAATTTGGAAGGAAATGCGCGTATTGCGGAAAAGAAAACGTACCGTTTGAAGTCGAGCATATCATTCCAAAATCACGAGGCGGATCAAATCGAATTAGTAATCTAACAATCGCTTGTCATGAATGTAATGAAGAGAAAGGCACGCTGACAGCAGAAGAATACGGACATCCGGAAGTACAAAAGCTCGCGAAAAAGCCATTAAAAGACGCGGCAATTGTTACAGCGACACGATGGGCAGTATACGATATTCTTGTTAAAACAGGATTAAAGATAGAATGCGGAACCGGTGGACGGACAAAATACAACCGGATTAAACAAGAACTGCCGAAAGAGCATTATTACGATGCTTGTTGTGTAGGCGCTTCTACTTCGGAAAACTTGTATTTTCAAACAGATACAGTTCTTAATATAACAGCGGAAGGCAGAGGACAACATAGAAGAACCCTCGTAACAAAAGAAGGCTTTCCAAGAGCGTATTTAGCAAGGCAAAAAGAATTCTTCGGATTTCGAACAGGCGATTTGGTAAAAGCCGATGTTCCGAAAGGAAAGAAATTCGGTAAATATTACGGCATTGTTAAGTGTCGGAAAAGCGGAAGTTTCAATATTAAAACAGCCACCGGAACAGTACAGGGTATTAATCACAAATACTTTACTCTTGTGCAACACATGGATGGCTATAGTTACTCAGAAGAAAGGAGGAATGGCAATTCTTCCCACGGTTAAAACCGTGGGTTTCCTTGCCGTAGTTTTTATGAAAGCCTGGGAAATGGCGCGTCTGCTCTTTGAGAGCGCGAAGCCCGTCGTGAGACAAAAAGAAGAACAAACCTGGGAAGACAACATTGATGTCGCAAAATATCACGACGATCAGCTTTCCCTGGATTGGGGAAGCAACGTTCCCGGAAGCGGCGCGCCGGAAAAAATCATGATCGCCGCCGTACAGGCGCTGGAAAATCGGGGATACATGGTCTCCGAAAAGGGCTATACCTTGCTTAGACAAGGTATCGGCGCTTTCGAAGCCAAAGATTTTATCACCCTCCACAAATGTTCAGCGCGGCTCCGATACGAACTGGCCAACGCGAAAAGAGACGATACGTCGGATTATTGGAACTTCCGATATTATGTCAATTTCATCGACTATCAAAAAAGCGTTTCCTTTCCCGAAGCCAAGCCCGTCGACGTCAAATCTTCGGCATTTCGAGACAAAGTTCAAGCCGGGTGGCTGTGCCAATTGATTGGCGGCGCCATGGGAACCATGGTGGAAGGCTACAGCAGCCAAATGCTCCATGACACCTTCGGAGACGTCTATGATTTTTTAAGAGAGCCCAACACCTACAACGACGACATCACCTATGAGCTCGCTTTTCTCGACGCCTTTTTCGAAAAAGGCTACGGCGTCACCTCTGAGGACATCTCGTTGGCCTGGGTGGGCCATATTCCCTGCGGTTGGTCAGCGGAAGAGATTGCCATCAGAAACATCAAAAACGGCATATTGCCGCCGGAAAGCGGGCAATTTAGAAATCCCTTTAACGAGTGGATCGGTGCCCAAATGCGCGGGGGAATTTGCGGCATGGCCGCGCCGGGAGACCCGTTTCGCGCAGCCGAACTGGCCTGGAAAGACGGTTCCGTCTCTCACGCCAACAACGGAATATTAGGAGAAGTCTTCGCGGCGGTGTTGACCGCCTTGAGTTTTACTCATCAAAATGAACGGGACATCCTCAAGACGGCCATCGGCCTGATTCCCGCTGACAGCGAATACCGCTCGGTCATTGACTTCGCGTGGGAATGCTGTCAAACCCGCGAAAACTGGCGGGAAGCCCTTACCGACTGCGAGGAAAAATACAAAAAATACAACTGGATTCACGCCTACCCCAATGCCTGCTGCCTGGTCATTGCCTTGTATTACGGCCATGGCGATTTTACCGAAACCCTGCACATCATCACCATGTGCGGACTCGATGCCGATTGCAACGCCGGCGTGCTCATGCCGGTGATCGGCATCAGCCAAGGGCTGTCGTCCATTCCCCAAAAATACCGGCATCCGGCCTTTGAACGGCTGACGACGTATATGCGGGGAGACTACGGCGAAATCAAAACAGAACAGCTGGTCGATTTGACTGTAACTGCCGTTTTAAAAGCCCAAGGAAAACAGATCGAAACATAATTTTCCGCACATTTAAAAATCACCTCAACCCTCCGAATACAAAACAAAAGCCTGTCAAAAGCGCTAATGGCTTATGACAGGCTTTTCTTTTTCATCAAAACGAATGAGAAAATAATAAATTATCTAGGATAAACGGAACATTGTTTTTTGTCGCGGCCCAAGCGTTCAAAAGCGACAACGCCGTCAACCAGCGCGAACAATGTATCGTCACCGCCGCGTTTGACGTTGGTGCCGGGATGGATCTTGGTGCCTCTCTGGCGGACCAAAATGTTACCGGCTAAAACGTGTTGGCCGTCCGCACGTTTGACGCCGAGTCTTTTCGATTCGGAATCACGACCGTTTCTGGAACTCCCAACCCCTTTTTTATGGGCAAACAATTGTAAATCCATTTTAATCATGTTGTTCACCTCCATTGGCAAAAATGATGCTGACGTCATCGGCATAAGATGCCGCCAGACTTTGAAATCCAAGTGTGAATGTATTCATCAAAAGATCCGCCTGCGCGCGTTGGGCGGGCGACAGCCCGTCTGCCAAGACAATATGGCCGAATCCCCCCTCAACGGCGCATTCAACCGTTGGGATATGGGCAATCTCGGTGAGTCCGTTGGCAAGGGTAACTGCTAAGCTTGAAACCCCTGCGCAAACAATGTCTTCGCCTTCCTCCGCGTAATCGGAATGTCCTTCGATGAAAAGACTGTCGACATGACCGTCTGACCTGAAAACCGTAACGGTAATCATTAGGCTTCGACAGCGGTAATCTTAACCTTCATGAAAGGTTGACGATGACCTTGTTTACGACGATAATCTTTTTTGGCTTTATATTTGTAGACAATGACTTTTTTGCCTTTGCCGACTTCAAGAATTTCGCCTTTGACGGTTGCCCCTTCAACAACGGGCGTGCCAATTTTTAAATCAGCGCCTTCGCCAATGGCAAAAACATCTTCGAAAACAACTTCGTCGCCTTGGGCTTTGTCTTTGAGTTTTTCAATCTCAATGACATCATCTTTGGCAACGCGGTATTGTTTTCCGCCTGTTTTGATAATTGCGTACATCGTGTTTTGACCTCCTCTTTAGGACTCGCCATCGTGGGTGATTCACTTATACCCACAATGAGCGGCTTTCACAACTCGTGTATTATAGCATAGAAATTTGGCGGGCGTCAAGGACTTCCATGCTTAATTTTCAGCGTTTTTCGCGCCTTTGATAGGGCAGAACATAGCAAAGCGTGTTTGAAAATCCCGTTAGGCCTTCGTATTTTTTCTGGCCTCGCGTTCAGGAACGATAAACCCTTCCTGATAGTCAAAGCATTCCTTAGCAATGTCACCGCTGAGCACCAACAGGCAGATGAGATTCGGGATGGCCATGAGCCCGTTCATTGTATCCGAGAAATTCCAAACAATTTCAAGGGTCGTCGTCGAACCGACAAAAACCACCAGGCTGAACACAATGCGGTAGATCTTGGACGCGATCGGCGCGCTGATTAAATATTCCAGAGATTTTTCACCGTAATATTCCCAGCCCAAAATCGTCGAAAACGCGAAAAGCATAATCCCGATCGTCACCAAAAGTTCCCCGGGAAGACCCAGCACACTGGCAAAGGCCGCTTTGGTCAGGTCAACACCGGTCAGCAACTCTCCCGCCGCGTCGGTGGTTCCGAGCATGCCCGAAGAGGCAATGACCAATCCGGTGAGCGAACACACCACAATCGTATCAAAAAACGTTCCTGTCATGTTAATATAGCCCTGGCGCGACGGATGATCGGTTTTGGCCGCCGCCGCCGCGATCGGCGCGCTCCCGAGACCCGCTTCATTGGAAAAAACCCCGCGGGCCACGCCGTAACGCAAAGCCGACGTGATCATCATGCCGCCAAAGCCTCCGGCCATCGCCTGGGTGGAAAAAGCCATGGAGAAAATATCAGCCAAGCCCTTGGGCACATTGGCAAAATTCATGGCGATGACCACAACCCCAGCCACAAAATAAAACACGGCCATGACCGGAACGAGGGTTCCGCACACTTTGCCGATGCTTTGAATACCGCCGATGAGGACGATAAACACCAGAACCGTCAAAATCAAGCCGATGATCCAAAGGGGAACGCCGAAGGTGCCGTTGATCGCCTTGGAAATCGAATTGGCCTGGGTCATATTGCCGATGCCAAAAGAGGCCAGCACCGCGAACAGCGCAAAAAGAAAAGCCAGTACCTTTCCGAGGGTTTTGTTTTTAAATCCGTTTTTCAGGGCGTACATCGGTCCGCCGGCCATCTCGCCATTGGCATTTTTTTCTCGGTATTTCACAGCGAGCACGCTTTCGGCGTATTTGGTGGACAGACCGAAAATCGCGGAAATCCACATCCATACCAGCGCCCCGGGACCGCCGAGAACCATCGCCGTCGCCACGCCGACAATATTCCCCGTGCCGATGGTGGCGGCCAAAGCCGTCATCAGCGATTGAAAAGGCGAGATATCCCCTTCCCCGCTCTCAGCATCTTCTTTTGGATCACTGCGTTTAAAAACAGATTTGAGCGCATAGCCCAAATTGCGCCAAGGCAAAAACTTAAGCCGAATAGTCAAAAAAACACCCGTGCCGACCAATAATGTCAGCATAATCGGACCCCATACAAAATCATTAACGGCCGAAATGATATCGTTGATCATAATCCTTAACAACTCCTCCCATTCATTGTTCATCTTCTTTAAAAATCCATAAAATGATTATAACTATGATTGTATACGAGATTTCAAAAAAAGTATAGTAACATAATTGCCACGTTATGTTTATTTTTTAATCATTTGACTTATTTTTTGTTTTTCTTAGAAAATTCCCGAAAACGCTTTAAATCCGTTCTTAAACATGCTATAATGTATACAATATTTTATATTTTTGAGAGGTCATTATGGAAAGTATTAATGTTGGCATCCTATCTCTCGTTCCGCCGATTCTGGCGATCGCCCTCGCCCTCATTTCAAAAGAGGTCGTCTCGTCGCTATTTATCGGCATTTTATCGGGAGCCCTCATCTATTCGGTTTACACCGGCGGCGGCATCATCGAAATGATCTCCGTTGCTTTTACGGCCATGGGTGAAACCGTCGGTACGCCGGATAAAATTTACATCATTTTGTTTCTCACCCTGCTGGGCGCTGTGGTTTTTGTCGTCACCAAAGCTGGCGGCTCCAGAGCCTATGGCGCCTGGGCCGTCAAAAAGCTTAAAAGCCGCGTTGCAGCGCAGCTGGCCACCTCCGTGCTTGGCGTCATCATCTTCATTGATGACTATTTCAACTGTCTGACCGTCGGGACGGTCATGAAACCCGTCACGGATAAATTTCGCATTTCCCGCGCAAAACTATCCTATATCATCGACTGCACAGCAGCGCCGGTGTGCATCATTGCCCCGATTTCCAGTTGGGCCGCCGCTGTGGCCTCCACCATCACGGATACGGGATACAGTTCTGGCGGATTCGGCGCTTTCATCGCCACCATCCCTTTTAATCTGTACGCCATTTTGTCCATCATCATGGTCGTCACCCTGTCCGTCACCAATTTAGAATTCGGACCCATGGAAAAAGCCGAATACGAAGCGATTCATCACGGCAAACTCGGCGCCATCGACAAAGAAGTCGACGAAGGCATCGAGATTTCCGACAAAGGCAAAGTCTATGACTTAATCGTTCCGATCGTCTCCTTGATTCTCTTTTCCATTCTGGCCATGCTATGGACCGGCGGCCTGTTTTCCGGAGAAGCGAAATCCATCGCCGAAGCCTTCGGCAATTGCAATTCATCCCTATCTTTGGTTCTCGGCGGTTTTTGCGCCCTTGTCATTTGCATGATCATGTTTATTCCGAGAAAGCTCATCTCTTTCAAAGATTTCATGGGCAGCATCGTCGAAGGGGTCAAATCCATGGCGCCGGCCTTTGTCATTCTGGTTCTCGCCTGGACGTTGGGTTCCATCTGTGAAAACTACATCGGCACCGGCAACTTTGTCGGAGAGGTCATTCGCAACAGCCATATGCCCGTTCAACTCATTCCGATGATCGTTTTCCTGGCTGCGGCCGGTTTATCCTTCTCCATCGGCACCGCTTGGGGCACCTTCGCGATTTTAATTCCGATCGTTGTCTTCATTTGTCAAGCCAGCGCGCCCGAGCTTGTGGTCGTCACCTTGGCCGCTACCCTCGCGGGCTCTGTTTTCGGCGATCAATGCTCCCCGATTTCCGACACTACCATTTTGTCCTCGGCAGGGGCAGGAGTCAACCACATGGAACACGTCTCAACCCAGCTTCCCTATGCCCTGCTCGTTGCCGCCTGCTGCGCCGTCGGCTATTTGGTCGCCGGTCTGACTTACGGCAATATTTTCGCGACACTCATCACCGGTATTGTCTTGCTTGCGGTTGCGTTGGTTGTCCTGCATAAATTCAGCACAAAACGTTTGGTCGCCGATCACCTCGGCAACCCGATTTCCGAAGGCGAATCCAAACCGGACAAAACCGAAGATCAATAAAATGTCTTATATAACAAAAGCAACCGACGCCAACAAAGAACGCCGGTTGCTTTTTTAAGTGAATCCCGTTAGTTTGAATGGTCTTCGGGTTTGGGAATCATAATGCTAAGGGCCTTGGGCCGCACTTCAATGTCGATGCCCTCCGGCGCTCCGCCGTATTCCCCATCCAAAGTCCAGGGAATGCTGTCAGGGTTTTCAAAATGGACAGCATTGCTTTTAAAATAGGTGATGTAAGGATTATCCAGCAACGATTCCTGACCGATCAAAGCCGAGAAAGTCTGCTGCATTTCGATAAAATTTTCCGGCGCTCGGATTAAAAGCACCTCAAAGAGACCATCGCTTAAATCAACGGTTTCGGCATAAGGCGCTTTAAATCCGCCGACAGACGTCGAATTACACACACCGCCATAAATAAAATCATCCTCAAAGGTCTCCCCATCGTGGGAGACAATCATATGACATCGCTTGGAAAGATTTTGCGATAAATTAAAAGCCCCGTTAATGACGTATGCCGCGTGGCCAAAAATGTTTTTATGCTCCTGTTTTGTGTTATAACTGACTTCTGTAAAAGCGCCGAAGGCCGCCACATAGTTAAAATAACGTTCATTAAACATCCCGACATCAAAATCAAAAGCGATGCCGTCCGTAATCGCCGCGCAAGCCTTCTCAACCTCCGGGGAAATCCCCAAGCTTCTGGCAAAATCATTGGTGCTGCCGCAGGGAATATAGCCCAAAGGCACATGGATGCCTTCCTCCAAAAGCGCTGTCATGGCATGATTGAGCGAGCCATCCCCCCCGGAGCACACAATCAAATCATATTCCGTTCCGTGGTCGGCAACAATTTTTTCGGAGACAATGCCTTTTTTCGGCAGAATCGGATAAGCCGTCACTTCATAACCGCCGAGAGACAACGCCTCAATCACTTTGTACGATATTTGTTCTACGGTGCCGGCCCCTGCGCTGGCGTTAAGTAATAATAATGCTTTTTTCATGACTGATACCCTACTTCAATATTTTGTTCAATTCGTTCTAAACTTAGCTTTATTATAAAGGTTTTTGGGGCTTATATCAACTAAAGAATCATTCAAGTCCCTCTTGATCAAACTTTCTTAAGCCGCGGCACGTTGTTAGATGCGGTCCGCGCTTTTGGCCATTCTTCTTTTTCCGTCAAAGAACAAATTAGCATTGCCTTTCATCTATTTTAATTTGCAAAGTCCGGTTTTGTAATAATCCCTAAGTCCCTCCGGGTTACAAAGGATAATTTTTCGCCCTTCGATCAGCAAATAGCCGAATTGACAAAGTTTTTTGAGGGCCTTTGACGTTTTTTCCCTGGATGCGCCGACAAGCTCCGATAAGAAAGCGACACTGAGCCGCATGTTAATCACAATTCCATCCGGTCCATCTTCCCCAAAATCCTTGGCAAGCTTCCAAAGCTTGGCAGCCAGGCGTTGTTCTAAGCTGATATTGAAAGCTGTATTTTTTAACTGATGACTCATTCGCCGAGTTTTGTGCTCCTGATATCGCATGAGCGTGAGGGTCAATTCAAAATCCGTCGCCATCATCGATAAAAGCGACTTTCTCTGAACCGCGAAAAACGCGGAGGGCTCAATCGTTTCGCAGTAAACGCTGTTTTTACCTTCAACGATGCTCTCATTGGCAATTTCATTATCACCCAAAATAAAAATGCTGCGTTTTTGACCTTGATCGGAATGATAATACACAAGAACTTTGCCATCCACAATGAAATAAACGGCATCCGTTTCTTCCCGGGCAGAAATAATCACATGCTTTTCGGGATAGTATACCAATTTTCCGGAACGAAGCAACGTGGTTTTCGTTTGATCACTGCAAGTATCGAGTAAACGCAAATTGTCATTGATCGGTCTTCTTTCCATCGAATCACCCCCAATTCTGTAGCAATATGATGCCATACAAACAAGAATCATCATAGCGGTATAAAAAACAAACCGAATCATCAACGGAGTCAATCTATCATGTCGTATGATTTTATGAATCTCAAAACCCGCAAATCATTTTTTCTTTCATCAAGGTCAAATATTAATACAACTCTATCACAATCCGATTTCCAAAGGCAAGACAAAGGTCAAATTTTTGATGGAGCAATCGGTAAAACAAATGTAAATCACCAATCAAAGGATCAAATACGCTTGATTCTTTTTTCAAAATTGTTAAAACGTAAGCACATCAGTATCGCGCGAACGAACCAATCAACATACATCGCGTACCATACGCCGAGCACATCCCAATGAAGCACCATTACAAAGAAATAAGCAAGCCCCACCCGGAAAAGCCACATACATCCAATGGAAACCAGCATTGTAAATGTTGTGTCAAACCCCGCGCGAAGGGCGTAAGGAATCGTAAAGCCCAACGGCCAAATCACCATTGCCAGGCAATGCGACAGAGTAAGAGCTGCCGCGTATCCGGCGGCATCGGGGGACAAATTAAAAAATCCGATAAAATACCATCTGCCAAATCCAATGATCGAACACAAGACAGCGAGCATCGCATAGTTGAGCGCAACCAGCCATTTCGTGTACATTTTTGCCTGATCAATTTCCCCTGCGCCGATACATTGTCCGACAACCGTAATGGTCCCGTGACCAATCGCGTTTCCCGGCAGGTACAGAAAATTGACCAACGTCCCGGCGACGGAAAATCCCGCGATCGCAGCGGTTCCCAACGTCGAAACCAAAGACGAAAGCATAATTTTCCCGAAATTAAAAAGCCCGCTTTCCACACCGTTGGGAATTCCGACACTCAAGATAGCCATAATGTCTTTTCTCTTCGGTTTAAGCGCGTCAATCGAATCAATGCGAATGACGTTTTTCTTATTTTGAATACAAACAGCCATGACGACGCAAGCGAAAACCCTGGAAATGAGCGTCGGCACAGCCACCCCTTCAACACCCCAATGCAGACCGAAAATACAAATGGCATTACCCGCAATATTAATCAAATTCATCGCAATCGACACAATCATCGGCAGTTTAGTGTTGTTCATCGATCGGTAAAGCGCGGCAAAAGAAGTATAGACCGCCAAAAAAGGAAATGACAGAGCAATGATTCGAAAATATCTTTCGCCATTATCCAAAACCGCGGCTTCCGCCTGCCCGTAAAGCAAGGTGAGAATTTCCCGATTAAAAAAGGTGAACGCAATGGCCACGCTCACAGAAAACACGAGGACAATCAATAGCAGTTGACCCGCAGCCCGCCGCGCGGTTTCATCTTCTTTTTTTCCGAGATATTGAGAGCAAACCACAGCGCCCCCTGTTCCGAGGGCCATTAAAATCTGGATGATGAGTTGACCGATCGCGTCAACCAGAGACACCCCCGAAACGGCGACTTCTCCCACTGCCGCCACCATCAACACATCAACCATTCCCACCAGCATCGTAAAAGTCTGCTCCAAAACCAGCGGGTAAATGATTTTAAACAAGTCCATTTTGCTATAGCGTAAATTTGATGCCATTTCTATAATTGCAAACCCCTTTCACTCATATATCTCAATCTTAATACGTGTATCAAAATCTTTCAATTATTTCTTATGATATATTTTTATGTTTAAAGGCTTTGCAAAAGCACTATGTATTCACAAAAAAAACACAGAGTCGTCAGCACAACTGACAACTCTGCACTTTCTTGTTTGATTATAAAATGACAGACGCGTAATCTGTGTTTTCATCGATTTTTTCAGGTTTTAAATCAAAATGGATATCATAAGCCGGAAGAGACAAACCGAGAGCTTCTCCCAAAACATCATCGATGGTTTCAGCGAAAACAAAAGTTAATTGTTCCTTCACTTCTTCCGGAATATCTTCTAAGTCCGCCTTGTTTTCTTTAGGAAGAATGATCCGTGTGATACCGCTTCGCTGCGCTGCCATCACTTTTTCTTTGATGCCGCCAACGGGAAGCACTTCCCCGCTTAACGTAATTTCTCCGGTCATAGCCAATTTGCTGTCAACGGCCTTTCCGGTAATGAGTGACGCCAAAGCCGTCGTGATGGTCACGCCGGCACTGGGACCGTCCTTGGGTGTCGCCCCCGCAGGGACATGAATATGTGTGTCAAAATGACTGTACTCAAAGCCGAGGCTCTCTTTTCCGAAACGCGAGCGAATGAGGCTCATCGCGATGGTCGCGCTTTCCTTCATCACATCACCCAACTGGCCGGTCATAATCAGATGACCGCTCCCCGGCATAAAAGTCGCCTCGGTAAACAGAATCTCTCCGCCGACGGCAGTCCATGCCATTCCCGTGACAACACCCGGCGCTTTTGCTTTGCCGGCTTGATCGTGATGTCTTTTTTTATGTCCGAGATATTCTTCCAACTCTTCGGCGTTCACATGAATTTCCTTGGCTTTTCCCGAAACGATTTTTTCCGTGGTCATTCGGGCAAGCTTGGACAGTTCTCGGGTCAACCCCCTTACGCCGGCTTCCGCCGTATAATCCTCGATAATTTTCATCATGGCTTCATGAGAAACGGTGAATTGCTTTTCGGTTAAGCCGTGCTCCTCAAGAACCTTCGGCAAGAGATGCTCTTCGCCGATATGCATTTTTTCCGCAGTGGTATAACTCGAGAGTTCAATGATTTCCGCGCGATCAAGCAGCGGTCCCGGAATCGTGGAAGCATCATTGGCCGTTGCGATGAAAAACACATCCGACAAATCATAGGGCACTTCCAAATAATGATCGGCAAAAGTGCTGTTCTGCTCGGGATCAAGGACTTCAAGAAGTGCCGCTGATGGATCCCCTTGATAAGACACACCGAGTTTGTCAATTTCATCTAGGACAAAAACCGGATTGGTCACGCCGGCGTTTTTTATTCCTTTGATAATGCGCCCCGGCATGGCGCCGATATAGGTACGTCTGTGACCGCGAACCTCGGATTCATCCCGCACGCCGCCTAAACTGGCCCGCACGTATTGCCGATCCAATGCTTCGGCAATGCTTCTGCCAAGGCTTGTTTTTCCGGTTCCGGGAGGTCCCACCAAAAGCAAAATCGTCCCCTGCTTGTCTTGTTTGAGCTTCATCACGGCGATATGTTCAATGATGCGTTTTTTGACATCCTCAATACCGTAGTGATTAGCGTCTAAAATCTCTCTGGCACGGTCAATATCAATCTCGTGTTTTTCCGTCGTCCAAGGCATATCCAAAAGCCAATCGAGGTACGTCATGATAATATTGTTTTCCGAACCACCCTGTTGGGATGCTTGAAGCCTTTTTAATTCTTTTCGGGCAACTTTTTTTACTTCCTCCGGCATATCGGACGCCTCAATACGGCTTGCGTAATCGTCCGCCGGATCGTCATCCTCACCCAATTCGCTTTCGATATTTTTAAGTTGCTCGCGAAGCATCGCCTCGCGATAGTTTTTATCTTTTTCACGACTGTATTTTTTGCTGATTTCAAGTTGCAAATGAACTGTATCTTTTTCGTGAATGAGATGATCAATAAATTTGAGCGCACGGCGCTTCTGAGAATTAATTTCCAGAATTTCCTGCTTTTCCGCTTGGGAAATGCTCATCATCGGCACCACATAACCGATAATTTCCTTCACGCCGTTCAGTTCGTCAAGCAACTTGAGAAAATAATCGGCGCCGCGGAAATTTTCGCCGATTTGACGCAGCAAATGCTTGATATACTCTGCCATTTCGGCATCTTCATCTTCGGATAAATCCGGCCAATCCGGATGTTCAACATATTCCGCCCGAAGACCTTCTCCGTTATTGGTAATCTGAACGATATTCACCCGTCTCAGGGAATCAATATCGACAATATAACCATTCTCCGCTTCTTCAATGCGGTTAAAACGCAGAAGCACGCCGATACGATAAAAATTATCTTCTGTCAACCCCTCATAATCATAATAGTTTTTTGTCGCCACCCCGACAGCCATAGTATTGCTGTCGCCGATGTATTTTTTGATATTTGAACCGATGACGTCACTTACAAAAATGCGATTATGAATTCCGGGGAAAATCACGGTTTCCGTAATGGGAATCACCGGTGCTTTGGTCAGTTGTTCCATAACGACCTCCTTTTATGATAGTTTTCTCAGCAAATAGATGAGCTGATCGATTTCTTCTTCGGTCAGCGCGCTTTCAATACGTTCGACCAGACGCATCTGCGCTGCTTCTTCGGCTCCTGCAATCTGCTCGCCTTTTTCCGTCAAACGAATGAAACAGACGCGTTTGTCTCTGCTCGAGCGCTCTTTATACACACATCCGTATTCTGAAAGCCTGCCGATCAATTCCGTCACCGTTGGTTTTGAAATCTCACCATAATCCGCAAGCTCGCTGAATGTCATTTGTTGATGCGCATGAATCACTCTCAAATAAGCAATCTGTTTCGGTGTTAAATCCTGACAAGCGCAAGCGGCTTTGGCTTGAGCGCTGCATTCATAGCCAAGCTTAACAAAATTGATGTAAGCCTCAAACAGGCTTTGGTTTTTACATCCCATCATAAACTCCATTATTTAGTTTGTATTTACCTAATCTTTTTTTATTATAGGCACGGTATCCATTTTTGTCAACCGTAAAAGATAATTAGTTAGGCTTTACTTAAGTATTTAAAGACTAGATAACATTTTCTGAATCATTTAAACTATATTCACGATTTAATTCTGATGTGGTGAAAAAGCAATACAAAAAAGCCGGCAAAAATACCGACTTTTATATTTAACAGTTTGACGGTCAACTGGTCAACTGTTTAACGCGGGGTCTTTTATCGAAATGTTGGCTTTCGCTTTTTCTTCCATCGGTTTGATATCCTGAAGTGTGACCACACGCATAAGCGTAAGGGAAAGCAAGAATCCGCAAATTTCCGCAATGGGAAATGCCCACCAAATGATGTTCTCGGCTCCAGGCAAAAGTGATAATCCCCATGCGACAGGCAAAGCAACGAGAATCATGCGCACCAAAGACACCCACAATGAGTAATAACCATGCCCGAAAGCCTGAAAAATACCTTGATAGGCAATATTGGCGCCGATAAAAACATACCCGATTGTGACAATTCGTATTGCCGTGATGCAGAGTCCTTGAACTTCCGAAGATAAAGCGAAAATTCCGGATAATTGCTCAGCAAATATTTGGAAAGCCACCATACCGATCGCCATTATGCCAATGGTATAGATTAACCCCCAACGTACTCCCTGTTTCACGCGGTCGGCGTCGCCTGCTCCATAATTGTATCCGATAATCGGAATCATGGCATTATTCAACCCGAATGCCGCGAACATAACAAATTGCTGAAGCTTATAATACACGCCGTAAGCCGTTACCGCATTTTCCGCCACAGCTCCAAAAATAATATTGACACCATAAGTCATAAAAGACATGAGTGCTTGCATCACGATCGCCGGCAATCCAACCTGATAGATGGCTTTGATATAACGCCATTCAGGTTTGATATAAGAGAAAGATGTATCCATGACATCACGATTATAAATATAATGAAAAACCGCATCCAAAATAAACGAAACCACTTGACCGATCACTGTCGCAAGAGCTGCACCTTCAATCCCCATCGCCGGTAATCCAAACATCCCGAAAATAAAAACAGGATCAAGAATAATATTGGTCATTGCGCCAGCAATCTGAGCAATCATCGATAAAGTCGTCTTGCCCGTTGCCTGAAGCAGCTTTTCATAGGAAACAAACATGGAAGCCCCGAAAGAGAAAATCATACAAATTCGCAAATATGATATCGCCATTTTGGATACCTCCATATTTTGCGTTTGGCTACTCACATAAGGTACGGTTCCAAAAATGCCAAAGGCCAAAAATACTAGGTAGATGATAAAAGCGACAAAAATGGCGTTACCTGCAATTTTACTGGCTTTTTCACGATTTCCCTCACCCAGTGTTCGGGAAATAATTGCGTTGATGCCCACTCCTGTTCCAACGCCTACAGCAATGAGCAACATCTGAATCGGATAAGAAAGGGTCAACGCATTGACGGCAATATCTCCCATATGTTCACCCGGTATGCCACTGACAAAATAAGTATCGACAATGTTGTACAGCGCTTGAACCATCATCGAAAGAATCATCGGGATGCCCATTTGAAACATCAATGCTCCCATTGGTGCCGTTCCCATTTTTGTTACAGAATCTGAGCTTTTTTTCGTCCGTAATCCAGCCATTCACTAACCTCCTTAAGTCAAAAAAAGCGTAAATCCGTTGTTAATCCGGATTTACGCTTTTTCGCCACACGATTGTTTTTATTAACTTGTGTATTATTTTAACAGATAAATTATTTTTTCGTAAGTATTTTTTTAATTTTTTCCTAAGCACAAAGACTTTGTTTGTACAACACAAATACACCCCTAAACGATTTAATCTGCTTAGGGGTATTGTTAAAAATTTATTTTTTATTCGACGACCGGCCCCGCCGCGATGACTTCCTCGCTCATATTATTGTATTGTTTAAAGTTTTCGACAAAATGTTTTGCGAGATCTTTGGCGGTTTTGTCATAGGCGTCTTTATCCGCCCATGTGTTTTTGGGAATCAAAACTTCAGAAGGCACATTGGGACAGGTTAACGGCACTTCCACGTTGAAAATATCATCATGAGTATATTCGACGTTTTCCAGTTCACCAGCTGTTGCCGCCGCGACAATGGCACGGGTGTACGCTAGCTTCATACGTTTGCCGACGCCGTAGGCACCGCCGGACCATCCGGTGTTGACAAGGTAAACATTACAATCGTAGGTGTCAATGCGGTTTCCGAGAAGCTCCGCGTAACGCGCTGCCGCCAAAGGCAAAAACGGCGCGCCGAAACAGGTGCTGAATGTGGTCTGGGGTTCTGTGACACCGCGTTCAGTACCAGCCAATTTACTGGTATAACCGCTGACAAAATGATACATCGCCTGATATTTATTGAGCTTAGCCACCGGCGGCAACACACCGAAAGCATCGGCTGTCAAGAAAATAACGGTTTTCGGATGACCGCCCACACTCGGAATCACCGCGTTGGGAATGTATTCCAAAGGATAGCCCACACGGGTATTTTGTGTGTATTTGGCGTCACTATAATCCGGAACGCCATTTTCGTCCAAAACGACATTTTCGCAAACTGAACCGAATCGAATTGCGCGGTAAATTTCAGGTTCGCTCTCTTCCGTCAGGTCAATGCACTTGGCAAAGCAACCGCCTTCAAAATTGAAAATGCCGTTTTCGCTCCAGCCGTGTTCATCATCACCGATGAGTCCTCGGTTGGGATCAGCGGATAAAGTAGTTTTTCCCGTTCCGGACAATCCGAAGAATAGCGCTGTGTTGCCATCATCATCCACATTGGCAGAGCAATGCATCGGAAAGACATCTTTCTGAGGCAAAAGGAAATTCATGGTAGAGAACACAGCTTTTTTGATTTCGCCGCAATACATCGTCCCGGCAACTAAGATCACTTTCTTTTTGAAGTTGAGAATGACCGCAGCCTCACTGTGGGTGCCGTCAACAGCGGGATCACACTGATAGCCTGGAGCGGCAATAACAGTAAAGCCCGGAACAATGGCTTTTGCAGCTTCATCATCTTCGGGTGTGATAAAAAGATTGTTTCCGAAAAGATTCTGAGCAGCAAGTTCGTTAATAACACGAATCTCTAATTTATAATCTTCATCAGCGCCGACATGACCGTTAAACACATAAACTTCATCGAGACCATTCATATAAGCGATCATTTTGTCGTAAAGCGCGTCAAATTTATCTTCGGCAATGGGCATATTGACTTTTCCCCATTCGACAATGTCATGGGACACTTCATCATCGACAATAAAGCGATCATCAGGTGAACGACCGGTATATTTGCCCGTATTAATTACAATCGCGCCGGTATCAGATAACACACCTTCTTTTTTTGCCAATGCGCGTTCCACCAGAAACGGCGCCTTCGCGTTGGCAATGGCATCGGTATGGATGCCAAGATAACTTAAATCAACTTTATACATTTGTTCTCCTTCTTTGTTTAGGACAATCGACAGAACGCTTGTCTTTTATATTGATAAAAACACAATTGCATTTTACCACAAATTGATAAGCGTGTCTCTAAAAAAACCTTAAAAATGAAATTATTTCTAACCATTTTTCATTTTTAAAGACATTTTATAGGTTTTGCATTGTTAATCGTTCGGAAACTGCATGTAATTTATTTTTCATTTCATTATAATCCGGGCAAAGCTTAGATACGTGATCCCAGAAACGCGAGGAATGGTTCATTTCGAGCAAATGACAACATTCATGAATCACCACATAATCGATGGCATCCGGCGGCGCCGCTATTAAGCGATAACTGAAATTAATATTGCCTTTTCCTGAACAAGATCCCCAACGTTTGCTCGCTCTGCTTATTTTGACAGCCGCGGGTTTAACATGGATCTTCGGGGCGTAAACACCAACACGCCCGGTCAAATAGGCAGAGGCCAGTTGTCGATAAAAGTCAATCACGCTAAGTCTGATTTCTTCGGGGCTCAATCCTGATGGCATGTGAATAAAACCGTTTTTTTGATCCAAAAATATTCGATCGGTATTTTCTTGATGGATTGTGTATTCATATCCCAACACAAGCACAGAAGCGCCGTAATCCATCACAAATGATTTCTTCATTCGCTCTCTCATTTTTGCCCGGCTTTGATGTTTTTCAATCCATTGACGCTTTTGCTTGACAAAGGCGTCAATCTCTCGAACAGGCATGCGCTTCGGTGCCCTGGCAATCAATTCTCCTTCTTCGGTTATCTGAATGGCCAAATGTTTTCTGTTTGAACGAATGAGTTTGTACTTCATAGAAGAATAATCCTCCTAATTGAGCTCGAGCTATCCGATTAATGTTCCGCTTAAAACAGTATGCTAATCGCCATCATTTTCACCCTTCTCTTAAACTATATCATTTTGGGCTAAAAAAACAATTCCGTCAATACCTCTGAAAATATATTTTCCAAAGCAAAAACGTCCGCAGATCACCGCGAACGTTTGAAAAAGAGAGATATATGAATGATGAGGGTTAAAAGCTTACATAGAACGTTTTTTATACAGGACGCGAATGGAGTTTAAAACACACAGAATCGAAACACCGGTGTCGGCAAAAACCGCAAACCACATATTCGCAATTCCCATAAAGCCCAAAATCATGACAATGGCTTTGACACCCAGGGCAAAGACAATGTTCATCACCGCAATGCGATTGGTCTGTTTGGCAATGTCTATGGAAGTCGGAAGAGCTTTGAGATCGGTATTCATGAAGACGACGTCCGCTGCTTCAATGGCTGCGTCTGCGCCGCTGCCCATGGCAGCTCCGACATCGGCGCCGGCCAAAACCGGAGCGTCGTTAATACCGTCACCGACAAACATGACAGCGCCGACTTCTTCGCGCACTTTTTTGAGAGCATTCAGCTTATCCTGAGGCAAAAGTTTTGCCATCACTTTGGCGATGCCGGTCTGTTCAGCAACCGCTTTCGCGTTTTCTTCGGTATCACCGGTGAGCATAACTGTCGTGACGCCATTCTTATGAAGAGCAGAAACCGCATCCTTTGCGTCGGCTTTAATGGTATCCGCGATGATAATGGCACCGGCAAATTTTCCGTCTTTTGCGATATAAACCGGAGTTCCGTAAGAAGGAACGGCTTCTTTCGGAATAGCAATGTTGTTTTGCGCCATTAATTTTTCATTTCCGGCAAGCACAACTTCGCCGCCAACATCAGCCTGAATACCATGACCGGCAATTTCCTGAACGTTTTCCGCGTTGGCAATTTGTAATTTCTTTTCTTCCGCCGCTTTGACAATACTTTCACCGATGGGATGTGTTGAGAATTTTTCACAAGCCGCACAAACGGCAAGCAATTCATCATCAGCCATTCCGGATGTCGAAACAATGTGCTGAACCACAAAGTTACCTTTGGTGATAGTCCCTGTTTTATCCATAACAACGGCTTTGACATTATTGAGGGCTTCAAGGGAAATCCCGCCCTTAAAGAGAATGCCGAGCTTAGATCCGGCACCGATACCCGAGAAATAAGCAAGGGGTACCGAAAGGACCAAAGCACAGGGACAGGAAATAACGAGGAAGCTAAGAGCGGTATAAATCCATTTATACCAATCTCCACCAAAGAATAACGGCGGAACAATCGCGGTTAAAAGTGCCACTACCACAACAAAGGGGGTATAAACACGAGAGAATCTGGTAATAAAACGATCCATTTTCGGTTTGGTCGCGGCAGCGTTTTCCACGGAGTCCAAGATCCGGGTAACCATTGATTCTTCGAGAGGTTTTTCGACGCGGACCGTCAATGTTCCGCTGGTATTGACACAACCGGAAACCACTTCATCCCCGACTTGCACCTTCACGGGAACCGGTTCTCCCGTAACGGGAGAGGTATCAATTCGGCTTTCGCCTTCCGTTACAATACCGTCAAGCGGCACACGATCGCCGGGTCGAACAATAACCAGATCGCCGACTTGCGCGTTTTCAGAGGGAATGACTTCGACTTCCCCATTTTCGTTCACTAAATTGACAACTTCGGGGCGCATATCCGCCGCTTCCATAATTTGATCGCGGCTTCTGTCCGATGCCATTTCTTCGAAATATTCACCGATACGATAAAACAGCATAACGCCCACAGCTTCGGGATATTCTTGGATGCAGAAAGCGCCAATTGTCGCGACGGACATTAGAAAGTTTTCATCAAAGAACTGTCCTTTGAAAATCATCCGAATGGCGGTAAGCACAATCGGTGCGCCGACAAAGAAATAAGCAATAAAGTACATGGGAATAGCCATAGCTTCATTTCCCATGAAATGTTCCAAAATAAGGCCAATGACAAAAAGAATACCGCCGATAATCATTTGATGTTTGGCATAGGCTTCACCGAAAAACCATTCTTGCAAGAAAGGCTTCTTTTCTTCGACCTTGGCGGCGCGGGCTTTTGCCACGGAACGCTCTCTTTGGCACACAACGCATCCCGGTTCAAGCTTATCTGCCACTTCGTTGACAATGTTCAAAAAACGATCCGGTTGTTCTGCACGAATACGAACCTGTTCGGTAGCGTAAACAACGCTGACATCCTCGATGCCTTCAATTTTAGAAAGACCCCGTTCGATCTTGCTGGCGCAATCTGCGCAGTCGAGACCTTTAATATCATAAATCTTCTGGGTCACCCCTTTGGGATCCGGGGGACATTCACATTCGTCCATTGGTTCATCACACTCTGCGCAGATAATGTGATGAGCATCCATTTTTGATTCATCCAACTCCACTTCTTCATGATCATGGTCATGTTCATGATTGTGATCGTGGTTATGGTCGTGATCATGGTCATGTTCATGATTGTGATCGTGGTTATGGTCGTGATCGTGATCATGAGTATGTTCATGGTCATGTTCGTGAGCTGCTGTTTTGTCCTTTAACTCAGCCATAATTATTCTCCTTGAGATTTGTATTTTTGCAATATATGAACTTTTGTTCATATATCATATTATAGTGATAATTCTATTTTTGTCAACCCTTTTAAAGATTTTTATTTTAAGCAAAATCAAATTCATGAGAATGCTTTCCGCATATTTCAATTTCTTTATATCTCTGCATGATTATTCCGTCATATATTGTCAATGCAACCGCAGAGACAATCCATGTTAAAGGATAACTGACATAGATAATCGCAGGATCATCAATGAACATTTTTAATATTAAAATCCATGAGACGCGCAACAGACACATACACGTCATCGAAATGATCATGGGAACAAATGTTTTGCCCAAGCCTCTTAAATAACCGATAATTGTTTGATTATAAGCATAGATGAAATACAACGGCACAACCCAATAAATTTGTTTGACACCGTAACCGATAACCGTTTCGTCCGAGGTAAACATACCGATGATCTGATGTGAAAACAGAGCGATCACCCCGCAAAACACGATGGTAATGATGATGTTCATGAAAAGCGCGATACGCTTTCCTTCTTTGACACGCTTCCAGTTTCCGGCACCGATGTTTTGACCGACAAAAGATGAAATCGCCATTGAAATCGCATCGATCGGCATGAAAATAAATCCATCAATTTTCATATACGATGTAAAACCGGCCATAATCGTTATTCCAAAGGTGTTAATTTGAGATTGAACGACAAGATTCGCAAAACAAACCAAAACAGATTGAAAACCTGCCGGCAGACCGATGGAAGCGATTTTTTTAAAGGTTTTTAAATTTAAACGGACGCGGCTTAGTATAAGTTTATAAACATCGGAAGTGCGCATCATACGGACAATCACAAGGACCGCCGCAGCTAATTGCGCAAGAGATGTCGCGGCTGCAGCACCGCCGACACCGAAGGGTAAAACAGCGACGAATAACAAATCGAGGACAATATTGACAAAAACAGTAACCGCCAGGTAGATAAGCGGTGTTTTTGAATCTCCTACAGCTCTTAAAATACCGCTGCCCACGTTATAAATCATCATCGGAATCATACTTAGAAAGTAGATTCGAATATACGTTACGGCAAAAGGCATTCCTTCTTTGGGTATCTGCATCCAGCCAAGGAAGGTCGGTGCGAATACAATACCGATAAGCATTAAAGCACCGCCGGCAATCACACTCATCGCAATGGACGTATGAACAAGCTTGTCAATGGCTTGACGGTCCTTAGCGCCATAAGCTTGAGACACCAAAACGCTTGCACCCTGAGATAAACCGATAAAAAAATAAATCATAAAGGTGACAAGCAACGATGAAGATCCCACCGCTGCCAATGCCACCGACCCAAGCGCTCTGCCAACAATGACGGCATCAACCGTGTTATAAAGCTGCTGCAAAAGATTTGAGATCATTAACGGTATCGCAAAGGCAATGATAATTTTTTTGATATTTCCCGTTGTCATGATGTCCTCCTCTTCAAAACATTTCTTTTATATGTTTTATTGTTCATATAATTATATGTTATCAATTATAGGTTCTATGTCAAGCATAAATAACGGGAATCCTGTCATTTTTTCTAAAATCGCCATATTACATGAAAGGCAAGGATAAAAAAAGCACGTCTGCAGCAAAGGGCAAACGTGCGGAAAAACAAGGTTATTGTTGAAAACGCAAAATTTCGTCTTTGCCGGCAGCAACGGTAATATCGACATTTTCGGTACTGCGGTAATTGCCTTTCGTATTAATGACAATCATCGTGATTGGATTAATATTATTTTCAACAAGAAGCGCAACATCAACGTCTAACACAGGCTCCCCTGCTTTAACGCTTCCGCTTTTGAGGACATGAAATCCCCTGCCTTCCATCACAATGGCTTCCAATCCTACATGTACCAAAATCTCAATGCCATTTTCTCCTCTGATTACAAAGGCATTGTACGCATCAGTTGCGGATTCGCATTCACCATCCATAGGTGCCAAAACAGTCATTAGCGAGGTATCGTTGGGAATGATTGCGACGCCATCTCCAAGCACACGAGATGAAAACACTTGATCCGGAACCTGTTCTAAAGGAACAACCTGTCCATCAATGGGTGCGACCACCGAAACGACAGGATCTGTCTTCTTTTTAAATAATCCAAATGCCATCTTATTCTCCTTCCTGCTCCGTTTCGAGCGTCAACCCTGAATTGGTCAAGATGCGTTTTGCATTGATGAAACTTCTTTAACTAAATGACATGCGCATTGATGTCCGGGAGCCACAGTTTTAAGTTTTGGCTTTTCTTTGCGGCAAATATCCTGACAAACCGAGCATCTGTCGGCAAAAGGACATCCCGGCGGCAGATCAATCGGACTTGGAATTTCACCGGGAATCGTCTTGATCTCCTGTGTAAAATCCATATTCAGGTCAAAGATCGATTCGATCAAAGATTTTGTATAGGGATGGGCAGCACCGCCAACGACCAGATTTTCTCCCGGCAGCAATTCGACAATATTGCCGAGATACATGACAGCCGCGCGATGCGCGAATTGGGCAACCAATGAAAAATCATGGCAAATAAAGACGATGGCAATGCCTTTTTCTTTTTGAAGCTTAACCACTAAAGTTAAGATACTTTTTTGAACGGATACGTCAAGGGCGGATGTCGCCTCATCAAGAACAATGACATCGGGATTAAGCGTTAGCGCTCTGGCAATCCCAACGCGCTGTCTTTGTCCACCGCTCATGCTGTGAGGATATCTGTCGGAAAATGATTCAGGAAGCTCCACCATTTTAAGATACTCTTTGGCGACAGCGTCTTTTTCTTTTGCGGATATTCTGCCGAAGTTGAGCAAAGGTTCGCAAATGATATCCCGAATGCGCATTTTCGGATTGAAGGCTCTTGCCGGATCCTGGAAAACCATTTGAATATTCTGGCGTTCCAATCGGCTTGCCTCACCTTTTAATTTGGTAATATCTTTTCCGTTTAGATAGATTTCACCGGAAGTGGGATCGTGGAGTTTTAAAATAGTGCGGGCAAATGTACTTTTCCCGCAACCGCTTTCTCCGACGATTGCGACGGTTTCTCCGCGGAAAAACTGGATGGAAATATTATCACAGGCTGTCAGGGTTTTCCCCCCGTCCGCAGGGAAACATTTGGTTAGATTTTTTGTTTCAAGAACTGGTTGTCGATCAGACATAGCGCTCGCCTCCCATCGTCGGAACCGCACTTAAGAGATTTTTGGTATACAGATTTTGAGGGTGATTTAATATTGCGTCTCGATCGCCGGATTCGACAATAAAACCATTGCGCATTACAATGATCTGATCGGACATGTAAGCGGCAAGGCCGAGATTATGCGTCACGCAAATGATGCTTTGATGATATTTTTTGTTGATTTCCATCATTTGGCGCACGATCTGCGCCTGCGTTGTCACATCAAGGGCGCTTGTCGGCTCATCGGCCAACAGCAATTCGGGATTAAACGTCATTGCCATCGCGATGCCGACACGTTGTTTCATACCGCCGGAGAGCTCAAATGCATAGGAATTCATCACGCGGTCCGGATCGGGAAGACGCATGTTGGATAACATTTCCACCGCTCTGTTATAGGCGGCTTGTTTGTCCATTTTATCATGAACTTGAATGTATTCAACATATTGATCGCCGATTTTTTTGATCGGGTTAATCATGGCGCCGGAATCCTGAAAGATCATGGCCATCTTGTCGCCGCGAAGTTTTAACCATTCCTCACGACTATTGGACAAGACCGATTGACCGTTAAGCAGGATATCCCCCGCAGAAACGCGGCCGTCCCCGGGAAGAAGTCCCAGGGCGGCGCGTATCACAGTGGTTTTACCACTTCCGCTTTCTCCAACAATACTGACAATCTCGCCGCTTTCAACCTTCATATTAAATTTTCTGACAATTACATTTTGTCCATATTGAATGGTTACATCTTTGAACTCGAGCATGATTTTCTCCGTCAGTCATTTGTTTTCAAATAATTACTGTTTTACTGATTTCTTTTGACTCGTTTTTACTTAGGTGCGATTTCGTTGGTGATCCAGTAGTAGTCAAATGTGTTGATGTTGGCGTTCTGGACGCTTGCTTGCGAACACATATTGGATTTGTAATATCCGTGAACGAGAACAGCATTGTCATCAACTAAGTACTGCTGCAGTTGGGTGATTTTTTCTTTACGGGCAGCGGTATCTTTTTCGGTTTTAAGTTCTTCGTAAACTTTGTTGTACTGGTCGTTATTGTATGCGCAATAGTTGGCTTCGGATTTACCATACCAGTTTTCGAGGAACCCATAGGGGTCGCCTGTCTGAGCGGTCATCCAGTTGGAGTCGCACAGGTCATAGTTTCCGGCAACCATTTCGTTCCATTCGGTATCGGCATCAGTTGCTTTAACGGTAGCTTTGATTCCGATTTTTTCCATGGAAGCGGTGCAAGCTTCTGCAAATTCCTGGAGGTTACGGCTGCTGTAGGTGATGTATCTGAGTTCGATTTTGGAACCGTCTTTGGCTTCTCTGTAGCCGTCACCGTCTTTATCTTTGATGCCAGCATCGTCAAGCACTTTTTTAGCGCCTTCAACATCATATTTGGGCAGGTTTTGCAGATCTTTTGTTCCGAAATCAAGACTGTCGGGAAGGACGCCATATCCAGGTGAATACATTCCGCCGACGGTTTTGTTGCAGAGGGTATCATTATCCATCGCCATAATGATGGCTTTACGGAGATCAGCGTCTTTGAGAGCGCCTTTTTGGTTCATATAAGCAAAACCGGTACGGATGGATGTCGCTTCGCTGACGTTGTATTTGGACGTATCGCCCTTGATTTCGGATAAGTCTGTGGCAGTCGTGATGTTTTCGACCACGTTGGCATCGCCGTTTTTGAGAGCCATCGCTTTGGTGGAACTGTCATCCATGAAGGAAATCTGGAGTTTGGCGTAAGGCACGTTACCGTTCCAGTAGTTTTCGTTGCGAATGAGCGAAACGGAAGAACCTTCAGTCAAGCTTTCAACGGCATAGGGGCCGGTACCGATGGGGTTTTTGGCATAATCTTTTGTGGTATCGGGGTTGATGATGACGAAGAAAGGATTAGCAAGCGCTGCGGGAACATCGAGATATGTTGCGGCGTCAACGTTCAAAATGATGTTGCCATTTCCATCCGCTTCAAGTTTTTTGATACTTTCTTCGGGAAGAATGGTTGACGGTGTGGATGTGTATTTTTTGTCTTTTTCATTGGTGTACATTCTCTTGATGGATTTAACCGCGATGTCCGCCGTCAAATCGGAACCGTCAGAGAATTTAACGCCGTCGCGAATGTGGATTTTATATTCGGTTTTGGCATCGTTAACTTCGTATTTGTCGCAAAGATTTTCGACAACGGAGCCGTCTTCTTTAAATTTGAAGAGGCATTCCCCAACACCGTAACGGGTGCAGGCCCATGCTGCGTTGGTCATTGCGGAGGGATCGAGGGAATCGGAATAATTTTGGCAACCGAATTTCAGTGTTTCATTCGATTTGGAAGCACCACCGCCGCAACCGGCAAGCAACGTCACGGAAAGCACAACCGCAATCAAGGCTGCAATCGCGAGAGACAGATAACTTTTCTTTTTCATAAAACGTTCTCCTTTTCTAAAGAAATATAAGGTTTATCTTAACTTCTGGGATCGAGTATATCTCGCAGACTGTCTCCCAAAAGATTAAAGATCGATACAACGATGGCAATCGCAAGACCCGGGAATAAAATCAACCAGGGATATGCTGTAATGTACTGTCTGCCTTCATTGAGCATCAGGCCCCATTCGGGAATCGGCGGTTGAGCGCCAAAACCCAAGAACGAAAGACCGGCCAACTCGAGCATCATGGCCCCGATATCGGTTGTCGCTGTAATCACAAGGGTCGGCAGCACATTGGGCAACATGTATTGTCTTAAAATATAGATGACTTTTGATCCCGTTGTAACCGCCGCGTAGACATAATCCTCATGCCTGATTTTCAGCACCAAGCTTCTGGCAAGTCTCGCATACTTGGTCCAGCTGACGACAACAAGCGCGATGATGGCGTTTTGGATGCTGGCACCCATAATACCGGCAACGGCAATGGCCAAAACCATCCCCGGGAAGGAAATCATCATATCGGCGATACGCATGATGACGGTGTCAACCCATCCGCCAAAATAGCCGGCAACGATACCCAAAACGGTTCCGATAACCAAAATGGCTAAAACGAGAATGAGTGCGGCCGGAACGGAAATTCGCGTGCCGTAAATGACGCGGGACAACACATCCCGTCCGAGTCTGTCGGTCCCGAAAAGATGACCAGGACCCGGCGCTTGAAAGGCTGATCCCATATCGCTGTAGGTAGGATCTTGCCAAGCCAAAACCGGCGCGAGCAGCGCGATCAGAAGAATCAGCACGGCCAAAGCCAAAAGAATCGAAAACCCTTTATTTTCTTTTATAAAACGAATTGCTTTTTCCATCATTACGCCCCCAATCTCACACGCGGATCAAAGAAATTATAGGAAGTGTCAACAATGAGATTGATGACCATATAGATAAGCGCAATCCAAAGCACATATCCCTGAATCAGCGGATAATCATATGAGGTGATTGCTTGAACCGCCAAATTACCGAGTCCGGGATAAGAGAAAAGCACTTCGACAACGGCAGTCCCGCCCAAAAGCGAACCCAGCGACAAGCCGAGCAATGTGATGAGCGGAAGCGCGGCATTGGGAAAAACATGCTTCCATAAGATTGCTTTTTCGGATAATCCTCTGGCTCTCGCGCCGACCACATAATCCTGATGGAGTTCTTCAAGCACCGCCGTTCGAACCTGACGCGCGTATTTGGCTGACATCGGAAATGCCAAAGTGAGCGCCGGCATAATCATACTGGTCAGTCCGGTATCCGGCGACGTGACAGGCAGCAAATGAAGTTGAAGGGCAAGCACTAGCATCAAGATCATCCCAAACCAAAAGTTCGGAATGGAGACGCCCAGGAATGTCCAACCCCGCACCAGATAATCAGGCCATTGGTTTTGCTTCACCGCGGAGACCATGCCGAAAGGCACAGCGATGATGATCATCAAAATCAATGAAAAGAACGCAAGTTTTAAGGTCGGCCACAGCCTTTGAAGCAAAACGGAAACAACGGGCTTATGCATGGAAAAGGAATTTCCGAAATCTCCGCGCAGGCAGTTTCCGAGCCATGTGCCGTATTGAACGATAAACGGCTTGTTGAGGCCCATTTCTTCACGCACTTCTTCAACTTCCGAGGCTGTCGGCGAAATTCCCTGAGACGTAAAACTTGCCAAAGCAGGATCGCCCGGTGCCAAATAAGTCAGAGAAAAAGTCAGAAAACTGACACCCAAGAGCACAACAAGTATTTCAAGCACCCGTTTGACGACTGTTTTTACCTTCAAATAACCTCCTCCTTTTTTATATTATTTTTGAACGGCTCCGAAACCCCCACCTTCGGACGCCGACTCAAACGCAAAATTGGGTTTGATGCTTCATCGGTCTATGACACCGATGCAAGCCATCACATCATCTTCTAAGATATTGAGACTTTTGGTTTGATAGAGAATAACGCCGTCCGTTTCGGCTCGGCAGGTGTAAATAACCTCACCGAAATAATTGTGAATTTCTCCGATCAAACTGCCTTTCGTCACATAAGTCCCTTTGTTCCAACGCGGATACCAAAGACCTCTTTGCGGCGACATTTGATAGATGCAGTCGGACAAAACAATGCCGTCCGTCGATGCCGCGTGTTTGCGATGCCTAAGCATACCGAGCCCGACCATGATGTTATATACATCGTTTTTCATCATGGTGGAATCCTCGGTATTGCGCTGGGACAAATTACCCCGCTCTATGAGAATCCCCGGTATACCTTCGGTGCCTGCCTGGTTATACAAGCCGTGAGTATACTCGTTTGAAACCACGATATAAGGTACATTGACGTCCTTTGCCATATCCAGGGATTTTTCCATGACTTCGGGCGCCGCGTTGCCTTGACAATAGACATATGGCGTCAATTCCTCAAAATTATCGCCGCTGTGCATATCGATGCAATAATCGATCAGTGGGAAAACGTCATGCACAAACCAATGGGCATAAATTTCGCTGATGCTACCTTCGGGATCACCCGGAAAGACACGGTTGAAATTTTTACCGTCTTCGTATGTGTAACTCATGGTGCGGTGCTCAAAGCCGCTTCGATTGACCATCGGAAATATCAAAACCGTTCCGTTAATATGATCGGGATCAAATTCCCGGGCAAGCTCAACCGCACTTTGAATACCGATAAATTCCTGATTATGAACACCGGCCGTGAGCATCAAAACCGGTCCTTCTGCAGAACCATTAACGACGACATAAGGAATTTCATAGGGATAATTGTCAATCGTCACGATGTTTTTAAATTTTTCGCCCGGTTGGATGTGGTGGCCGTCAAAATGAAAAGTTGTCATAAATAATCTCCTGTGGATATTAAAAAATAGTCATGCTGTTATTTCTAACTAACAAAAAAATGTCCAAACTGATTTCGGACATTAAATGATATAACTAATCGATTCATTTTGCCTATCAGCCGTAGGAATGAAACTGTAAAAGCAGGTCTCCTGACTCATAAAGTATCGCGTTTTTGGCCTTCCCAAGTTTTACTCAGTGGCATCGTCAAAAACACACTTTAATTACAGTGACGGGATCGTACCGGATTCGCACCGATTTCCCTTTTAATCTTTATAGAACTTTTACTCAATATTTAATTTTCCTTAAGTTTCTCATATGTAACAAATCATGTAAAGGGTGATTTATTGTACATAACTTAAAATATTTATGTGAATCAAGATATAGTTGTACTTATAGCGGTGATTTTTTATCTTAAAAATATAATTTTAAACTACAGGAAACTTTTTTGACAAAAGACGCAATATTCCCGTCAACACCAAACTATAAAACGGAATTAAGAAAATATTTGTAATAATACGCGCCGGCAATAAAACAGACGCCGCCTGTCCATATACAACCGTTAAAAACCATGTGTTTAAAATAATGCTGCAAAGAATTTGCGTAACCGTCACTGTAAAGAGCACCAGGTAGCCCGATGAATCATCTGTTTTTGAAAATTTTTGGTAAAAAAACGGAAAAGCCGCAAAACCCAAAAGCAAAACGATCATCAAAACCATAAAAAATGTCGACACCGGCTTGCCATCATAGGTGACGCCGGTTTCGCTCACGCCAAAAACACCGCTCGCAACCATCACAAGGGCAAACAACGCGGCAATGATTAAATTAAACCATTTAAAAGAGATTTTGATTTTATCTTTATACATAAAGATGAGCCCGGGCAAAAGCCCCGATAAAGCGGAAGCGACGGTAAATCCCGGAAAATAAGGACCAGAAGGCTTGATGAGAAAACAAAGAATATCCGACAGGGCACCGACGGCGAGTCCGAAAAAAGGACCGGCTATGATGCCCGAAAGATAAATGGGCAGTGCCGTTAAATTAACTCTGAGGGTGGGCAAACCGCCAATGGGAATGTAAACTTCAAATACGATTTTCAACACGATGCTTAAAGCAAGCAGCAAACCGCAAATGACCATTTTTCTTGTGCGTGTTTTAGCATTACTTTTCAATTTGATCTCTCCTTTCATCATGGCGAAACAGTAATGCTCCCGCGTGATGCAAAAGACTCAAAATGAAAAGCGAATAGCGGAAGCGGTAAGACACCGCGCAAAAGCTTCGTCCGAAGGCAACTTCCCATCCTTCGACACTTGACGCGTCTTACCTACTCTATATTTTTAACGGCTTTTATTATAGCATGGAACCACCCGCGCTTCAAGCGTACACGGTCAAAATTCAAAATCCGTTCATCAAAACAAAAAAACAGACCTCGATTCGGAGATCTGTTTTTGCCTCACTGGAGCTGAGAGCCGGATTCGAACCGGCGACCTATTGATTACGAATCAATTGCGCTACCAACTGTGCCATCCCAGCATTTCTCAAGTTGCCTAATGATTATACCGAAAGTTTAAAAGAATTGCAAGGAACTTTTGTCATAATTTTTCTGTGAAAATAAATATTATCTTTAAAAACGCTTTTTCGTAATGACAGTCTCTAGATACCCCTCCATATTTTGCATTCACAGCAATTGATTCTCCATAATTTGGATTAAGATGAAAAATAAAAGGAAAAATTCAATTAACATGGTATAATACTTATCACAACTGCAGCGTCACGCCATTGTGGCAAGACAAAACCAAAGTCGAAATCACGTGACTATCTTGCAAAGTTTGTCCAAAAAAACCGTTTTTTGCGAACAAAGGGTTGTCTCCCTAACAAAAGTTTTTTTACTTTAGTGTTATCGTAAATCGTCAAGTCGAAGGGCGAAGTTCGAGAAGGTAAATTTCACTAAAACCGAAAGACACTCGGAAGGCGCGCCTTGATCAAAGACCTGCCCGAATCGTTAAAAACAAACCTTTTAAAAAATATCGAAAGGATGAGCCATGGAAATCGAACGCAAATGGATGGTCGCCGGATGGCCAGACCTTCCCCTATTATTTACGCATTTTATGCGCCAAGGATATATCTCCGTCCGTCCGACGGTTCGCATTCGTGAGGAAGCCCTTGAAAACGGCGAAACCGCTTATATTCTCTGTTTTAAATCTCAAGGTAAGCTTTCCAGAAAGGAAATTGAACTTCCCCTAGACAAGCAAACTTTTGACGAATTGGAAGACTTGATCGGTCTGCCGATGATCAAAAAAACCCGCAGGACTTACGCCCTGCCCTCGGGCTTGAAACTGGAAGTCAATGACGTGGACGTGGGAATGGATTGTGGATTTATGTACGCGGAAATCGAATTTGACACCGTGGAGGCCGCCAAATCCTTTGACCCCGCTTCCGTCGGCCTCGATCAATATCTAACCGACGACGTCACCATGGAGGACGGCGGGAGCATGGGCGCCTATTGGGAAAAAACACGATTGAATAAATCATACAAGGAGAAGATATGACAACAGAAAGTATATACGGTCATTGTAAAGAAACTCTCTCGTTGGTTGAGAACATTATGTTGGATCGTCTGACGCGATTAAATAAAGAAACAAAGGCAAAAACCGGTGAAGGTATTTATGAGCACCTCAATTCCCGCGTTAAAACCGAAGAGAGCATGCGGGAAAAATGCGCAAGAAAAGGCCTTCCGGAAACACCGGAATCCGCGCTGACCAAAATCCACGACGCCGTCGGATTTCGTGTCATTACCACATTTATCGACGACATTTATACCAATGTCGACTATCTCAAAAGCTTTGATGATATTACGGTCATCGAAGAAAAAGATTATATTCGCCATGCCAAGCCCAACGGTTATCGAAGCTATCATATGATTTTGGCACTAACCCTTCCCTATGAAGATATTCTGGGAAACAATCCAGGCACATTTTACGTTGAAATTCAACTACGCACCATCGCGATGGATACCTGGGCCAGCCTCGAGCACCAAATGAAATACAAACACGACATCGGAAGCGCCAATCAAAAACTGATTACGGTAGAACTCAAACGTTGCGCCGACGAACTCGCGTCCTGCGATGTATCCATGCAAACCATCAGAGATCTAATTCGTGACAGTCGATAAAATCGACAACCAAAAGAAAAACCTTCACAAACTGTTGTTTATAAACAACAGTCAAAATGATCATGACACCAACCATAGAAATTTTAGAAACGAGGTCAAACCATGGCAAAAATATTACTGGCGGAAGATGAAAAGGAATTGCAAAAGGCCGAGGTCACGGTCCTTCAAATGTCCGGATATGAAGTTGACGCCGTCGATAATGGTATGCAGGCTGTCGAAGCCGCCAAAACCAACATTTATGACTGTATGGTCATCGATATTATGATGCCCGTCATGGACGGAATTGAAGCACTCAAGGCCATTCGGGCATCCGGCAATGTAACCCCGGTGATTTTACTCACCGCCAAAGCCGAAATCGACGACCGCATCACGGGGCTGGATGCCGGAGCTGACGATTATCTGACCAAGCCTTTCGCCATGAAAGAACTCCTTGCGCGCATTCGTTCCATGACCAGAAGGCAGGAAGCCTACACTCCCACCAAACTAAGCATCGGCAACGTCACATTAAACACCGAACAACAAGAGCTATCGGTTGAAAACGCCATACGCCTAGCCAACAAAGAAAGCAAATTGATGGAATTTTTAATGCTTAACGCCGAAAAAGACGTCTCGACCATGGAAATTCTCAATCATGTTTGGCACGGTGATCCCGAAGCCGATATGGATATCGTTTGGATTTATATTTCTTATCTGCGAAAAAAACTTGAATCTATCGATGCCAACATTTTCATTGACGGTGAACGTGATCAAAGCTTCATCCTGACATCACACGAGGTTTAAACAGCACCGATTTATGTGAGGAATCAACATGTTTATAAAAAAACTCAGACGTCGATTTATTATCTTATCCACTATCTCAATCTTTGTGATTCTTGTCGTTGTGCTGGGCCTTTTAAACATCCTATCCATCCAAACGACATATTATGAAATCAATGCCATGTTGGATTATATTCTTCAATATGACGGTCAACTTCCCAAAACACAGATCAAGCCCAAAGATCCCGACAATATTTTTAACAGACGACCTCATTTCAATGAAGAAACAGCGTTCCAAATTCGCTATTTTACCGTCGTTGTCGATCAGAACAACAACATCACGTCCATTGAGGATAGCAATATCGAAGCCATGACAACCGCTGAAATCAGCGCTCACATGAAAGATATTATAAGCAACAATGTACAATCGGGAATTTTCACGGATGAGGATCAAGTCTATAACTACAAAAGTATCAAAAAAGAAGACGGCACCACATTGATTGCCACACTAGATTCCACACATTATTGGTATTCGGCCAACCTTGTCATCAGACAATCTCTTTTACTTGGTTTGGGTTCGTTGGTTTTCTTTGTCATCGTGTTGACCTTTCTCTCCAATTTGGCCATACGTCCCGAAATTAAAAATATGGAAAATCAAAAGCGATTTATCACCAATGCCGGTCACGAGCTCAAAACACCGCTGGCCATTATATCCGCCAACGCCGAAGTGCTTGAAATGGTCAACGGAAAAAACGAATGGACGGACAGCATTTTAAACCAGACGAAGCGACTATCTGTGCTCATTGGCAATCTAATTTCCCTAGCGAAAATGGACGAAAAGCAAGACTTGGTTTTTTCAAAAATCAATGTTTCTCCCATTGTGAGTGAAACGGTGGATGGTTTTAAACCCCTTTGTGAGACGGACGGAAAAAGCATGACCTCCGAAATCGAAGAAGACGTCATCATCAAATCCAACGAACAAATTTTCAGAGAGCTGGTCAATATTCTCACCGACAATGCCGTGAAATATTGTGATGACGGCGGAGAGGTTCACGTTGAGTTATCCTATAGTTTGGGTCACCGCGGCGCCAAACTCATCGTTACCAACACCTACGCTGAAGGCAAAAATGTGGACACATCCAAGTTTTTCGAACGTTTCTACCGAGAAGACACCTCTCATAATAGCGAAAAAAAGGGTTACGGCATCGGTCTCTCAATGGCAGAAGAGATTGTCAAACAGCATAAAGGCCACATCAAAGCCGAATACAAAAACGGTAACATCTCCTTTATCGTTACGATTTAGTATCGCAAGATTTTCCCATATTAATCAATTCATAAAAAAAGAGTCTATTTAAAGCGCATTATCTTTCTCTCATCAAAGAAACATCTCCATAAGAGAGTGACTTTACAGCGCAGAAAATAGACTCTTTTTATTTATATATTTATCCTGCCTTCACAAATCCTATAAAAGCGAAGATCAGAAATCCCGCGAAATCAACAGCGACAATTGTTGAACCCACCGGCGTTCCGAAAAGAATTGATGTAACCATTCCGAGGACAGCACAAATCACTGAAAACACAGCGGAACCGATGATGACACCTTGAAAGCTTTTAAATATGCGCATAGCGGACAATGCCGGAAAAATAATTAACGCTGAAATTAAAAGCGATCCCACAAGATTCATCGCAAGAACAATAATGATTGCGATCAAAACGGCAATCATCAAATTATAAAAATCGACTTTAGTTCCGACCGCCTGAGCAAAGCTCTCATCAAAAGTCACTGCGAATATTTTATTGTACAATAAAATAAAGCACCCCATTACGACAATCGAAAGGATTACGCACAACCATACTTTCACAGGCGTAAGCGTCAAAATCAATGTCGAACCGAAAAGCGATGAACACACGTCTCCGGATACATTGGCGGAAGTGGAAAACAAATTCATCAAAAGGTAGCCGAAGGCCAAAGCTCCAACAGAGAGCATCGCGATGGCCGCGTCTCCTTTGATTTTGGTGTTTTTTCCTGTTCGCAGAAGCAAAACGGCAGTTATTAAAGTCACCGGCAGAACAACAATCATATCGCTGACCAGATTGAACACGGCTGCCACCGCCATCGCTCCGAACGCCACATGCGAAAGTCCATCCCCGATAAAAGAAAATCGCTTGAGAACCAAAATCACACCGAGTAATGACGAACACAACGAGATAAGCACACCCACAATAAGTGCGAAACGGACAAAGGGCATTTCAAAATACATCATCAATTCATTAATCATCGCGTGCCTCCTGATTCCGTGTTTTGATTGCTCTTGTAAGATTTTATATCTTTAAATTGTACATTTGAGCCCAGATTGAGAATATGAGACGCGTATTGAACGGATATATCGACATCATGAGATATCATCATAATAGTCATCCCGTCATGATTTAATTTGTTGATAATTGAATACATCTGATCCACCGCGCCGGGATCTAATCCGGTCACCGGTTCATCCAGAAAAATCATTTTTTTTGACGCGCACAGCGCCCGTGCAAGGAGTACACGCTGCTGCTGTCCTCCGGAAAGCTCTCGATAACATTTTTGAGTCAAATCCGTAATCTCTAATCTTTCAATTTGATCGGACGCTGTCGCTTTGTCCGCTTTGGAATAGAAAAAACGGTGTTTCAAACGGTTTTGGCACCCCGAAAGCACAATTTCAAAAACCGTCGCCGGGAAATCCTTCTGGACCTCGGTTTGCTGAGGCAAATAACCAATGGTCTGAGGTGTTACGCCTTCTCCCCATTCAATGTTTCCTTTAAGCGCCGGTTGCAATCCCAAAAGTGTTTTCATCAGAGTGGATTTTCCCGTTCCGTTTTCTCCTATCATACAAACATAATCACCTGATTCTATTTGAAAACTAATACCATCAGTTAATACATGTCTGTCATAACCGATCGCTAAATCTTTTACTGATAACTGTGTCATATGTAAACCTCTTTGAATTTTTCTCCCCATTTAATCGCCTTATGATATGTTCGGTTTTTGAATCGATAAATTATTTCAAATCGAAGCGTGCAATGACGAAGTATTAATAAATTAGATAATGAATTTACTGAAGCGCTTCTTTTATAACGTTCAAATTGCTTTCCATAATTTTTAAATATGTTTGTCCGGATTCCATATCTTTTTTTCCAACACTTTGCAAAGAATCAAGGATAAGAATTTTTTGATTTTTGTTTTTGGTGTTTTTTATAATTGTTCTGGCAATTTCCCCGTCGGAATTTTCAATAATCATCACATTTTTCAGATTCAGTTCATCCACTTTACCGGCCAAAAACTTGATGGTCTCAAAGCTGGCTTCAGTTTCTGCGGAACACCCGTTAAATGCGGCGTAATAATCGATCCCGTAGTCTTCTGTCATATAACGAAAAGGAAAACGATCTCCGAAAAGCAATGTCCTTTGTTTTGCGTTTTTGACGGTTTTTGTATATTCGCCGTCTAATGCCGATAGCTTGTCACTGTAGCTCTTGGCATTAGCCAAGTAGATATCGGCATTCGCGGCGTCAGCCTTGGCGACGGCATCGGCAATAGCCATCACGAATTTTTGCGTGTTTTTGAGGGACAGCCATACATGCTCATCATACTCCGGTTCTGTTTCCTCTTTTTTAATTATTTCTTTTTTGGTCTGCATGCCTTCTTTCAGTTCTTCTTCTTTTTTCGTGTCGCCCATCACATCCATCAAATTGACAACCTGCATGTTCTTGTTGGTTGCCTGTTTAAGGGCATCCTCAACCCATTGATCCGATTCACCTCCGACGTAAATAAAAACATCGCATTTAGCGATTGTAACCATATCTTTCGCTGTCGGTTCATAACTGTGTAAATCCGTTCCGTTATCGACAAGCAACATGACTTCTGCGTTATCTTTCTTTTCCCCGAGGATGTTTAAAACCCAATCATATTCCGGATAAATAGTCGCGACAATGCTGAGTTGTTTATTATCGTTTGAGTCTGTATTATTGCGCGCGTTGGAACAACCTGCTAACAGCAAAACAACCATCAAAGATACTGCCAACATCATCAAAAATCTTTTCATAATGCTCCTTTTGTTTTATTAACCCTTTTGTCGTTTTGGCAATAATGAAAAAAATCAAAAATTTGATATAGCGTTTTCTGTTTACTCGTCAAAGTGTTTTCCAAAACGATATTTTCACTTGCCATCACTAAAAACACTTGGGATTCGCAAGACACTGCTATGAATGTTTTCCGGATTGTAATCATCCAAGAATAAAATCTGATAATCTTTAATCAGGATTTAAAGCGTTCTTCGCTACACGTATCACATATTCCGTAAAAAACAGTTCGGTTCATATCAATCAAAAAACCGTGTCGCTTATGAATATGCGATACTAAAGCTTCAATGTCTCCACAATTGAGATGAACCAATCTCCCGCATTCCCGACATTTCAGATGATAGCATCTCGGTTCAGCACAGGATGATTCCGGATTGATATACTCAAAACAGGCGGCGGATTGTTCATCGATAATATATTTTTTAACTTTTCCTTCTTCGATTAATCGTTCCAACGCACGATAGACCGTCGCAGCGCCGAGCGGCTTTCCTTCAGCGCGAAAATGGGAACAAACATCCGCCACAGTAAAATGATCTGTAGTAGAACAAATATATTCTTCTATCGCTAGTTGCTGTTTGGTTTGGTAGTGTTTTTTAATGGTCATCGTATTACCTCTGATATGAATGATTTTATAAAGATAATTTGAATTTGAAAATCATTTTCAAATTATAATACAAAGACTTTTTATCGTCAATTTTTTTCAATATTATATGTCTTTTATCACCCAATAATCGCCAATCTTAGAGGTATTTAATTAATCACGAATTTCTTAGGTAAAAACAGCTTCATCCGCATCATTTCTGATCTTAAAGAAACAATAAGATTCTTGATAACGTATAATAAATTGCGCAAATTTAAAAACAAAAAAACAAATGACATAGTCCGAAGATCCTTGTAGAATTATATTAACTAACAAAATCCTAAGGAAGGAACAAAGAACTATGTCAGACAATATTATAACGCTTAATAAGGAACTTATCCACACAGAATTAAAGGAACTTGTAAAAAACAGCGTAGAAGAAACGCTGAATGCCCTGCTTGACGCAGAAGCAGAACGTCTGGTAAACGCAGAACGTTATGCCCGAAATGAGAAACGTAAAGGCTATCGAGCCGGCCATTATGATCGTACATTCACGACAAGTGCAGGAGATGTGAATCTGAGAATGCCAAAACTCAAAGGAGTCACATTCGAAACAGCCATCATAGAAAGATACCGTCGGCGAGAAACATCCGTGGAAGAAGCACTGATAGAAATGTATCTGGCCGGTGTTTCAGTCCGCAGGGTAGAAGATATTACAGAAGTGCTCTGGGGAACAAAAGTATCATCCGGAACGATTAGTAATCTGAACAAAAAAACATATGGACATATTGAACAATGGCGCAACCGGCCATTGAGAAATGACTATCCTTATGTTTATGTTGATGGAATTTTTCTAAAACGATGTTGGGGGGAAGGATTCGAAAACATATCGATTCTTGTAGCCATAGGTGTTAATAGTGATGGCTATCGTGAAATCATAGGAGCGGCGGAAGGGTTAAAAGAGGATATGGAAAGCTGGAAAAACTTTTTAGTATGGCTTAAACAACGTGGCTTGAACAATCCTCGTCTTATCATTGGAGATAAAGCTCTCGGAATGGTTGAAGCCATCAATCAAGTATTTCCACATGCGAAATATCAGCGTTGCGTTGTTCATTTTTATCGGAATGTATTTACAGTCATACCAAAGAAAAAAGTTAAAGAAGTAGCCAGGATGCTAAAAGCGATTCATGCCCAAGAAAACAGGATTGCCGCGTCTGAAAAGGCCAAAGCGGTTGAAGCAAAGCTACGCGACATGAAGCTGATCAAAGCAGCAGATAAAGTCCGCGACAGCATCAATGAGACATTAACATACATGAGCTTTCCAGAAGAGCACTGGCAACGTATCCGAACAAACAATACATTAGAACGAATTAACCGTGAGATTAAGCGTCGTACGAAAGTCGTTGGCACATTTCCAGACGGTGAATCCGCGTTAATGCTGGTATGTGCCAGATTACGGTATATAACAAACAGCGACTGGGGAAACACAAAATACCTCAACATGAAGCATTTATGCTCCGATGAGTTTTCTGAAGAGATAAACTCAAAAATAGGATAACTATCTTTTCTAAAACAAGGAACATTTGGATAACCGTCAAACAAGCATATCTGAATAATCTGCTACTGTATAAAGCACTAAAGTTTTTGATATTGCTAAGTTATTGAACTAATAAACAGTTTTATCTTGTTTTAAATTTGCGCAATAAACTTGACAGTACCAGATTCTTCTTTTTTTATCAGTGATTATTGGCTTGGCCAGTGTTATAATAGCTTTTATGATAAATTATACAATCGATCAAAACAGTGAAGGTCAGCGAGCTGACAGATTCTTACAAAAGTTTTTTCCCGAAGCATCCAAAGGGTTTCTTCAAAAGATGCTTCGCAAAAAACGAATCAAACGCAATCATGCCCGTCTTGAGGCGAACACGATGCTCAAAGCCGGAGATATCCTAACATTTTATTTTTCCAATGAGACCTACCATCGTTTCCGGGGAACGAAAACGGATGAGCAAACACCGGATTTAACAAAAGCACTTCCTTTATTGGATATGATGAACTATCCGATAATGGAAACAGGATCACTTTTGGTATTAAACAAGCCGGCGGGTTGGCTAACACAACCTGATGACAGCGGAAAAATCTCCGTCGCGGATGTGGTCAAAATCTTAGGGCCGAAACATGATACTTTTCATCCCGCCCCCGCCAACAGACTCGACTATGGCACCAGCGGCATCATCCTCGTCCCTAAAGATTACGACACACAAAAAAAACTATTGACAGCCATCAGAGACCACCGGGTTCAAAAAGAATATCTCGTATTGGTAGAAGGCAAAATAACAGAGTCCGGTAATATTCAGGGATCTCTTAAAAAATATTCCAAATCCAATAGAGTAAAAGCTGATGCTGCCGGAAAACCGGCTTCTCTGAAATACACGCCGGTTTATGCAACTGATGATTTCACCCTTTTGAAAGTCAGGCTGATCACCGGACGCTCTCACCAAATCCGTGTGCAGCTGGCAAGCATCGGACATCCTGTGATCGGTGATTACAAATACGGAAACGGCCCCCTCAATCGTAAGCTTGAAGCCGCTGTATCCTCCCTCCCGCTGATGCTTCACAGCTATCATTACGCCGCTCCGGATTTAAATATTGATGTAACCGCTCCTCTATCAAAAGATTTCAAAACGGTACTGAAAGCCGTCGGCATCAAAAAGAGGCAATTCTAATGGGATACTGGCATTCCAGAGGCCTTCGCGGCTCATATCTTGAAGATTTAATCAATCAAGCAAACGATCTGTATATGAAACAGGGTTTGGCTGCCGTTCAAAAAATTCCGACACCGATCAAACCCGTTGAACTCGATCGAGAGCGCGGCGCGATTAAGCTTGCCTATTTTGAAGAAAAAAGCACGGTAGACTATATCGGAAATGTACAGGGCATTCCCATTTGTTTTGATGCGAAAGAGACCAATCTGACAAGACTGCCCATTTCCAACATACACGAACACCAAATTCAGTTTATGGATCGTTTTCGCTCCCTTGACGGCCTCTCTTTTTTGATCGTCCTGTTTAAAGCCACCGACTGCTGCTACCTGCTTCCCTTTGAAACGCTGATTCACTATTGGAACGAAGCGCAAAAAGGCGGCAGAAAGTCGATTCCCGCCGATGCTTTTGACCCAAAATATCTGATTAATCCTCACGGTCACCTAAGACTGCATTATCTGGAAGCGTTAAACACCTATTTAAATGCGCTGAAATAAAAAACAAAAAAAAGGAAAAACACCATGGAAACATCCCTTCATGTCAATTTAATCGCCCATACCCCCGAGCCTGAAAAGGTCATTGCCGCAGCGGCCAAGCTTTGTTATTCCCACGCCGGCACACAAGAACTGCTCGATGACCTGACTCCTGAAAAAGCCGAAGGATTTTTAAAAAAATTGATGACCTTTGGGCATGCCTCCCCACTGGAGCACGCGTCGTTCACCTTCGGCATTGAAGGCGTCAGCCGAGCGCTTACGCATCAACTCGTTCGACACAGACTGGCCAGCTACAGTCAAAAATCCCAACGTTATGTCACGGAAGGCCAATTTGATTACGTGGTGCCGCCGGAAATCAAAGCCGTTCCGGATGCTGAGAAAATATATATCAAAGCGATGAAAGACGCCCAGGCCGCCTATGACGCCATTGCGGAAAAACTTGCCGACGGGCATTACATCACGATGATCAATCAGGGGGCGGACGAAAAAACCGCCAGAAGAAACGCCGAAAAAAAGGCTATTGAAGACGCTCGTTTTGTCCTTCCCAATGCCTGTGAGACCAAAATCGTCGTCACCATGAACGTTCGCGAACTTTTGCACTTTTTCGAAAACCGCTGCTGCAACCGCGCCCAATGGGAAATTCGCGAATGCGCGACACAAATGCTTAAGCTCTGCAAACAAACAGCTCCAACCCTCTTTGCGAATGCCGGTCCCGGTTGTGTCAGAGGCGCATGTCCCGAAGGCGCCATGAGCTGCGGACAAGCAAAAGCTGTACGTAAAAAGTTTTTACATCTATCATAAAAAGCAGCATCATCGGGCAAATAATTACACCATGCAGACAACTTAATCATTCGCGGTTACGGATTAATTACCGTATAATAATGTTGTTGGAGGCTTATTATGTATAAAAACCGCTATTCAAGTCAGCCTGTCATTCCTGAACACGAACGTGTGTATCATTATGTTTCCGGCGAGCTGCACAAATATTTAGGATATCACTATCCCCTTTCCATTATCGGCACATCCGATGAACCGCGTGTGGTATTAAACGGTTCTCATTTGGTGCTTTATACCAAACATCCTCAAGATAGAGGCGAAATCGCTTTTATCCTTGACATGTGGTATCGTGAACAGGCAAAAGCCATTTTTGTCCCCGTTGTCGCCGATGCCATTGTCAAGGCAGCGCCGTATAAAATCAGCATGCCCAAACTGCGCATTTACAAACTGGATGACCGCTGGGGTTCCCTTTCTCAAAAATCCAAAATTCTGGTGATGAATTTGGAACTTATCAAAACGCCCAAGCCATGCATCGAATACATCGCGCTTCACGAAGTTATTCACGCCCGCTATCCAAGTCACGATATGGGCTTTTACTCGGCACTCAGTAATCTGATGCCCGACTGGCGCGAACGCGAGAATATTTTGAGAACAAAATTTCCCATTTGAGTTTATTTCAATCATTTTGATTGATCTTTAACTGTCAATCCTTTTTAATTGAAAATTATAAAAACAGCACTTCCCCGAAAGAATAGGAGAAGTGCTGTTTTATTATGAAAATGAACAAACATCATTCATACTATATTTAAGTGTTAATTTGCTTGACATAGTTAACCGAATCAGGCCTCTGAAATCTTTTTTAAATCTCTGATATCCTTAGCAAGGTTTGCGGAGTGATCACCGACACGTTCCAAATTGGCTAAAAGATCCAAGAAGACAACACCGCTGACAGCGTTACATTCTTTTTTACTGACACGCCTGATATGATTATTTTTATACAATTCCGTAAGCTTATCGGATTCATCTTCTTTTTCTAAAATGCGGGAGCAGATTTCAAGATCTTCAGAATCAAGCGCCAACTCGACATCATCTAAAATACTGCCAATCAAATTAATCAGGTTTTCAGCCTCCTTAGAACCGGTTTCGCTGAGATCAATCTTATCGTTGATCTTCATTTGAGCAAGCTCGGCAATATTTTCGGCGTGATCTCCAATCCGTTCAATATCATGGGCACCCTGAAGATAAAAAGCGACACGATTGCTTTCTTCTTCTGACAGATTCGTGTTAGTCAGCTTTGTCGCGTAATCAATGAGTCCCCGTTCAAATTCATCAATGCGTTTTTCACGCTCAAACACATCAGTGAGTAGTTTTTCGTCATCGGTTAAAAGTGCTGTACAGGACTTTTTCAAATTTTTTCTGGCCATGCGTTCCATGTGCGATATTTCGTTGCTGACAGCACCGATGGCAACGGCCGGGTTATTTAAAAGTCGTTCATCAAGTTGAAGGCCTTTTTCCTCGTCATTCATCGGGAAGCGTTTTTCTAAAAACGCAACGAAATAATCGACGAGAGGCAACATCGCTATGGTGTTAACCACGTTAAACAGTGTATGTGACCAAGCAATTTGCCGAGCAACATTGGGCACCGTGTTGCCGGCGGCATCGGTCATCGTGCCGGAAATGTTCACAATAAACTCATAAATGGGATTGACCGGCAAAGCGGCATCCATAATCATCAAAATAATCAAAACCACGACACCGCCGATTGTGTTGATAAACAGATGAAGAAACGCTGCGTTTTTTGCCGCTGTTGACGTGCCGATACTCGAAAGCAAAGCCGTGACGCAAGTCCCGATGTTCGTCCCAATCATGATGGGAATACAAATTTGAATCGCGTCCGTTCCGGTCACGCTGGCAAAGACACCACCAATGGCAAGAGCCTGCAAAAGCCCCAATGACGCCCCGGAACTTTGAATGATACCGGTAATAACCGCGCCAAGTAAAAATCCCAAAATCGGATTTTTCCCGTAATTTGTCAGCCATTCAATAAAAACGGGACTCTCTTTTAACGGCGCCATCGCGGAGCTCATGGTACTGATTCCGAAAAAAATCAAACCAAACCCAAAAATTATCGTTCCGATATCTCGATGGCTTTTCTTTTTGCCGAAAAGCATCACAAAAGCCCCAAGTCCCACGAGTAAAGGTGCAAAAGCATTGACATTAAAAGCGATGAGCTGAGCCATCACGGTTGTGCCGATGTGCGCCCCCAAAATAATGCCGGCCGCTTGGGTTAAAGTCATCAATGATGCGTTGACAAACCCAACCACCATAACTGTTGTCGTACTGGAGCTTTGAACCAAAATGGTAACAATCGCACCCACCAGAATAGCTTTAAACCGATTATCGGTTAAAACCCTGAGCAGGTCTTTCATCCTGTTTCCGGCGATGACTTTTAGACTATCGCTCATCACATGCATACCATAAATGAACAAGCCTAAACCGCCGATCAGCCCGGCAAACATTTCAAATGTCATAGCATACTCCTTATATCGTTTTAAGCATAAAATCCTTGATAATCATTTTAACATGCCAAATCATTCATGTTAAGAGAAAATTTTAATTAATCAAACCATATGATGTAATTAATCACTTTTTTCAAACATCATCAAACCTATATTAATATGAAATCAAACACAGAAAAATTATGGGTGCACCGTCCCTTTTTCTATGATAAAATAAAAATACTTAACATTATATTGAGGAGGAAAATAAACGTATGTCGCGTTTTTCAATGAATGAAATTGTTAGCCTTTCAAAAATGAGAGGTATCATCTTCCCCGGCTCAGAAATATATGACGGTCTTGCCAACAGTTGGGATTACGGCCCCATTGGTGTCGAAATGAAAAACAATGTCAAAAAGGCATGGTGGAAAAAATTTGTGCAGGAATCGGTTTATAATGTCGGCTTAGATGCAGCCATTTTAATGAATCCTCAGACTTGGGTCGCCTCCGGCCATGTCGGCGGATTTAACGATCCCTTAATGGACTGCAAGCACTGTAAATCCCGTTTTCGCGCAGATAAACTCATTGAAGACTATTTTCACGACAAAGGAGAAGAACAAGTTGTCGATGGTTGGTCCAATGAAAAAATGCAAAATTTCATCAAAGAAAACGAAATTAAATGCCCCGATTGCGGCGAAGCGGATTTCACCGATATCAGACAGTTTAATTTGATGTTCAAAACTTTCCAAGGCGTCACCGAAAACAGCACTTCTCAACTTTATTTGCGTCCCGAAACCGCCCAAGGTATCTTTGTCAACTTTAAAAATGTCCAACGCACAACACGAAAAAAAGTGCCTTTCGGTATTGGCCAAATCGGAAAATCTTTCCGAAATGAAATTACTCCTGGCAATTTCATTTTCCGTACCCGTGAATTCGAACAAATGGAATTGGAATTCTTCTGCGCTCCCGGCACCGACCTTGAATGGTTTGCCTATTGGAAAGAATTCTGCAAAGATTGGCTTTTCTCCCTCGGCATGAAGGAAGAATACATTCGTTTCCGCGATCATTCACCTGAAGAATTATCCCACTATTCAAATGCCACCACCGATGTGGAATTCCTCTTCCCCTTCGGATGGGGTGAACTGTGGGGTATTGCTGACCGCACCGACTTCGATCTTACCCAGCATCAAAATGTATCTGGAAAAGACATGCAATATACCGATCCGGTCACAAACGAAAAATACATTCCCTATGTTATTGAGCCTTCTCTCGGCGCCGATCGTGTATTCCTAGCTTTCCTCTGCAACGCCATGGAACACGAAGAACTTCCCGACGGTCAAAACAGAGACGTAATGAAAGTCCATCCCTTCCTCTCCGCATACAAAGCTGCGGTGCTTCCCCTTTCCAAAAAACTTTCCAAAGAAGCCCAGGAAGTCTATGCGGAACTTGCCAAATCTTTCAACGTAGAATATGACGAAGCAGGCTCCATCGGCAAACGATATCGCCGTCAGGATGAAATCGGCACCCCTCTTTGTGTGACCTATGATTTTGACAGTTTAGAAGATCATTGTGTCACTGTCCGCGATCGCGATACGATGGAACAATTGCGGATGCCTATTTCGGAAGTCAAAGATTATATTGCGAAAAAAATTGCGTTTTAATTCAATAGAGCGATGATCTGAACTTCTCGAAGTCTTCCGCTCCTTTAAAAAACAAAAAGACCTGATTTCCAGAACATGGTAAATCAGGTCTTTTTTTATGATCTTAAGGCATTAGCTAACAGAAACAAAACAAATATCAAACCGTATAATTATTCTTGAGTTTGATGTGAAAATTTTCGCCTTCTAGGATTACGCTTTGGCTTAAACCAGTTGATTTCTTCATGGAAATCAATCGTTGCGATTCGAGCTCTTGCTTCGCTGATATGATTAGATTTTTCTCTCCTGTCAATTTGTGCGTTTTGATGAGGCATTTCTTCGCTTGTTTCGTTTAGATTAGTGACTTCTGTAAAAACATCAGTATGATCTGCTTCAAAATCAGAAATTTCATCAATCTCAAAAACATCAACAGCGTCTTGTGTTTCATTGCTTATTTTTGAATCTTCATTTTTTGAAGAATCAAACGATTCATCGAATGTAATATGCTGTCCCTTCGGGGTTGACTCGAACACATAATGATTTGCGTCTTTGGTTTCATCCGATACATCTTCTTCATCAATCGGTGCGACCTCAAAAGCCTCCTGATCAGATGTCGTAACTACATGGGTTTCATCAAGAGATTCTTCATTCAAAAAGAGGTCTGATGATTCGATTTCTATATTTTGGGATGCAGGTTTGTTCTCATTAGACGGGATTAACTCTTCATCAAAAAGTTGATCCACATTACCGGATACATCCGATGTACGATCACCAAAGGAAGCGCTCTCTTCAGAAAAATCATACTTTGGATTGTCAGATGTATTCAAATCCTGTATGGACGAAAATGTCGATGTATCGCTGTCAACAGTGAACGGTTTTCCGCGAAGCGGTTCTGTTTCAGTTAAAACAGTTGCATCATTCGAAAAAACGCGATTGTTTCGAATATCATCGGTAGAAGAATCTATACTGACGTTTTCTTCAACAATTTCATCTTTCTCAAATAAATCGTTTGTATCAAAAAGATTATCATCATTTGAAGGTTGATCAACCGATTGAATGTCAGCAGCTTGATGAGAAACCGGTTCTGTCTTATCAGAGTCCTGTTCATCTATTGCAAACAGCGAGTCCACATGTCCTGCAATCATTTCGGATTTTGTCGTATAGCCATTAGAAATCGAATTAAAATTTTTCGAATCATCAACGACAGTATCGGTTTCAAATAAAGGATCTTCCGATGATAAGACGTTATTTATGTTCGAATCATTATCAGAAACTGCCGTACCCAAATCATGATCCAATATATCTTCTTTTGGTAAAGCCGATTCCTGGGGTGTATCCGTCACAATTTCCGGCACTTCTGTAGAAGCCAAAAGAGCATTAGTCTCCTCAAAAGACTCGGAAAGAGAACCTGCGGGATTTTGAACTTCAAAAGTCTCTTTGTCTTTCAAGTCAGATAGATCTTCAGCGTTTGTCACCACGGAATGAACATCGTCGGATAAAACACCATCAGTCGATTGATGAATATTTTTATCAGGAAAACGAATTGCCTCAGCGTGATCAACTAAATTATCAAACGCATCCTGAATATCACCACATGCTATATTCATTCGATTGGATGCTTCGATCAACTTGGCATTATTGTTAAAAAAAGCTTTATAATGCTCCAATTCAGCCTTTTGATTGGTGATACGCGCGTTTAAGGATGAATTTTCCTCTTTAAGTCTGTCAATTTGATCAACATAATATTGTATTTCTTTTTTGTTTTTTTTCCCAAACACCATTTTAAATATCCTTTAGTCGAATTTATCAAATTCTTCTTACATATCTCAACAGAAAAGAAAAATTTCAGTACTGATAATAAAATGAACATAAAGTGAACTTTTTTCCTATAGTAACATAGTATGAAGTCAGTTTCAATCATTGCTTTAAGAAAAATTTAATTTTTTCCCTAATCCGTGAAACTCAAATTGTAAAAGTGCCGTTATCCCTGATAAATACGGTGTTTCCCGGTATTTTTATGAAACACCCATTGGGTGATGTTTTGTTCCCTTATTCCCCCATTTCCTGTCGGTTTTTGGTACAATAGAAATATCAAATCCGGAGGTTTTGAGCATGAAAAAGATCATCGTTACACTGTCAAGTGAACGCCTTATTACTCCC
>JAFRBB010000070.1 GCA_017405085.1 Eubacteriaceae bacterium
GAGGTGGCTCGCGAAGCGAGACGTAACTGACGTCCCAAGAACACGAGCAAAAGCGAGTGTGAGAAGGTGAATTTCGGCAAAGCCGAAAGAGAGGCCGGCCTGGGCCGTTGGCTGACGGAAGCTATCCGTAGCGTAGCGGAGTGTGAAGGGTTCTTCCGTGAACGGCTAGCGGGAATTGACGCGTTGCGGTAGCTTTTCGGCTGTCTTTGCGCCTATCGGCGACCCCACCCTCAGTCGATCTTCGATCGACAGCTCCCTCTCCCAGGGAGGGAGCCTTTTTGCTTCGGCGTTAGCTGATTCCAATTTGAAATCCGGCTCGGCCGGATTTCTTCCAAAATTATTAATGATTCATTATTAATTATTCATTATTCATTAAGCGTACGCGCGGTCCCCACAAGCGAAACCTTCCCGCCCGGTCGAAACCGCCATCTCGCCAACCAACAAAAATCCCCATTTGTTTAAGAATCGCGAAATTCTTTGTGAAATCTCGCCCATTCTATGGTATCATCATCTTATATCATCGGACAAAAAGCAAACCTTCTTAAACATTTTTCAAAAAAATTCATCACATTTACGGTTTTTTAACGCTTTTTTCCGTATAATGAAGTGATCATGCGAGTCCGTGGAATCACGCAAATTCATGACAGGAGAAGAATTTATGAAAAAACATTCAGCCATTATGCTCTCGATTCTGTTTTTGGTCTTATCCTTTACCGCTTTTGCCAGTCCGGCCTTCGCGGCGGGTACCGACAGCATCCCAACCGATGCCGAAACCGCCAACATCCTTCAAGAAATGGCCAAATCCCTCCCCGTCGAAGGCGGTGGAAAACTCGACATCCAAAAAACCCTCAGCGCCCTGGGTGATCAAAAAAACATCGCCCTCCTTCAAAAAACCGTCAAAGCGCTGACCGACGCCGCCGCCAAAGTGGCCAAAGGCGAAGAAGTCAAAGACGTCAACTCCGGCGATCCCGAAGTGGATAAATTTGTCAAAACCCTGGCCAGCAAAGAAAACATCGAGGCCCTCAAAAGCCAATTCGGCAAGCTGAGTGAAGCCGTCGAGAAAGCCCAGGAAAGCCTCAATTCCAAAGAAATCAAAAAAGAAGGCAAAAACCCCAGCGACTTTTTCCGCGCCATCGGCGGTGAACACCGAGAAACCCTCCTCGCCAGCTTCGCCGCGGACATGGGTGACCTCTTCGGTCACTTCGGCAACGTCCAAAACGAAAAAGACGTGGAACGGGCCAGCGGCAACTTCCTCATGAAAATCGCCGCCTACTACATTCCCCAGGTGACGGCCTTCGAATACAAAATCGAACAAGAACCCGGCTTCTTCAACGAAGACGCCACCGTGGGCTTGAACTTCAAAGTCAAAATGGGACCGCGCCTGCAGCATCTCCTCGGCGTGTTCGGCGTCGGCTATGACGTCGTCACCGATGCCAAGTGACCCTTCGGTCTTCCAACCCCTCAAAACAAAATAAACCAATCCAAAAACCGCGGACGGCCAAGGCCCCCGCGGTTTCGTTTTGATGAATGATGAATGATTTTGGTCAGATTGTAAACGTAGCGAGCAATCTGCCCCAAAAAGGATAGCGAAAAACTTTCGCAACACGTCAATTCCCGCCAGCCGTTCACTGAAGAACCTCTCCGACGCCCTTCGGGCGCCACCTCTCCTTATCAAGGAGAGGCAATGCGCTCATCGATGTCACAAAAGACCCGAAAAACCCAACCCAAAAAACAAAAAATAGAAACTCGGCAAAGCCGAGTTTCCACCAGAATTATTCATTATTAATTATTCATTATTCATTATTCATTCACCATCCCGCGGTTGAACGCCCAAAAACGCCTCCCCGACACAAACGGGGTCCGCCCCCGCCGCGCGCACGCCGTCGAATTCATCGGCGTTGAGCACCACCACCGGCGTCGTGATGTCAAAGCCATGCTTGGCAATGCTCACCAAATTGGCCGTCATCAGCAGATCCCCTTGCTTCACGAGGTCCCCTTTCGCCACGTGATAAACAAACGCCCCCGGGGCCATCGTCACCGTGTTCATCCCCACATGAATCAAAAGACTGATCCCGTCCGCCGACGTCAGGCCAATGGCGTGTCCCGTATCCATCAGCGCCGAAACCTCGCCGTCAAAAGGCGCGTACACACAGCCGTCTTCGGGATAAACAGCCGCCCCGTCTCCCAAGGCGCCGCAGGCAAAAGCTTCGTCGGGCACCTTAGAAAGCGGCACGTATCGCCCGGCCATCGGCGCCGCCACCGTCAACGCCTCGGGCGCCGTCTGAGACGCTTCCCCGGCGTCCGAGCTGCCTTCGGGGGTCGGTTGTCGCGCGTCCTTCGCCCCATGTCTAGTGTCGTCGGCATGGACGTGATCGGCATGGAGGCCCCGGGCGTGCTCATCGTCGGCCAAAAGCGCCTTGTCCCTCACCGCGTCGGGGCTGAGGAGCTCGGAGCCCGCGTCGTCGTCCTCATCGCGATAAAGGAAAAACGCCAAAGCGAAAGAAATGGCAATGCCCACCGCGGCGCACACCGCGCCCCAGATCACCCCGTGAAAGGGATTGCCCTGTCCCCCCACAAAAGTAATCAGCGAAAGCAGCGACGGCGATCCCCCGGCGGTATAGGCCCGCACCCCGGTGATGCCCGCCAGCAGCCCCGACACCGCGGCGCCGGCCACGGCGGCAATCATCGGCTTCAAAAAACGCAGGTTGATGCCGTACATCGCGGGCTCCGTCACCCCGGCGATAATCGCCGAAATCCCCGAAGCGAACCCCTCGGAGCGCAGCTCCGTGTCCTTCGTTTTCGCCGCCACGCCGAAGGCCGCGCCCCCCTGACACAGATTGGAGCAAAACATCGTCACAATCACGATGACATCATAACCCACCGTGGACAGATTGAGGGTCATCAGCGGAATCAGCGCGTAATGCATCCCCGTCATCACAATAAAAGGCATCAGCGCCGACAACAGCCCCACCGTCAGCCAAGGCACCACCTTATACAGCCAGGCCATCGCCGCCGCCAAAAGACTGCCGCACACCGAACCGATGGGCCCGATCACAATAAAAGCGATGGGCGCGCAGATCAAAAGAAAAATCATCGGCTTCAAAAAGGCCTTTAACACATCGGGCGAGACGCGCTCGGCAAAATCCTCCACCCATCCCATGATGGGCGTCATGAGAAGCATCGGCAAAAGCGACGACGCGTAAGACGTCATCACCACCGGCACCACGCCGAACACATAGACGCAGTTCACGCCGAAAAACGACCCCGTGGCAACGCCCTCCATCTCGCCGCCCAGAAGCCCCGTCACCGTGGGATAGACAAGCATCGCCCCGATGACCATGTAAAGCGGCACGCTGTGCCCCGTTTTTTTGGCAATCATATAGCCCAAAAACACCGGCATAAAATAGAAAAACGAATCGGCCATGCCATAGAGCAAAATATACGCCGGGCTGTCGGTGGCAAGCACCCCCAGAGTGGTAAGAAGGGTCAGCAGCACCTTGACCATCCCGGTGCCCAGCATCGCCGGCAAAAGGGGCGTAATGCACCCGGAGATAAACCCGAACACCCGCTTGATGGGATTGGGCTCCTTTTGCTCCGGAGCTTCCCGCACCGTCGCGTGATGATGCCCGGCCAGTTCCATCGTCGAGATCGCCTCAAACACGTGAGACACCTCATTGCCGATAATCACCTGATATTCCCCGCTCTGACGGGCGACGGACTTCACCCCCGGGGCGGTGCCCACCGCGTCGTCATCCGCCAAATTCATATCCTTAAGCACAAAGCGCAGCCGCGTCATGCAATGGGTCAGCCCGGCGACATTATCCCCGCCGCCGACCCCGGCCACAATGGCCTTCGCCGTTTTTTCATAATCCAATGCCATCACACCCTCCTGTCAACATCTCGCTGAATTCAATTCAAACATAACGATGATATTTTAATGCCAAAATTTTATCAAAAATCCACCGTCCTCGTCAATCCGCGCGGGCTCTCATGGAAAAATATTGTCCGAGATTGAAAATAAACAAAAACAGCGTCCCCTTAATGAATGATTAATAATTAACGATTAATAATGAATGATTGTGGAAGAAACTCGATAAATCGAGTTTCAAATTGAAAATAAACTTGCTGAGCGCACCGACCCCAAATCCCGGCCCAAAAACAAAAAAATAGAAACTCGGCCCAAAAAGCCTTCTGACGATTTACCAAAACATCACGGTAACGAGACAAAAAAGGCTCCCCTTAATGAGTGAGGAGTAATTCAGAAAGAAACTGAGCACAAAAAGGCTCCTTCCCTGATTAATGATGAATGATTGTGGAAGAAACTCGATAAATCGAGTTTCCAAATTGGATGTTAAGCCCGGCTTCGTAAGGAAAAGACCCACAAAGACGGACAAAAAACCCAAAAAAATCGGAAACCCGCCTCAATTGGGTTTCCGAAAATCAAAGCCATGTCGATTACGCCGTTTTCTGTTTGTAGCGTTGAATAAACCGTTCGTCCAAAAAGCGCATCAGCTTGCCCAAGTTGCGCATCACCGATTCCTCCGCGATAGCGAACACCGTCGTCAGCACAATGGTCACCGCCGACAGATTCGTAATGCCGAACAGATCGCCGAGGAGCTGCGACACGACAATAAAGGCGATAATCGACAGCACAATAATCGTCACGCGATAGGTGTTCAGCGGCGCGCAAATGCGAATCAGCACCATAAAGCCCACCACCGACAGCAGATACGTGCTGGCCGTGCTCACGTCCTGAGCCGAAATATGGAACAAATCGGCAAAGAGCACCATCGCCGCCACCCCGGCAAAAGACGTCACCGCCGCCGGTATGGCGCTCATCAGCGTCGTCTTGATAAAGCTGCCCTGCTGCTTGGCCAGATTGGCCTCCAGCGCCAAGAAGAATGCCGGAATCCCGATGTTTAGCCCCGAAATCAGCGACACCTGAGTCGGTTTGAGGGGATAGACAAAAAACGTCACGATGGAGAACAACGCCAAAAGCATCGAGAAAATATTCTTATAGAGGAACAGCGTCGCCGACCTGGTGATATTGTTGATATCCCGTCTGCCCTCGCCGATGATGTCCTTCATCCGGGAAAAATCCGAATCCAAAAGCACCACCTGGGCCGCCTGCATCGCCGCGTCAGAGCCCGCGCCCATGGCGATGGAGCAATCCGCCGTCTTCATCGCGAGAATATCGTTGACGCCGTCGCCGGTCATGGCCACTTTTTTGCCCGCGGTCTGAATCGCCGTCACCAGCGCCTTTTTCTGTTCCGGTTTGACCCGGCCGAACACCGTGTATTCGTGCACGGCCTTCAGATAATCCTCTTCCGTGGACAAGGTTTGAGCGTCGACATAACGTTCCGCCCCGGCAATGCCCACCTGTTTGGCGATTTCAGAGACCGTTCTCGGGTTATCCCCGGAAATGACCTTAATGACCACCTCCTGCTCCTGCAGATAGGCAAAGGTGTCCTCCACCCCGGCGCGAATGCCGTTTTCCAGCGCCACAAAGGCCAGCGCGGCAAAGGGTTCATCGGCCTTGCCGGCTTTGGCGAAGGCCAGCACCCGTTCGCCTTTGCCCGTCCGGACGGCAATGCGGGAGGCGTTGGCCGCCAAGCTCTGTTCGGAGAGCACAAATTCCGGCGCGCCCAGACGGTAAATCCCGTCTTTCGTTTCAATCTGCGAATACTTCGTTTTGGACGAGAAAGGCGTCACCTTGGCGTCATCGTCAAAGGCTATCTTGGTGAAATAATCCTTCAAGGCCACCATCGTGATATTGCCGTCGGTCACCGTTCCCACATAGCGGGCCAATTCGGATTCCACATCCCCCGGCACCGGCGGCAGCACCGGCTCATCGGAGGCGGCCGGCACATTGGCCGAATCCGGCGAGATCTCCGTGGAAGCGAACACGGCGGTCACGTTCATGGCGTTGTCGGTGATCGTCCCCGTTTTGTCCACGCACAGCACATCCACCCGGGCTAGGGTCTCGGTGCTCTTCATGTCGTGGAGCAGCACCTTTTTCGTGGCCAACCGGGCCGCGCTGAGGGCCAGGGCCACCGTGACCAACAGATAAAGCCCTTCGGGAATCATGCCGATGACGGCGCCCACCATCGCCTCCACGCTGCGGGCAATGGAAAGGCCATTGGCAAAAACGCCCTGAAGCATCAAAAGCACCCCGATGGGAATGATGAGAATCCCGGCGACTTTGACAATGGTGTCAATGCCGCGGACCATTTCCGATTGACCGGTCTCAATGCTCTTGGCTTCGGCGGTCAGCCCCGCCGCGTAGGACTCGGCGCCAACCTTGGTCAGTCTGGCGTAGCAGCGCCCCGACACCGTAAAACTGCCGGACATCAGCTCCGCTCCGGGTTTTTTCTCAATTTCGTCGGACTCCCCGGTCAAAAGGGATTCGTTGACCGACACCGTGCCCTCCAGCACCTCGGCGTCGGCGGGAATCTGCTTGCCTTCATCCAGAAAAATGACATCGCCCAAAACCAGCGTGTCCACCGGCACCTCAATGACTTTGCCGTCGCGCAGCACGGCGCATTTGGCCGCCGACAGCACCGTCAATTCATCCAGCACCTTTTTGGAGCGAAGCTGCTGCACAATCCCGATGAGCATGTTGGCGATGACCACCGGCAAAAACGTCAGATTGCGGAAATTGCCCGTCGCGATCAAAAGCCCCGCCAACACCGCGAAAATCAAGTTGAAATACGTAAAAATGTTGTCCCGGATAATCTGCCAGGTCGTCTTCTGGCCGGTATTCGGCACCACATTGGCCTTGCCCGCCGCCGCCAGCTGCTCGGCTTCCGACGCGCTCAGGCCTTTGAGTAAAGTATCCATCATGCCTCCTTATCAAAATTTCCGTTAAATATAACGCGATAACTTGAAAAAATTATAACATATAACCCCCTGCGTTGCAAAACAATCCTCAGGCCGGCTCGCCGCGAAAAAAGCCCCGAAACCGCGTCCTAAAGCCCGCAGACAGCCTGACCGCCTTTTCTCTTAAAGGTGAAGGCATGTCATCGCCAAACAAATAATCCCCCCATCGCGTCATTCACCTCAAAAGCGTTTGCCCAATGCCATTCCTTATGCTATACTTAAAACATCTTTAATAAAAGCTTAACCGAGCAACGATCGATAGATAAAATCGATAGATAGATAAGGAGTGTTTATGCTTTTTTATTTTGCCCTCTGGGCAGCCAAATTGATCCGTTTTCTCATTCGCTTAAAAAACAAACACGGCGGGACCTATTATCCGGGAAAAGTCGCCCTGTCCATCGATCCCCGTTTTGTTGAACACATCAAAAACGTCGATCCCCGACGGGCCGTCCTCATCACCGGCACCAACGGCAAAAGCACCACCACCAACCTGGTCACCCATATCCTAAAAGACGCGGACAAAAACGTCTGCTCCAACGTGGACTGCGGCAACATGCTCACCGGCATCGCCACGGCCCTCCTCAAAGACGCTTCGGCGGGGGGACGCCTCAAAGACGACTGCTACATCGTCATGGAAAGCGATGAGCGCTACCTGCGCATGATTCGCGACCAGCTGCCGGCCAAACACCTCATCGTCACCAACATCCAAAGAGACCAGGCCCAGCGCAACGGCGAGCCCTCCTATATCCGGGACAAAATCGCTGGCGCCCTCGACCCCGACGTCACCCTCTACCTCAACCACGACGAGCCTGTCTCCCACTCCTTAAAAGGCGAGACCGACCATTGCGTCACCTACGGCGTCTGTGAAAACGAGCGCTCCTTCCGCAAAGACGACGATTTCTTCGCCGTCGGCATGGCCTGCCCCCGTTGCCACAATCCGCTGTCCTTTTCCGCCTACAACATCGACCACATCGGGCCCTTCACCTGCCCGAGCTGCGGCTTTGGCGGCCATACCGGCCCCGAGGTGAGCATCACCGATGTCGATTTCGCGGGCAAGCGTTTTACCGTGGGTGACAAAACCTACGCCTTCAACTTCAACGCGCCCTATTTCCTCTATTGCTACGCCCCGGCCATCGCCGTCTGTGAAGGCTTTGGCCTGACGCAAGAACAAATTGCCGGCGCCCTCGAGCGCTTCACCAACATCATGGGCCGTCTGGAGACCAAGCCCTGCGGGGACAAACACGTCCAATACGTCAAAATGAAACAGGAAAACGCCGAAACCCTGCAATCCTCCTTAAACCTCGTCGCCGAGGACAAAAGGCCCAAAACCGTTCTCTTCGGCTTTGACGAAATGCTCGATTTCTATCCCCCCTATGTCAACAGCTTCTACCTTTTCGACTGTGACACCAGAGCCCTTCTGGCCTCGGGGGTTAACCACTGGATCTGCATGTCCACCGCCATCGGCCGCACCGCGGCCCTGCGTTTCCTCTATGACGGCTTTGATCCCGCCGTTCTGACCGTGCTGCCGGACAGCGCGACGAACACCGTCACCGACTGCGTCAAAACCCTTGACGGCGATAACATCTATCTCATTGAAGAAATTCCCTACTGGAAAAAATAAAGGAAGACCGAGATGAAACCATTTCAAGCCTTAAACAATCTCCGACAGACCACCCCGGGAAACGCCAAAGCCGTCTCCAATCTGTCCCATCTGGATATGCCGGACAACGCCGAAAGGCTCACCATTGTCTGGATGTATCCCGATGTGCTCACCCTGGAAGGCGGTCGGGGCGATCTCATGGCCATGTTCAACGTCGCCTGTCTTCTCGGCCTGCCCATCGAAATCGTCAAATGCCGAAAACTCACCGACACCGTCCCCTTCTCCGACACCGGCATTGTCTTCTTTCCCCCGGGGGATCTGGCCTGCATGGCCGACATCTGTAAGGCCCTTTTGCCCCAAGGCGACCGCTTCGCGCGCTACGCCGACAAAGGCGGCCACATCGTTGCCATCGGCGGCAGCGGCTCCCTTTTGGCCAAGTCAACCCAACGGGTCGACGGCACCGCCTTTGACGGCCTCGGCCTGCTCGACATGACCCTCACCGAACGGAATGAAATCTTCGGCGACGATCTGTGGCTGACGGTCCGGGGCAGTAAGCGCGAGATGATCGCCACCCAGATTCAACGCTGCGACGTCACCCTGGCAAAAGGTCAGGCCCCCTTCGCCGACACCCGTTACGGCAGAGGCAATGACGGCGGCGGCTTAGAAGGCGCCCGAAGCCAAAACGTCATCTTCACCCACGCCCTGGGGCCGGCGCTGGCGCGAAATCCTCTGGTCTGCGCCGATCTGCTTTTAGCCGCGGCCGAGCGCATGGGCATCACCCCGGCCAAACCAGAACTCAACCCCGAGGACATTGCCTTTGAAACCGAGGCCCTTAACGACCTGCGCACCTTCATCAAGAAAAAAATCGCCGGCGAAATCGTCCCCCAGGACTAAAGCCGGCACCGTGTCAAACCAACGGCAATTTCAATGAAAAAGCCTCACGCCGTCATAGCGTGAAGCTTTTTTCTTTTCCGGTTATTCCATGTTGTCCGCCATCGCTTGATACTGCTTAAGCAGCTTCAACATTTCGGGATCTGTAAGCACATCCTCCATTTTACATTCAAGAGCCAAACAGGTTCGAAGAATGACATCGAGACGAGCGCCGTTAAAATCGCGTTTGCCCTGCTCGTAACTTTGATAGGCTGACAAGCTGACGCCGGCGGCTTTCGCCACTTCTCGCTGGGATAAATCTTTTTCTTTTCTGACTTTTTTGAGTTGATCGTTTTTGTATTTAACAATTATTTTAATTTCCATGTTAACCCCTTGATTTCTTTGAAAATAAGGCTTATAATAAAAAATATGGATGGGAATTCCTCACCCTTATGAGTTACTTGTTATCTTTTGGCTTAATGACAATTGTGATTTTTTCTACCAGATCTTTTGTTACTAACATTTTCAGAGCTTCAACAAGCTCTTTTTTAGTTTCTAGATCTATTTTTTCCCGCTCTGTTATTATTCCTCCTCACCGCTTTTCGAAAGCTTATCTCACTTCCTGATTAAATCATAGCACAATTGAACGATTATTCCAATGTCCAATTGTTACCGGATACACGCATGTGGTAAAATTTTTCCCGATCATTTGTTTGATTTCAAAATTGGCCATCTATATCGTCTTGGCTTCGCGAACAAAATGCCTCGTCCATCATGCGGCCGGTAACGAAAAGCCGTACAAATCTAGCACAAAAAAATATTCTCCTATGCGCTAACAAAAAACGCCCGGGCATCAAGCCTTGGCGTTTTTTGATTCGCCTGTCAACGCTTTCACGCAATCAACAAAAATCTGAATAATCACAAATTTCAAAAATCCCCCATATCAAGAAACTCGGTCGGGGTGAGCGCCGGAATGTCGCTTTGGGAAAAATCCTTCACGTTACGGGTGATGATATAATCGGCGTGAATTCGTTTGGCTGTGGCTGCCTGAATGGCGTCTTCAAAATCACGCCACCCCATTTTGGCGGCCTCGTGGAGATCACGCGCGTTTAAATTCTCAAACCCGAAAATCAACGACAGCTTGTCAAGCACATCGCGAATGGTCTCCGCGTCAAGTTCCCTTCGCATCACGTAAACCAGATTCGCGAAAGTCAATACCGAAATCCGGCCTTCCAAAAGGCCTGTTTCACACAGCTTCCAAATCTTCGATGAATCCTCAACATAGGGCGTCCTATTTGCGAGGACATCAATCACAATATTTCCGTCAATCAGTAATCTCATACTTCTCTCTCAAACCATCATCTTTCACGCGGTCAATGTCCGCGTCCTTTTTGAGGATGCCCGTCAATGAATCTGTCAAATAAGAAACTGCTGCCACTCGGGGAATCAAACGCCCGACTTCTTTGCCGTTTTTGGTCACAATCACCTCTTGACCGCTTTGGACCATGGCGAGGTACTGTCCGAAATTATTTTGCATTTCCGTTGCCGTTGCCGTTTGTATATTTGCGCCCATTCGATCACCTTCTTTCTATTAGCTAATTTTATTATATCTCCTTTTAGCTAAAATACAAGATTTTTATTTGTTACGGTGAGGATATCGTGATCAGACGCTTTTATCTGTCAGAAAACTTATCATATCATGCCATAGAATCCCAAATATTTTGATGATTTTTTATTTAAATTCATTTTTTACTCATTTTCCAATGACAAATTGACGCTTCATTCGGTCTGCCGTTCTCATCATGTGAAAAGCTAACCCATTTCCGCAAACATGCAGCTACCCACGCACCTTTTTAATCATCAAAAAACGCCCGGGCAGATTGCCTGAGCGTTGTTTTAACAACACAGCACCGCATCTGATGCGGATCATTTCTCAAACATCCGGAATAAATTCCAATCGCAGTTTCATTCCCATGCCGGCCGCAAGGCGTTGCAGCGTACGGACAGAAGGGTTGGCATTTCCTCTTTCAAGTTTACTGATATCTCCCTGGGCAATGCCGGTCCGTTCAGATAATTCTTTTTGCGTCAAACCCGACTGTTGTCTTGCATCAATGATGGCTTGGATGATCGCTTGCTCCGGCTGAAGCGCTTCATAGGCTTTTTTGAATTCAGGATCCTGAAGCTGTTCCTGAAGAAAATCGTCAAATTTCACACTCATTTCCGGCTCTCCTTTCTGTGCAGAAAATCCGCGCGGTATTTTTTCGCCCGCTCAATCTCCTTCTTCGGTGTTTTTTTGGTTTTCTTTACAAACCCGTTTGTCAAAACAATCTGTCGATCGACATAAAAGAAGTACAACACCCGGGTTACATCAGATCCGACTTTCGCCCTCAACTCAAAAATTCCCTCGGACAAGTACTTGCTGTAGGGTTCCCTGAGTTCATAACCGTTATTTTGCAAGAGACTGATCATACTAACCATTTTCGTGTATTTGTCAATTGAAAAATGGGCCACTCAACCGTTTTAAAAATGGGCCATTATTTTAGCCAATCTAAAGTTTCTTTTATTCGATAACTATCACCGCTCATATCCAGCACATGTGCTTTATGCGCCAGACGGTCTACAA
>JAFRBB010000009.1 GCA_017405085.1 Eubacteriaceae bacterium
CGCATGAGCGAGGAACAGCCGTTCCGACCAGATGTTTGCGAGCAAAGCGAGAAAACTGCCCAAAAAAGGGAAGCGAAACGCTCTGCTTTAGAGGCGACTGAGGGGTACGCCCCGAGCATGACGAGCGGCGCATGAGTGAGGGACCGCTGTCCCGAGCGTAAGTGAGCATCCAAATCTCTGATTTGGCTCATGCGAACTTATCGAGCGAAGCGGGTGGAGATGTTTTCGAGCAAAGCGAGAAAACTGCCCAAAAAAGGATAGCCGAACACCTTCCGTGACGCGACATTTCTCGCTAGCCGTTTGCGGAAGAACCTCTCCGACTTTTCGCCTTTGGCGAAAAGCCACCTCTCCTTATCAAGGAGAGGCTGTGCGCTCAGCAACCTATTCTAAAACCGAAAACTCGGCTCGCACTTCCAATTGAGAACAGCCGGCTGCGAAGCGTTATCAAGGCTCCCTCCTTGGGAGAGGGAGCTGTCACCCGAAGGGTGACTTAAGTGACGATCCAAGAACGCAAGTGAAACGCAGCGTGATTGGCATATCGGAACTTATCCGTAGCGAAGCGGAGTGTGAGGGTGGGGTGCGCCACCGGCGCCCCAAAACAGCTTACACCATCAAAAAGCCAGAGAATCACAAAAAGCTCAAGCCAAAGAACAGCCAAAATCTAAATAAGAAACTCAGGCTTGCCTGAGTTTCCACCAGAATTATTCATTATTTGAGCGATAAGCTCTTGTCAAGCGGCCGTATGCGTGACGAACTTGTTCGTCAAAGCACACGGACATTTGACAAGGCAACGGTCATGAGCACATAGCGCGATAGCGCGGGTGCGAATGGACGCCGAATTGTGAGAATGCGAAGCATGAAACAATTCGGGCTTATCGCTCACTTCCTTCATCATCCATCATCCACCCAACGGAGGTCATCATGCGCGTCATCGCCGGAGAAAAAAGAGGCTTAAAACTCACATCCCCCAAAGGGGACTTCGTCCGCCCCACGGCGGACAAAGTCCGGGGCGCCATCTTCAACACCCTGCAAAACCGCGTGCCCGGGGCCGTCTTCGTCGACCTCTTCGGCGGCAGCGGCGCCATGAGCGTCGAGGCGGTCAGCCGGGGCGCCCGGGAAGCGTGGGTCTTTGACATCGCCGGGGCAAGCCTCAAAACCATCCGGGACAACGTGACCCGGGCGGGCTTTGAGGACCGGATTGCCATCCAAAAGAAAAGCGCCGACAAAGCGGCGGCATTTCTCGAAAACCGGGGCGTCACCTGCGACATCCTCTTTCTCGACCCGCCCTACGCCGAGGTGCCCCGCCATGTCGAGAGCGCCCTGGCCTTCATCCAAAAAAAAATCATCGCGAATGACGGAATCATACTGATAGAGCATGAAAAATCTGTTATAATGCCTGTAGCCCTATCCGACTTTGTCATTACCAAAACCAAAGGATACGGCATCACCCAAATCACATACTACGAAAGAGGGAGGTAGCCCATGACCAAAGCGCTGTTTACCGGCAGCTTCGACCCCATCACCCTGGGACACATCGACATCATCCGTCGGGCGGCCGCCGTGTTTGACGAGGTCATCGTGTGCGCCATGATCAACATCAACAAAAACTACCTGTTTTCCCGGGACGAACGCCTGGCCCTTATGCGAGAGAGCCTGGCCGATGTGCCGGGGGTGCGGGTGGACGCCTACGAAGGCTTTGCCGCCGAATACGCCCGCGCCCAAAACGTCGATGTGATGGTCAAAGGGGTGCGCGGCTTTATCGATTATGAATACGAGGCGAACATCGCCTTTTACAACAAGCGCATCGCGCCCGACATCGAGACCATTTGTTTTTTCGCCGACGGCGCCCACGCCCATATCAGCTCATCCGGGGTCAGAGAGCTTTTGGCTTTCGGCGGATCCGTGGAAGGGCTGGTTCCCGATCCGGTGCTTAAAGCCATTTCACACAAAGCGAGGAGAGATCAATCATGAAAAAAGACGAATCCCAAGTCATACAACTGCTGGACGAACTCACCGAAGTCGTCAAAAGCGCGCCGACCATTCCCTTGTCCACCAAGGTGCGGGTCGACCCAGGCGAGCTCATCGACATCATCGCCGAAATTCGCGAAGCCCTGCCCGGCGAGCTTAAAACCGCCCGACAGATCATCGCCGAGCGCAAACAAATTCTCTTTGAGGCCCAGGCCAACGCCGAGCGCATCACCACCAACGCCGAGACCAAAATCCGCGAAATGATCGACAGCAACGAAATCACCCGAAACGCCAACACCCAGGCTGAAATCACCCTGGAAAACGCCAACACCCAGGCCAGAGAGATCCGCCTCGGCACCCAAAAATACGCCGACAAAATCCTCTACCGCCTCCAACTGCAGCTCAAGGAAATCAACGACCAAATCGAAGACAACCGCAAAGAAATCAAAGACCTCAAATAAACCAAAAACGACCCAAAAGACAGCCACCCTCGGGACTTGAACGCCATCAAGCCCCGGTTTTTTAAAAAACCCGAAAGGACGCGACATGATTGCCATCGGACAACATCAAACCCTCATCGTCGACCACGACGCCAAAAACGGTCATTACCTCCGGGCCGAAACCGGCGAGACCACCATCCTCCTCCCCAAAGGGGAAACCCGAGGCGCCTTGACCCCGGGAGAGACGGTCCGGGTGTTTGTCTATCTCGATTCCGAGGACAGGCCCGTCGCCACCATGCGCGAGCCCAACATCGCGGTGGGACAGATCAGGCCCCTGACCGTCACCGACGTCACCCGCGTCGGCGCCTTTCTCGACTGGGGGCTGGCCAAGGAACTGCTTTTGCCCTTCCACGAGCAGACCGCCAAGGTGCGAATCGGGCGAAGCTATGCCGTCTATTGCTATCTCGACAAAACCGGCAGACCCGCGGCCACCATGAAAATCTACAACCATCTGTCCGCCGAGGCGCCCTATGACAAAGGCGATTGGGTGACGGGCTACGTCTACCAAATCAACCCCGAGATCGGCGCCTTTGCCGCCGTCGATTTTCGCTATCACGGCCTCATCCCCGCCAAGGAGCTGTCCGCCGAGGTCAAAACCGGCGCGACCCTCAAATGCCGCGTGACGGGAAAACATCCCCGAGATCACAAACTCTTCTTAAGCCCGCGCAAACAAAGCTACAAAGCCATCGGCAAAGACGCCGTGGCCGTCTACCGCGCCCTCCGGGAGGAAGGCGGCTATTTGCCCTATAACGACCACAGCGACCCGGCGGCGGTCAGGGAACGCTTTGACCTCAGCAAAGCGGCCTTCAAACGGGCCCTGGGACGCCTGCTTCGCGCCGGCCGAATCGAGATGACCGATGACGGCATCCGGCTCAAATCATAACCAAAACCCGCTCCGGAAACCGCGGCTTCGCCCTTTTCCGGATAGAAACCAAGGAGAAAAAACCATGTCAAAAGTCGCGATCATCCGCTGCGAGACCTATGATGAAGCCAAGGTGTACGACGCCGTCAAACGGGGCGTCGATCTCCTCGGCGGCATCACCCGGTTTGTCTCAAAGGAACAAAAAATCCTCCTAAAGCCCAACCTGCTTCGCCCCATGGCCGCCGACGCCGCCTGCACCACCCATCCGGCGGTCTTCGAGGCCGTCGTCCGCCTGCTTCAGGAAGCCGGTCTCGACAAACTCACCTACGGCGACTCCCCGGGCAGGGGCAACCCCGACCGCGTGGCCGAGGAATCGGGCATCGCCGATGTCGCCCGGGATTACGGCATCCCCTTGGGCGAGTTTACCACGGGCAAAACCGTCCACTTCGCCGAAGGGCAATTCGTCAAGCGCTTTGAGATCGCCGACGCCGTGCTGGAAGCCGACGCCGTCATCTCCCTGTGCAAAATGAAAACCCATGGGCTGACCCGCCTCACCGGCGCCGTCAAAAACACCTACGGCTGCGTCTATGGCTTTAACAAAGGCGAGGGTCATTCCCGCTTTCCCAACGTCCACGACTTCTCCAAAATGCTCATCGACTTAAACACCCTCATCGGGCCCAAGCTTTACATCATGGACGGCGTCATGGCCATGGAAGGCAATGGCCCGGGCTCCGGCACCCCGGTGGCCATGAACGTCATCCTCATCTCCGAGGATCCCGTCGCCATCGACACCCTGTTCGCCCACATGGTCGACATCAACCCCGACTATGTCCCCACCAATGTCTACGGCGCCCAAATGGGCTTCGGCCACAACCGCCTCGAGGACATCGAAATCCTCGGCGACGACCTGGCCGGCTTCGTCAATCCCGACTTCAATGTCGAGCGCATTCCCGTCGCCGACGAGGGGGGCATCAGCCGCCTCAAATACCTCAAGGGGCTCATCACCAGGCGCCCGGCGGTCAAACGGGACAAATGCGTCGGTTGCGGCGTCTGCATGCGGGCCTGCCCCTTAGACCCCAAGGCCATCACCATGGCCGAGGACGGCGCCGGACGTTATCCCAAATATGACTATCACCGCTGCATTCGGTGCTATTGCTGTCAGGAAATGTGCCCCGAGGAAGCCCTCGAGGTCAAGACCCCCTTGCTTGGCAAACTGTTTATCTATCGTTAAATCAACCAAAATTACAATCGCGAAATCCTAAGGAGAAACTTCATGTTAGCGGCAAAACTCATCTGGAAATGCCTGGAAAAAGAGGGCGTCACGACCATCTTCGGCTATCCGGGAGGCGCCCTTCTGCCGATGTATGAGGCGCTGCGCTCCTCATCCATCAAGCACGTTCTTGTGCGCAACGAACAGTCCGCGCCTCATATGGCCAGCGGCTATGCCCGCGAATCTTGCAGTGTCGGCGTCTGCCTGGCCACATCCGGCCCCGGCGCCACCAACCTCATCACCGGCATCGCCACGGCCTTTCTCGATTCCATTCCGTTGGTGGCCATCACCGGTCAGGTCAATCGGGATCTCATCGGTACCGACGCCTTTCAGGAGGCCGACATCTTCGGCGCCACCACACCCTTCACCAAACATTCCTACCTCGTCAAAGACCCCGAGGAGCTGCCCCGCATCATCCACGAGGCCTTTCACATCGCCACCACCGGCCGGCCCGGCCCCGTGCTCATCGACATTCCCCGGGATGTCCAAAACGAAAACATCCGCAATGTCAAATACGTCGACGCCGTCAACATCCGCGGCTACAAACCGACCTATGAAGGGCACACCGGCCAGATCAAACGGGCCCTGCGCAAAATCAAAAGCGCCAAGCGCCCGGTCATCTACGCCGGCGGCGGCGTGCGCCTAAGCCACGCCAGACCGGAGCTGCTCGCCTTCGCCGAGCGGGCGAAAATCCCCGTCATCACCACCATGATGGGCATCAGCTGTTTTCCCGAAAATCATCCGCTCTATTGCGGCGTCGTCGGCTCCCACGGCTTTCACTATTCCAACCTCATCATGGCCGAGTCGGATCTGTGCATCTGCGTCGGCGCCCGCATGAGCGACCGGGGAACCGGCGGCTACACCGGGGATTTCGACACCAAGCAGCTCATCCACATCGACATCGACCCGGCGGAAATCGGCAAAAACATCAACAACACCAACATCCCCATCGTCGGCGACGCCAAACGGGTTCTTTCGGATCTCACCGAAAAAGTCATCACCAAAGACCTAAAACCCTGGCTCAAACGCATCGACAAAATCAAGGCGGACAACCCGGTCATCTACGACGATCCCTCGGAGCTCTCCTTGGTCAATCCCAAGCGCTTCGTCCGGGATCTGTCCGAAATCGCCCCGGAGGAGACCACCCTCTTCGGGGATGTGGGCCTCAACCAGATTTGGGCGGCGCTGCATTTCAAAATTTACGGCGAGCGCAAATTTTTCACCTCCGGCGGCATGGGCACCATGGGCTACGCCATTCCCGGCGCCGTCGGCGCCACCACCTATTTAAGTGACGCGGACATCCACTCCCGCACCGTTATCGCCATGTGCGGCGACGGCAGCTTTCAGATGGCCATGGCGGATCTCGGCGTCATCGCGGCCCACAACCTGCCCGTCAAAATCATCGTCATGAACAACACCAAACTCGGCATGGTGCGCCAGTTGCAGCACGACGTCTACGGCAAAAACCACTACAGCGGCACCGACATCGACTTTAACGTCGACCTCATGCGCCTCGTCACGGCCTACGGCATTCCGGGCTACCGCGCCGCCACCACCGAGGAAGCCCTGGACATGATGAAAACCTGCTTTGACACCCCGGGCCCGACACTCCTCGAGTGTCTCGTCGATCCCGATTTCATGTACATATAGGAGGCCCCCATGGAAAAACATTGTCTCTCACTCCTGGTCGAAAACAATTTCGGGGTGCTCTCCCGCATTTCCGGGCTCTTCGCCCGCCGGGGCTACAACATCGACAGCCTCACCGTCGGCGTCACCGATGACGAGCGGGTCTCCCGCATCACCATGGTCGTCACCGCCGACGAAGCCACCCTGGAGCAAATCAAAAAACAACTTAACAAGCTCATCAACGTCATCAAAGTCATCGAGCTCAAACCCGAAGACGCCATCCGGCGGGAGCTCGTCTTCATCAAGGTTCGGGCCAACGATCAAACCCGTTCCCAAATCGTGGAAATCTCCAACCTGTTTCGCGCCAGCGTCGTCGACGTGGCCAAGGAGTCTTTGGTCCTCGAGGTCACCGGCTCCATGAGCAAGGTCAACGCCTTCATCAACATGATTTCCCCCTACGGCATTTTGGAATTTGTCCGCTCCGGGGTCACCGGGCTTCAGCGGGGCAAAAACATGATCGCCATCAATGAATAAAGCGGCACCCGCTAAAAAAACAATCGGGGTCAAAGAATGTGGCACGGCGTTGTGATGGCGGGTGAGCCTTCCACCATTCGGACGCCGGCGAAACCGAACACAAAAATATATCTTATATCAATATAAAGGAGAAATATGGACAATCAAAAACAAACCAACCAGCAGCGGTCCTATTGGAAAATAGCGGCCATCATCGCGATTTGCGTCGCGCTCATTTTTGCCGGACTCTACGTCATGGAAATCAACCAAAAAACACCCAAAGCCGGCAAAGTCGCCGCGGCGGACAGCGCCTTGAGCGATTGGACCAAAGACGCCGAATCCCGAAAACAATTGGTGGATTATTTAAACAGCGTCACCAAAGAGGGCAGCCCCGATTTCATCCCGGTGGAAGACCGCATTGCCGTCTTCGATTTTGACGGCACCCTGTTTTGCGAGACGGATCCCAACTACTTTGACTACACTCTGCTCAAATACCGCGTGACGGAAGATCCGTCCTATAAAGACAAAGCCTCCGACGCGGAAAAAGAAGTGGCCCAGAAAATCCAAACCCAAAACGAGACGGGAAAATCCTTTGACGGCCTCGATGTCGACCATGGCAAAGCGGTCGCCACGGCCTTTAAAGGCATGACCCTGGACGAATTTCACAACTACGTCAAAGAATTTAAAAAACAGCCGATGCCCAGCTACGACGGCATGAACCGCGGCGGCGGCTACTACGCGCCGATGGTCCAGGTGGTCGATTGCCTCCTCGCCAATGATTTCACCGTCTACGTGGTCAGCGGCACCGACCGCTTAATTCTGCGGGCCGTTTTGGAAGATTCTCCCATCAACCTGCCCAAGGATCAAATCATCGGCTCCGACGAGCTCATCACCGCCACCAACCAGGGCGACACCGACGGGCTCAAATACACCTTCAAAGCCAATGACAAGCTCACCATCGGCGGCCAGTTCATCATCAAAAACCTCAAGATGAACAAAGTCACCGCCATCGCCAGAGAAATCGGCAAACAGCCGGTGCTCTCCTTCGGCAACAGCAGCGGCGACGCCGCCATGGCCCAATACGTCATCACGAACAATCCCCACAAAAGCCTGGCGTTTATGCTGTGCTGCGACGACACCGAGCGGGAAAACGGCAAGACCAAAAAAGCCGACGAAATGAAAACCATGTGTCAGAAAAACGGCTTCATTCCCGTGTCCATGAAAAACGACTGGACCACCATCTACGGGGACGGCGTCAAAAAGAAATAAACCCGCGAAAGAAGTTCGCCTTCGGGCGGACTTCTTTGAATTTCGCCCCGAAGACAAATCGACGAAAAAAAGCATGCCGGCGTTTTGGACAACCCAAAAAAACCCGGGGAGCGAAAGAATACCTCTAAACAAAAAACGACTGTGAACAATTTTGGCTGTGTTTTTGGAAAGGGGCAAAGACCGGCTCGGCGCGAAAGAATACCTCTAAACAAAAACGCTTTCATTGACAGCGGAGCCCTCCGGGGTGTAAAATAAAACCAAAGAAATGCCGAAAACGGCAAAACGGAGGTGAGAAGATGAAATGTCCGGTATGCGGCACGCAAAACATGGCCGACAGCGTGACCTGCGTCAAATGCGGCAGCGCTCTGCCTGTGGCCGAACAGCCCCAAGCAAGCGAGCCCCAAGGGGACAAAGCCAATGAAGAAGCGGCCAAAAATAATCAAACCGTCCAGCCAAAGCCCGAGCGCACCAGCGTGTCCAAAGTCTTCATCGCGTGGTTTTTGTTCAATGCCTTCGGCAGCGCGTCCAGCGCCTTCAATATATTAAAAGACTTCGGCGATCTCGGACCGATCACGTTGCTGGGCGCCATCATTTCCATCGTCAATTGCGTCGCCTGCGTGCTGCTGGTGATCCAGAAAAAAATGATGTGGTTTTATGTCTTCGCCGTGACCATCATACTCAATTTCTTTTATGTCGTCCTCTCGGACGGCGTCGACATGACCTTTACCCTCATCATGGTGGTGCTGGTGGCTATCGAACTTGGCATTTCCTTTTTCCTGGTCAAGCGAAACGAAGCCTTTCTTTCATAAAAACAAGGCGGCAGCGGGCCGTCAGTCAAGCCATCGACGCGCGGGCTCCGGCTCGCGTGTTTTGATATCGGAAAGGCGCCTCAGGAACAATCAAAAAAAGACGTTTCATTTAAGACAAGACAAAAAAACGGGACAAAAGCCCAAAAGACAAAATAAAACTTGTCAATTTTGTGTCAATCCGTTATCATGAACAAGAGAAACAAAAAGGGCATTTTTTTGACATCAAAAGTTAATTTCTCCGCTTTTACGGCGTGTCGGCGCGAAAGCAAGGTAAAGCCCGAAAACCAAAACATTGCAGAACAAAAGCGTATCAAAAACATTTACGGCAAGGAGGACCTATGTTTAAAGTTACCCAAGCACGTCATCTGGCGGACAACATGCTTTACATGGATATCGAAGCACCCCGGATCGCGAAGCACTGTCTGCCCGGCCAATTCGTCATCACCCGTTACGGTGAAAAGGGCGAACGCATTCCCCTCACCATTTGCGATTATGATCGCGAAAAGGGAACGGTCACCATCGTGGTGCAAACCATCGGTTACGCCACCACCCTCATGAAAAACATCAAAACCGGCGATGAGATCGACGACATCACAGGCCCATTGGGCTGCCCGTCGGAGCTTCTCGACATTCCCGTTGATGAACTCAAACAAAAGAAAATCCTTTTCGTCGGCGGCGGTCTCGGCACGGCGCCGGTCTATCCCCAGGTCAAATGGATGCACGAACACGGTGTGGACGTCGACGTCATCATCGGCGCCAAAAGCAAAGACTTTGTCATTTTGGAAGAGGAAATGCGCGCGGTGGCGGGCAATCTCTACGTCACCACCGATGACGGCAGCTACGGCCGCTCCGGCATGGTTACCCAAGTCATTGAAGATCTGGCCGCCGAAGGCAAACACTACGATCAATGCGTGGCCATCGGCCCGATGATCATGATGAAATTCGTCTGCAAGCTCACAAAAGAGCTCGGCATTCCCACCATCGTCAGCATGAACCCCATCATGGTCGACGGCACCGGCATGTGCGGCGCCTGCAGACTCATCGTCGGCGACGAAGTCAAATTCGCCTGTGTGGACGGTCCCGAATTCGACGGTCATCTCGTCGACTTCGACCTGGCGATGAAACGCCAAACCCTCTATCGCACCGAAGAAGGCAGAGCGATGTTAAAACTTCAGGAAGGCGATACCCATCACGGCGGATGCGGAGAATGCGGAGGTGACAAATAATGGCAAACAAAATCCCCAGAGTGCCCGTCAGAGAACAAGAACCCAAGGTGCGGGCCACCAATTTTGAAGAAGTATGCTACGGTTATAACGAAGAGGAAGCGGTGCTCGAAGCCTCCCGGTGCTTAGGGTGCAAAAAGCCCCGCTGCGTCGGCGGATGCCCCGTGAGCATCAACATTCCCAAATTCATCGGCCATGTGGCCAAACGCGAATTTGAACAAGCCTATCAAACCATCGCCGAATCCTCGGCCCTGCCCGCGGTCTGCGGCCGCGTGTGCCCCCAGGAAACCCAATGCGAAGGCGTTTGCGTCCTCGGCATCAAGGGCGAACCCGTGGCCATCGGCAAGCTTGAACGCTTCGTGGCCGACTGGGCCATGGAAAACGGCATCGCTCCCAAAGGCGCTGAAAAATTAAACGGTAAAAAAGTCGCCGTCATCGGTTCCGGCCCAGCGGGTATTACCTGCGCCGGCGATCTGGCCAAAATGGGCTATGACGTCACCATCTTCGAAGCCCTTCACGAAGCCGGCGGCGTGCTGGTCTACGGCATTCCCGAATTCCGTCTGCCCAAAGAAAAAGTCGTCGCCAAAGAAGTGGAAAACGTCAAAAAACTCGGCGTCAAAATCGAAACCGACGTGGTCATCGGCAAAGCGACCACCATCGACGAACTGATGAAAGAAGAAGGCTTCGACGCCGTCTTTATCGGCTCCGGCGCCGGCCTGCCCAAATTCATGGGCATTCCTGGAGAGCTGGCCAACGGCGTCTTCTCCGCCAACGAATACCTCACCCGCAACAACCTCATGAAGGCCTTCAAGGACTACGACACCCCGATCTACCGCGGCAAAAAAATCGCCGTGGTCGGCGGCGGCAACGTCGCCATGGACGCCGCCCGCACCGCCCTTCGCTTAGGCGCCGACACCCACATCGTCTACCGCCGCTCCGAAGCCGAGCTTCCGGCCCGGGTAGAGGAAGTCCATCACGCCAAAGAAGAAGGCATCCATTTCCATCTTCTGACCAACCCCGTCGAAATCTTGGTTGGCGATGACGGCTGGGTCACGGGCCTTCGCGTCATCAAAATGGAATTGGGCGAGCCCGACGACTCTGGCAGACGCCGCCCCGTGCCCATCCCCGGCAGCGAATACGACATTGAGGTCGACTCGGTCATCATGTCCCTTGGCACCTCTCCCAACCCCCTCATCGCCTCCACCACCGAAGGCTTGGACACCAACCGGTGGGAATGCATCGTGGCGGATGACGAGACCGGACAAACCAGCCGCGAAGGCGTCTTTGCCGGCGGTGACGCCGTCTCCGGCGCCGCGACGGTCATCCTCGCCATGGGCGCCGGCAGAAAAGCCGCGGCGGCCATCGACGCCTATCTGTCCGAAAAATAAACAATCAAATACACCAAGACAACGGGATTCGGCTGGGCCGGATCCCGTCTTTCGTGTGAAGGACAAGTTTGACTCACGGGCCGAAGCGCAATAAGATAGATAGCAAATAGTGAAAACCGGTGAAGATTTTTGATTGGAATGTAACCAATCATAAAAATGAAAACAAAATGTAAAAACCACAAAAAAGTGCTTGACAAACCAAAGAACCGCTGGTAAGATGTACAAGCTGATTCGAGAGAACCGGCAAAACAACAAGATAACCCGCGTCAAAAGAGAAGACAACAAGGGAAGCGCGAAAAAAGATTTCAAAAAATCGAAAAAAGTGCTTGACAAAAGAGAGACGAGAGGGTATCATAAAGAAGTTGGCTGCTCCGGCAGCCAAGGTCATAGAAAAGAGAATAGAGACATACCATAAAACCTGGAAAAACCAAAAATTCCGACAAAAGTCAGAGCCGGAGTGAAAGCGTCACTTCGGGATAAAAAATAAAAATGAGCTGGAACTTAAGTTCGCGAAAGCGGACACAA
>JAFRBB010000010.1 GCA_017405085.1 Eubacteriaceae bacterium
GTCAGGATCGGTGTGCTTGCGCCATTTGGCAGTGTCATCGGTTTTAAACGAACGGTGGACCAGGTCTTCAAAGCCGATCTTATGGGCGAATTCTTTCACCAACAAGAGTCCGCCATCGGAGGAAAGCTGACCTCCATTAAAATTTAACTTATATTTTTTGTTGCTATTCATCGTTAAAGTGGCTATACTATTCATCAAGAGACCTCTTTCTTTTGGTGTTTTTTAGCACTTATATTTTACCAAAAAATTGAGGTCTTTTTCTATTCATCTTTTTGGTGATAGCAATATTGTCTGTTTTACCCGTGTTTATGAGGAATTTCAATTCCTCATGAATAATCAGGGTCGGTTAATGATTTCAATCAAAACACAGGAGAGTCAATGCTTACCAGTAAACAAAGAAGTTATTTGAGAGGGGTTGCGAACACCGAGACGGTTACCCTTCAAATCGGAAAAGGCGGCATCGATCAGACCGTCATTCAAAGCGCAAGAGAGGCCCTTTCGGCCAGAGAACTCATCAAGGGCCGCGTGCTGCAAAATTCTCTGGAGACGCCCGATGATTGCGCGAATGCCCTGGCGGAAACTTTAAAAGCCGATGTGGTCTGCGTGACGGGCAGCACATTTGTTTTATTTAAGCGCAATCCTCAGCATCCGAAAATCGATATTCCGACAAAGAAAAATCCGAAGCCATCAAAAAAATGAAACAAAAAATCGGCATTATGGGCGGCAGTTTCAATCCGATTCATATCGGGCATTTGCACTTGGCTGAGTCCGCGCGGATTGAATTTGGCTTGGATTTGGTGATTTTCGTACCGACAGGCGACAATCCTTTCAAACATAAAAATGACGGCATCGACAGAGAGCATCGCTACCGTATGGTCGAATTGGCCATCGCGTCCAATCCCTATTTCGCGGCGACACGGATTGAGATTGAGCGATACGGAAATTCCTACACCATTGACACGGTTCGGGATCTCAAAAGCAGACTTCCCGAAGATGATCTCTTTCTCATTACCGGCGCCGACATTGTGTTTGAATTGCCCAAATGGCGCGAAGCCGAAGAACTCATGCAAAGCGTCGCCTTTATCAGCGCCTATCGTCCGGGTTATCCCAAACGAAAATTTGACCGGCAGATCAAAACGTTACAAAAAAAATACGGTGCTAGGATATACAAACTTTTATCATCGGAAATGGATGTGGCATCGACGGATATCCGAAAGCGGCTTTCGAACAATCAGAGCATCCGCTATCTGATTCCTGAAAATGTCGAAGCCTATATCCGCGAAAATCATCTATATCATTGTTAAAACGGATTTGTTCATCGAGGAAAATATGAAAGACAGTGAGATCCAAAAGGCGTTAAAACAAAAACTCAAACCCAAACGCTACAAACACACCATCGGTGTTGTCGATAGCGCCATCCGTCTTGCGAGGCATTATGGCAGCGATGAAAAACGGGCCAAAACGGCGGCACTGCTTCACGATTGCGCCAAAAACATGGATGACAAACGACTGCTTGACATGGCCCGCGTCCACAAACTACCGCTTGACGATGTCCTGATCGCAGAGCCGCAGTTACTCCACGGACCTGTCGGCGCGGTGATCGCCAAAACTGAATTTGGCATCGATGATCCGATGATATTGGACGCCATTACCTATCACACGACGGGAAGAACCAAAATGAGCACCCTTGACAAAATTATTTACCTTGCCGATTATATCGAGCCCAATCGCGATTTTCCCGGTGTGGATGCCCTTCGAAAGAAAAGTGAAAAAAATTTGGAGGATGCCTGTATCATGGGCTTGACCCATACCATTTCGTTTGTTTTGTCTACAGACGGTCTCGTGCATCCCCTCACCGTCGAAGCGCGAAACGATTTACTATTAAAAAAACGGAGGAAACGATAAATGCAATCAAAAGATCAATCAACCATTTTTGCCGAACACGCTGTAAAATGGATTGACGATAAACAGGGAATCAACACAAAAGTGATCGATGTGAGAGATCGATCGATTCTGGCCGATTATCTGATCATCACCAGCGGCTCATCGGAAAGACAGGTCGCAGCCATCGCCGATAACATTGAATATGAAGCCAAAAAAATTGATATGACGCCGAAAGGAATCGAAGGAGAACGGGGCGCCCGTTGGATTCTTCTTGATTATTATGACGTCATTATTCATGTTTTTCATGAAAAAGAACGGGAATTTTACGATTTGGAACGATTGTTAAAAGATTCGCGCAATGATCCCGTTACCGATGAAAACTAAAATCCGAAACAACGTCCGCAAATAAAACAAAGACAAGGATTGTTTTCATCATTGCCCTAAAAAAGATATCATTAGATACGTTTTATAAAATAAAAATGTTTAGAAAAACCTGCCCGGGAATTGTCAATAGAAGCGAAAATGGTTTCGCTTATCGACATCCCGGGCGGTTTATCATTTAAACTAATCGTAACGTTTTAGAACAATAGAAGACTAAAAGGGAAGACCATTAAAAACAAATTGACAAACGCAGCGGTTATTGTTTCGTTTGTCAATGAAGAAGCAACGGAAAAATGGTTTTACAATTCTTCTTCTGTTAGTGTGAGTTTGATGATTTTTGCATTTGCTAAAGTTTTTTTGAGGGCTTCTGCTTCAGATTTTTCGGAGAAAACAGAGGCCTTGGCAAGAGAAACCATTTGAATTTCACTGCTTTTTGAAACTTTGACATAGTTTTGGCCTATTTTAACAGCGTAAAGAATCATGATGCCATCACCGCCTTTCCCTGACATTCTCGCCACTGATTCAATTTTGCCAAAGCGTCTCCATTGGCCATTTTTTCTTTGGCAAGTTCGATACCATCCCGAAGTGAATGTGCAATGCCCGTGGCATAGAAGATTAAAGAAGCGTTGAGAGCGATAATATCTTCACAGTCACGATTTCCCTTTCCTGATAATACCGTTTCGAGGCGTTTAGCTTCGGCCTTGGCATCGTCAAGAGAGGCAATGCTGGCAGGATTGCCTCGTTTTAATCCTAAATCCTCCGGATAAAAGGCGCCGTCGGTGACTTTTCCGGAAGCATCAATTTCACGGTAGACGGTTCGTCCCAATGTTGTTGCTTCATCGATTCCCGGCTCATCATCGCCGAGAAATCCGTGGACCACGAGAACATGTTCGTAACCGATGGCTTTCATTAAATCTGCTGTTGATGGGATAATGTCGGTATTGTTGACGCCGCGAATTCCGAAATGGGGCAGATAAGGCGAGGCGAGAGAGGCGGCGATATTTAACACGGTGCCGAAGTGAATTCCGCTGAGGATTCGGCTTAGACCTGCCGGATGGGTTTGAGCGCTCATCCCGTTGAACAAACCGATTCCGCAGTGTTCCACTGATTTTGCTGTTTTTTCCACCGTGCTTTCCACATCGATTCCCAAAGCCTCTGCCACATCAACAGTGCCGCATTTTGAGGTGATACCCCGAGATCCGTGACGAATCATTGCGACATCTGCAGAGGCGGCGATGATCGACGCGGCTGTACTGATATTCATCGTTTTAAAGGCATCCATGCCGGTGCCGCTGTTTTCCACTGTCGGAAGTGTTGTCCGGATTGTCGCTTTAACCGTATCTTCATTTTGAATGACCCGCCAAAGCGCTGCGGTTTCATTTTTGTTCGCACCTTTGGCAGTGAGAGCGGCAAGAAATGCTCCCTGATCCATGGGTGATTCTTCATTTTTCATAACGGAATGGAAAAGTCTTTCGGCATCAGCACCGCTGAGAGATTTTCCCGCAATAAGTCTGTTGATACCTTCTCCGAATTGCATCATTGTAATTTCTCCTTTAATATTGAATAATAGTGAATAGGGAATGTTTCGTTTCCTGTTGCTTTAAAATGGATTCCACTGATTCCAAAGAAATGAGATTGACAGGAAGATCATCAATGGAAAAACCTTCGGCAATCAGACGTAAAGCCTTTTTTGTATCTTCGGCCCCACAGCCGTAAGACCCTTTCAATGTCAATTCTTTGTAGTGCATTTGGTTGAGGACATTTTTATCGATCATGTTGTCATCAGTGAGACCGCTGAAAAAGCCGAGAAAGCCTCCGTTATTGAGTTGATTTGCGGCGGTAGCGAAACATTCACCGTAAGGCGAGCAGGGAATGACAATATCAAAGCCTTTGATATTGAGTTCTTTTTTGATTTCGTCGAGATGTTGGGGGATTGCGGCATGAAATTCAAGTTGACGTAGGAGGTCCCGTTTGTGCTCGACAGGTTCGGTAATCACGATGGGACCGGCGCCTTCATAACGGAGCAGTTTCGCCATGAGAGTGCCGAGGACACCGCCGCCGAGAATCAGCACACTTTTCTCTTTGAGATCGGGAATGGCGGATGTCATATGGACGGCGCATCCCAAAGGCTCGCACATGGCTGCCGCAAGGAGAGAAACACCTTCGGGAATTTTTCTCAAAATTCCTTGTTGTACGCCCGATGCAGGGATTTTGCAATAGCGGGAGAAGCCGCCGTCCAAATGAAAGCCGAAAATTTTCATATCGTGACAACGTTGATCATTTCCTTCTTTGCAATTAGCGCAGCTGCCGCATGCGATTCCAGGATGAACGGTGACAGCGTCACCTAAAGCGATATTATCCACTCCGGTGCCGACCGATTTGACGATGCCGCTGAATTCATGACCGAGAATGCGGGGAAGATGCAAGTCGCGTTGACCTTGTTGGTAACATTTCCGATCGGTTCTGCAGACGCCGCAATAGGCGACTTCGACGATGACCTCGCCCTTGTCAGGGGCGGGAGCCGGACGCTGTTCCAAATGGATTTGTTCTTTGTCTGTTAAGATTGCGGTATTCATGTTGTCTCCTTTCATTGCTTCCGCTGTTCATGTCAAAAAAAAGAGCCCACATCAAATAGATGTGAACTCTTACCTGAATTCCCATGAATCATCAAGGTAGGTCTCCTGGCTCGGTTTCATCGGCTCGCACCCCTTCCCCAAACGTTAAAACGATGAGTGGTATCGGTACGACCATCCTCCTTACAGTGGCGGGACCGCGCAGGTTTTACACCTGCTTCCCTATTAAGCAAAGCACCTTGATAGTATTTATATTGATTTTAAACGCATTTTAACCGTCAAATCCTATTACGTCAAGATTTTTTTAGAATAATTATCATGCATTGAAACTATTTAGGATCTTGTCTTATTAAAGCACGAGTGTAAAACCCCCAAAAAAGTTAATCTCTTTTCGAAATAATCAACTGGTATCGAAATCAAGCAACTAATTTGAAGCATTGCATTTTTTGGATGCTTTAATTAGGACTTTTTCAAAAACTGCTTGATTCCACTCAATTAGATGATTTTTTGTTTGAAGTTGACAAAACGAAGCTGACAAATTAAAATCCAAAAATAGAGCGGAGATGGCGAAATACGACACAAAAACACAAAAAAGCCAGCGGAGCTTTTGATGTGAAAATGAAACAACATTGTCAAAAGACCTTGATTGGTGTAAAATGAACTCTGCTAATTTGGGGGCTTTATCCTCAGAAAAACGCCATCAATTAGACATAGAAATCAAGAGGTGGAACCTGAATGCGGTATCAAACTGAATGAGGAAAAAAGCCGCGAGGTAAAGCCAATATCGCGAAACGTGAAAAGAACATCAAAGAAAGACAATTAAAGGAGATAAAAAAACGAATGAAAATAGGAATTATCGGATTGCCCAACGTGGGCAAGAGTACAATATTTAACGCCCTGACCAAAGCCGGTGCCGAATCGGCCAATTATCCATTTTGTACCATTGACCCCAATGTGGGCGTCGTTGCCGTACCCGATGAGCGAATTGTCGTCCTCGGAAAAATGTACAATACAAAAAAAGTCACGCCGACCACCATCGAATTTGTCGATATCGCAGGATTGGTCAAAGGGGCGAGCAAAGGCGAGGGACTCGGTAATCAATTTCTCGCGCATATTCGCGAGGTCGATGCGGTTGCCCATGTAGTCAGATGTTTTGAAGACGACAATGTGGTTCACGTCAGCGGAAAAATCGATCCCTTTGACGATTTAGAAACCATCAATCTTGAACTAATTTTGGCGGATTTGGAGATGATTGATAGAAGAATCGACAAAACGCGAAAAGCCGCGAAAGCCGATAAAACCAAACGCCACAGTTTAGAAGTTTTAGAAAAGATCAAAGCCGTCCTCGAATCGGGAAAACGCCCCGATCTGGAAGAATACAGCGAGGATGACAGAGAATTTATCAAAAGCCTTCAAATGATTTGCACCAAACCCGTCTTTTATATCGCCAATGTTTCCGAGGACGATATTCTTCAAGACAACCAATTTGTGAGCGAGCTTAAGAGCAAAGTGGCACCGGCCGAGGTCATTAAAATTTCCGCCAAAATTGAGGAGGAATTATCCACGCTGGATGATGACGAACGCGATGCTTTTTTGGAAGAACTCGGCCTTGAATCTTCGGGACTCGATCGAGTCATTCACGTGGCCTACCGCTTATTGGGGCTCATTTCGTTTCTCACCGCCGGACCCGACGAATGCCGTGCCTGGACGGTCAAAAAAGGTACCAAAGCGCCCAAAGCCGCGGGAAAAATTCATTCGGACATTGAGCGCGGGTTCATTAGAGCGGAGATCACCACCTATGATGATTTAATCGCCGCGGGATCCGAAGCCAAAGCCCGGGAAATGGGCATTACCCGCATCGAAGGAAAAGATTATGTGATGCAAGACGGCGATGTGACATTTTTCCGGTTTAACGTCTGAGACGTTTTGCTCGAAAAGTAGTTAAATTATTTGCAGTCAAAACCTATGAAAATCGTATTAGTTGCCCTTAATGCCAGATTCTCTCACTCGAATCCGGCATTAATGTATTTAAAGGCCAGTGCTCCGGATGCCGACATTGTGATTTTGCCCCTGACCATCAACGATCCCATCGATCGATTGATGCACAAGCTGATCATGGAGGACGGCGATGCCTATGGCTTTTCGTGCTATATTTGGAATATGGCGGAGATTCAAAAAATCAGTGAGTGCCTCAAAAAAGCAAAGCCCTCCGCCGTTTTGTTTGCCGGAGGGCCCGAAGTCAGTTTTGACGCGGAAGATGAGTTTAAGACAAACCCATTCATCGATTATTATTTCATCGGGGAGTGTGAACTTAATTTTCCGTTGTTTGTTGACTATTTAGAAAAAAGAACCGATCGGTTGCCCGAGGGCATCGCGACGAGAGAAAATCCGATCGTTCGTTATCAATGTGTTGATCCACTGTCGCAAATTCCTTTTCCTTACGACAAGGAGACCCTTACCGGTCTTTCCCATCAAATGATCTATTATGAAAGCATGCGCGGCTGTCCCTTTTCCTGCTCGTATTGTCTGTCGTCAACCATTCATAAAGTCAGGACATTGCCGTTAGATCGGGTTTTTCGTGAGCTTCGCGTGCTCATGGACGCCAAAGTCAAACAGGTTAAATTTGTGGACCGCACATTCAATGTGGACATCAAACGATCCAACCGCATTTTAAAATATCTCGCGGAGCAGGACACAGAGACCAATTTTCATTTTGAAATTGCCGGCGATTTAATTGACGATGAGATGATTGATATCATCGCGGCGTCTCCCAAAGGCCGCTTTCAATTTGAGATCGGCATCCAAAGCACTCATGAACCAACCCTTGCCGCCATTGACCGCAAAACCGATACTGAAACAGTATTGTCTCGGACAAAGGCTCTCATCGCGACGGGAAAAGCGCATATTCATGTCGATTTGATCGCGGGGCTCCCTTATGAAACCCTCGAGATATTCAAACAATCATTTAACGATGTTTATGCCCTGGGCGCGGACATGTTTCAGCTTGGCTTTTTAAAGCTGCTCAAAGGGACAAAAACCAGGCGGGAAGCCGAAAAGTACGGCTATGTTTACCGAAGCTTCCCGCAATATGAAATCATCGCCAACAGGTTTATCTCATCAAAGGAACTCATGGAACTCAAACGCATTGAGGTTCTGGTTGACGGTATCGCGGGGTGCGGCCGATTGACGGTATCAAGGGCGCATCTGATCCGGCATTATCCGTCGTCTTACGATTTTTTTAAAGCCTTGTCGGATTTTGCTTTGAGGAGAAATTTTTATGATGTCTCCCATGGCGAAAATGACTGGTACCGGCTTGTCAAAGAATTTATTTGTCAAGGGGATAAACCGGCTTTTGAGGAGCCGTTAGCCCTTGAGATGATCTGCTATGATTATCTTTTGGAGACGAACAAACGCCTGCCGTCTTTTCTTGAGGGCATTTGTCCGGAAGACCCGGTCAAGCTTCGTAAAGTCCTGCACGATGAAGCCTTCTTTCTCACGCATTTTCCGGAACTGTCTGATCTTCCTCATAAAAAACGGCTTAAGCAGATACGCATTTGCCTTTTTTCTCATTTGGCCGAATTTTTCGGCTTGCCCGACGGCAGTGTTTGTCTGTTTTTTAAACAGAGAGCGGTGTGGTATCAGACTTTACGGGAAACGTCATCGTAACGGTTGTTCCTGTTTGACCATCGCTTGCAAGCTTCAGTTCACCGCCGTGTAAATCGACAATATCCTTGACGATGGCAAGACCGAGACCGTTTCCCTCAATAGCATTGTTTCGCCCGTCGGTCACACGGTAAAAGCGGGACGTCACCTTGTCCAAATCCGTTTCAGGAATGCCGATGCCGGTGTCTTTAACGGTAATGGCTATTTCCTTTTTGGCTTTCGCGCAGGAGATAAAAATATCGCCGCCTTCAGGCGTGTATTTGATCGCGTTATCGGTGACGGCGCGAAAAGCCTGTTTAACCAGATTGACATTGACCGTCGCCACACAAGGCGATTCGATTTCCAGATGATAGTTGTGCTTTTCGTCAAATCGAGAAAGATCCTCGGCGTCCCGTCCGATGATTTGGCCGATATCGCACGGCGTCTTGCTTTCTTTGGCAAAAGTATTTTCGATGCGTGTCAGCTTTAACAGGGAATTCACAAGATTTTGAGTATTCTCGATTTCTTCCCGAATGGCCTCAATGGCTTCCCGGCGAATGCTTTCGTCACCGGTTCCCCAATCGGACAAGATATCCGCGTAACCTTTGATGACGGTCAGCGGCAGGCGAAGCTCGTGCGAGGCGTTGGCCACAAATTGTTTTTGACTGTCGAAGGCTTTTTCCAGTTTTTCAATCATTTGATTGAGGGATTTAATGAGGTCATCAATTTCATCGTCATTGCCTGTCTCGGGAATACGGGTATTCAGATTGTTTTCGGTAATGTGTTTGGCTGCGTCCGCAATTTCGATCAGGGGCCTTAAGGTCGCTTTGGTGCCGTAAATACCGATGATGACGACGAGACCGAAAACGACCAGACAAATGATAATCTGAATCACATACAAGATATTCATAAACGTATAAATATCTTTGAGGCTTTTGATGGACTGGATGTTAATTTGATAGTCGTCATTCAGTTTACAGCTGACGCCGATATAATTGTATTCTGTTCTATCATAGCGAATGATATCAATATCGTCCGCTGATGATGACGAGAAGAATTGGGAGGAGTTGGTGATAAAATATTTATACACGGATCGGTTCGACTCAAAATTTTCCGGAGCAATCACGGCGTCCACGGTAATCGAGGAGCGAAACGTATTTGATTTGTTGTCGGATAATTTATAGTCGATTTGATTGTAGTTTTTGACAAAGGGTTCAATGAGCCCGGCGACATAGGGAAGCCTTTCGGTCTCGGGCAGGGTAAGAATGTCTTTTTTATTCTCTTCGATGATACTGACAATCGAGCGGTTCACATCGTAGAGATTTTCACGGTTGACCTGCTGAATGAGGGTTTGGGAAAAGAAAAACAACAGCACAAAGGCCAATAAAAAAACGATAAAAAACACGCCCGTGAAAAACACGACAATTCGCGTGTAGAGTTTCATCGGTTTTTTTTCTTTAAAAAAATTATTCAATGACATAGCCTCTGCCTCTGACGGTGCGGATATACTTGACTTCGCGGTCGCGGTCGATTTTATCTCTCAAATATTTGATGTAGACATCAACGATGTTTTCGGTGCCATCGAAATCGTAACCCCAAACCTGTTCGATAATTTGATCCCGGGATTTGACGGTTCCGTGATTTAACACCAGATAATAGAGCAGATCGAATTCGGTTTTGGACAGGCTCAGTTCCTCGCCGTCCCGATAAGCCTTAAATTCCGATAGGTCGATTATGAGTGACTTATAGCGAAGGCGGTTTTCGTCTTTCGCGTCTTTTTTTCTGAGATTGGCTCTGATTCGGGCGATGAGCTCCTCAAAATTAAAAGGTTTGGTCACATAATCGTCGGCGCCGGATTGAAGTCCGGTCACAATATCCGATGTGTCGTCTCTGGCGGTTAAAAAGATAACGGGAATTTGATGGTCGATTGTCCGGATCATGTCGAGAATTTCAAAGCCGTCATATCCCGGCATCATCACATCCAAAAGCACCAGATCAGCCTGGGATAAATTGGTTTTGAGGGATTTGGCGGCGCTGTAGCCGTCATAAACGGCGATCGTTTTGAAATCGGCGTGATGGAGCTGTAATTCCAAAATGCGCGAGATTTTTTTATCGTCTTCTATGATGAGTATGGTCTTCATAATACCTCCGTGAATCTTTTTCATTCATATTATTATAGCAAATGAGACGGCTTTTATAGTAAATTTAAGAAAAAATCGTTATACTAGTTCAAACATTGTTATTGGACAGGAGGATACAAGATGCGAATACTTTTTATTGAAGATGAAACAAAGATAACCGATGCACTTCAGGAATTATGCAAGATTCAGAATATTGACTGTGATGTTGCCAATGACGGCGAAGAAGGCTTGCTTTTCGCCCTCAATCCAATATACGATGTCATTGTGTTAGATATTATGCTGCCCTTAAAAAGCGGCCTGGAAATTTTGAAAGAAATCCGGGACCGCGACATTACCACGCCGGTGTTGATGCTCACCGCCAAGGGAACGGTGGACGACAAGGTGAAAGGTCTTGATCTCGGAGCCGACGATTATTTGATTAAGCCCTTTTCCGCCAAGGAACTTTTCGCGAGAATCCGCGCGCTCAGCCGTCGTCCCAATAACGAAATCAAAGGAGAAACCATCGATTTTGAGGATGTGAGCTTCAACACAAAGAAAAACACATTGTCCACAAAATCCGAAGAGTACAGACTTTCCGTTAAAGAAGCCAAAATTTTAGAGATGTTGATCAAAAGACCCAACCAGGTTTTCACGAGAGAACAAATTTTGGATCGGGTTTGGGGCTTTGACAAAGAAGTCAATGAAAACAACATTGAAATTTATGTTCACAATCTTCGAAAAAAACTGGCTGACACCGATGTCAAAATCGATACGATTCGCGGGGTCGGCTACACCATGAGTAAAAGATAATGTTCAAGGAAATCAGGCGGCAAATTACGCTGTTTAACACCCTTATCCTCATTGCATTTTTGCTGCTTTTTATTCTACTGCTTGTCTTTTTGATTCAATGGAGTTTTCAGAGATCCGGAGAAAAGGCGTTAATCAACGCCGCGCAGCACATTCGAAACGAGAATTTGTCTTTTTATGAAGACAAAGAAGAGGATTATGATAAGCCCGCCTTTCATGGCGATATCGGAACCGAGTTCATTGTATGGGATTTAAACGGCAACGCCGATCGCATGCATATTGTCAACGACGATTTGATCATGGAAGGCTATGAGCTTTCCCTCGACACATCTTTTAATAATAGTTTTAAAACATTTAAAACAGGAGATCGAACCTACCGTGTCTATTCCGCGTCCTATTACGATGACGATCAAAAGAAAATCATCCAGGTTTTTCAAGAAATAGACACAGAACAAAATGTCATTTCATATCTCGTGTTCTTTTTGCTTTTCATCGGTTCTGGCGGGATTTTGCTTCTCATACCCATCAGTTATATCCTTGCGGGTAAATCCCTTCAGCCCATCAAAGAAACCTTTGAAAATCAAAAGAAATTCATTGCCGACGCGTCCCATGAGCTCAGGACGCCGCTGACAGTCATTCAGACAAACGTGGAAGTTTTACGGCTGAAAGAAGACGAGGTCCTTGCGGATAACATTAAATGGCTCAACAATATCGGCAATGAAAGTGAAAGCATGAGCAAATTGGTGTCCCAGCTTTTGACCATTGCTCAGTCCGATAACAATAAAATCGTTTTTGAGAAAAAATTATTTGATCTCAGTGCCCTTTGCGCTGAAATTATTGATTTGATGGTGGATGTCGCAAAAGATAAAAACATCACGTTAAACGGCGAGATTGAATCCGGCATCGACTATGAAGGGGATGAGGAAAAACTCAAACAGGCCATTCGTATTTTGGTGGATAACGCCATAAAATATACACCTTCCGGTGGTCGGGTTGATTTGATTTTAAAAGACGGAATACGTTTCGTCTCTGTCTCGGTGAAAGATACCGGTGTCGGCCTTTCGCCTGAGGATCAAAAGAAAATATTCAGCCGGTTTTATCGCGTTGATGATGCTAGAAACAGAGAATCCGGCGGTTTTGGATTGGGGCTGAATATTGCCGACATGGCCGTCAAACACCATGGCGGAAGAATTAAACTTCAATCCGTTCCCGATGAAGGCAGCACCTTTACCATTGTGCTTCCCAAATAATCCGTTGAGATTAAAGTGTTTTGAATTGTGACGCTTTCTTAAACAAAAAGCCTTTGAAAGTCAAAGGATTGGCTTTCAGAGGCTTTTGCGGTGTTTTTTGCCGCAAGATAAATATATTTTTACAGCATACGAAAGGACGCAAAAATGCTAAACATTGTTTTATATCAGCCGGATATTCCGCAAAATACAGGCAATATTGCCAGAACCTGCGCTTTGACTGAAACAAAGCTTCATTTGATCAAACCGTTGGGATTTTCTCTGTCGGAAAAAGCCGTTAAACGGGCGGGACTCGATTATTGGCATTTGCTGGATTTGACGGTGTATGATGATTTTGACGACTTCTTAAGTCAAAATGAAAACGCGAAGGTTTTTTTGCTGTCGACCCATGCGAAAACCTTTTACGATCAAACGCGATTTCCCGATGGCGCTTTTTTGCTTTTCGGAAAAGAGACGGCAGGCGTGCCCGAGGATATCCACGAGCGATACCGCGATTCCCGTTTTCGAATTCCGATGAAAACCCATCCCGATGCCCGTTCTCTCAATCTTTCAAATGCCGTGAGCATCGTTTTATACGAGGCTTTGCGTCAAAATTCCTTTTTTAACTTAAGGTGATAAATATTTTTGAAAATTTTTGAAAAAGCGAATGAAAAAATTTCAATGCTGTGTTATAATACATTCACTTAATTTATGTTAGCTGAAAAAACACAAAAATCGGAGCGGAATCATGACTTTCAAGACCTTTCTAAAAAAATATGGTAATTTTATCTTCTTATTTCTTTTGATATTTTTGACGATCGGCGTGATCGCGACGCAAGTCGACATCCGGGAGTTTATGACGACGCTGTCAAAAGCAAATCTGTTTTTTATCGGTATCGGGATTTTGTGCGTGGTAATTTTTTGGGTGATTGAAGCCTATATTTTTCTGCATTTATTTCGCAGAACACGCCCGGAAGAGAAATTTTCTTTCGCGATGGTCATCACCTTAATCGGACAGTATTATAATCTGGTGACGCCGGGCGCCTCGGGCGGTCAGCCGCTTCAGCTGTTGGAAATGACGAGAAACAATTATCCCGTCGGTATCGGGACGGCCGTGCTTGTGCAGAAATACGCGCTTTATCAAATTGCCGTTGTGTTTACGGCCCTTGTGTCAATGATCATCAATTGGGGAACCCTTGCGTCCAGTTCCCCCGCGGCGCAATGGCTGGTGGGAATCGGCTTCCTTGTCAACAGTATCGGCGTCATTTTGGTGATGATTTTGTCCATGAGCGAAAATGTGGCGCGGGTGATTGTGTTTTCCATTGTCCGTTTTTTGTGCAAGATTCGACTGTTCAAGGATCAAGAAAAAATCATGGCAAAAGCCGAAAAATATATCGGTGATTACACGATTGCCATTGAAGACATCAAATCTCATAAAAAAGAAACCGCGATTTTAATGCTTGTCTCCGTTGTGCAAATTCTCATTTATTTCAGCGTTAATTATTGGATTTATCGGTCCCTTGGGATGAAGTCGGCTTCCCCGTTTTTTATCATCACGATGCAGGCTATCCTTTACATCGGGATGACCTTTGTGCCGCTTCCCGGCGGATCGGGCGGTGCTGAAGTCGGGTTCGCGCTTTTGTTCGGCCCGATATACGGTAAGGTCAACACCTCGGTCGGTTTGGTCCTTTGGCGTTTTATCACGTTCTTCTTTGTCATTTTGTTCTGCGGTGCCTTTTTGGCCGTCAGAGAATTTATTCTCGGGCGAAAAAAACTGGCCGAACCTTCGGAGGAAAATTCATGAGAACGCTTCATACGGCCGATATTACAAAACGTGTCGCCCAAAGCGTCATCCATCTCAACGCAAATCTTGCGCCGGATCTTCGGTTCGCTCTCAAAAACGCCGCCGGATCGGAAATTTCACCTATCGGCAAAACGGTTTTTGACATGATTGAAGAAAACCTTGTTCTGGCCGAAGAAAAGCAAAGACCGGTCTGTCAGGATACGGGCATGGTCGTCGCATTTGTCACCTGCGGTCAGGATGTGCACGTTGAGGGTGGGAGTCTGGAAGAAGCAATTCATCAGGGCGTGAGAGAAGGCTATACCCAAGGCTATTTAAGAAAATCCGTTGTCGCGGATCCCCTGGACAGAACTAATACGGGAGATAATACCCCAGCGGTCATTCATTACCGCATTGTACCCGGCGAGACTTTCGAAATCACGCTCACGGCCAAAGGTTTCGGCAGCGAAAACAAAAGCCGTCTTAAAATGCTGATGCCCTCGGACGGGGAAGCGGGGGTTATCGATTTTGTTTTGGAGGCGATTGAACAAGGCGCCCCTTTTGCCTGCGCACCGGTGATTGTCGGTGTGGGAATCGGCGGGACCTTTGAAAAATCGGCTTTGCTCGCCAAAGAAGCGCTGCTTTTGCCGATGGGCTATCGCAATGAAAATCCCCGCTATGCCCGGATGGAAGAGACCATCATTGAAAAAAGCAACGCGTTGGGAATCGGACCGATGGGCATGGGGGGATTAAACACCGTCCTTGACGTGCGCCTTCGTTCTTTTCCCACCCATATCGCGGGTTTGCCCGTTGCCATCAATATGTGCTGTTATGTGAACCGTCACGAGAAGGTGGTGTTTTGATGCGGCGTATCGCGATTTCCGAATTGAAAACGGTTGTTCGTACTTTAAAAACCGGTGAACGGGTTTTGTTGACCGGCGATCTTTATGTCGCCCGTGACGCGGCGCACAAGCGGATGACCGAGGCTTTGGCATCCGGGGAAAATCTCCCTTTTGATATCAAAGATCAGATCATCTTTTATATGGGGCCCTGTCCCGCTGCGCCCGGAGAGGTCATCGGGCCCGCTGGTCCGACGACGTCCCACCGAATGGACGCCTATTCCCCCGGGCTTTTTAAGCGGGGACTTCTCGGGGCTATCGGCAAAGGCAATGTGTCCCAAAGGGTGATTGACGCTATTGTCGCCCGTGGGGGAGTGTATTTCGTCTGCGTCGGCGGAACGGGATGCTTATCCGCGGATCGGATAAAAAGTGCCGAAGTCATTGCGTATCCCGATTTGGGCGCCGAAGCGATTCGCCATATTCGGGTAGAAGATTTTCCCGTGATTGTTGCCGTTGACGCTTTCGGCAATAATGTGTTTGACGAACAAAGAAAAATATATCAGCACTCAGAAGAATAACAGGAGGACATCATGCAAAATAAAATGGTTATAGAAACAGCTGTCAGGGAGGCGGGCAACGACCCGATTTTTAAAGTTTCCGGTTTGGCGAAAAAACGCATTGCCGAAATCGGAAAAGAAAAAGTCATTAACGCGACCCTCGGCGCTCTGATGGATGATGATGGGAATTTGGTGGCATTTGATTCGGTTTATTCGGTTTTCAGACATCTTGATGATGCCGATTATGCCGCTTATGCCGGGATTGCGGGCACGCCCGAATTTTTGGACAATGTGACATACGCATGTTTTAAACATCAAAAACCCGACGCGCATATTCGCGCGGTGGCGACTCCCGGCGGAACCGGCGCGGTCCGTCACGCCATTCGCAACTATGCCGACATGGGCGACCGAGTTCTCATTCCCGACTGGCATTGGGCGCCCTATGGCACCATTGCCGATGAAAACGGTCGGGAAGTGACGACGTTCTCGCTTTTTTCCGAAGACGGAGGTTTCAATCTCGACGGTTATTTTGAAGCTTTTGATGGTCTGCTTGGGGAACAAAAACGCGTCCTTTCCATCATCAATTCGCCGGCGCACAATCCCACCGGCTATTCTTTGACCGATGATGAATGGGAAGCCGTCAAAGCGTATTTCACCCAAAAAGCCGAAGAAAATCCCGAATACCGTATCATTTTGCTCTGCGACATTGCCTATATCGATTTTGCGGGTCAGGACGAATCGGCGCGCAATTTCATGAAAATTTTAACCGGCATGCCCGAAAACGTTCTGGTGCTCTACGCTTTTTCCGCGTCCAAGGGCTACACCATGTACGGCCTGAGAAACGGCGCGCTTTTGTGCGCGGCGCCCACCGAAGCGATTGCCGATGAATTTGCCGCTTCCTGTGCATTTTCCAATCGAGGCACATGGTCCAACGGAACCCATGCCGCGATGACAACCCTGGCGAAAATCATCTCAGACGATGATTTAAGAGCCGATTTTGAAGCCGAACAGGACAAATACAGACATATTCTCCAAGCGCGCGCCAAAGCCTTTTTGGACGCAGCGAAAGATGTCGGCCTTGACATTTGTCCCTATGTTGACGGCTTTTTCATCAGCATTCCCTGTGATCATACGGAAGCTGTCCGTGATGAACTCATGACGAAGGATTTCTTTATCGTTGCCTTGAAAAAAGGATTACGCTTCGCGCCTTGCGCTGTTTCGGAAGAGAAATGCCGCAAGGCTCCCGGACTCATTAAAGCAGCCATTGAAAAAGTCAATGGTTAATCCCCCCTCGGAGGTTTAATTTAAAATGAAAGTAAAAATTGTTGACGTTGCCAGAGAAGCGAATGTTTCCGTCGCGACGGTGTCCCGCGTGGTCAATAATATTCCGCTGGTTAACGAAGAAACCCGTGAGCGGGTTTTGGAGGCCATTAAAAAAACAGGCTACAAGCCCAACGCCATTGCCCGAAGCCTCAAAATTCAAAAGACAAACACGCTGGGCATTATGATTCCCGATATCAGTAATCCCTTTTATACGGATGTGGTTCGCGGCGCCGAGGATGTTTGCGGTATTTATAATTACAACATTATTTTGAGCAACACGGATTCCAAGGCAGAAAAAGAAAAGAAATCCTTGGATGTGCTGGTGGAAAAACAATGTGACGGCATTATCTATGTGGGAAAAGATCTTTCCGAGGAAATGCGTGAGCTCCTCATGAACGCTTCTTGCGAAGTGGTTTTGGGTTGCGTAGCCGATGAAAGCAACAAGCTCTCCAGCGTGCTCATCGACAACGAGGCTGCCGCCTATGATTTGACCATCAAAGCCATTGAGTACGGCCACAAGAAAAGCGTCGTGATTTTGGATGATTTTGAACAGGGATACGTCAATGTCAAACGCTTGACGGGGATTAAGCGCGCCTATGCGGACAAGGGCATCGAATTTGACGATTCAAAGGTCTATTATGCCAACAGCACCAGTCCCCTCGGGGTCTATCGACTGACCGTTGATTTGATGGCGCAAAATCCTGACTTTACCAATATTTTCTGTTATAACGATCAAATGGCCTTAGGTGCTATGCGCGCCGTTGAAGAAGCAGGCAAAAAAGTGCCTGAGGACATTTCGGTGTGCGGTTTTAATGATTTTTGGCTTGCGGAATGGGTTCGTCCCCGAATCACCACGATTACCCAGCAGATGTACGACATCGGCGCCGTGGCGACGCGCATGCTCATTAAAATGTGCGAAAAAGAAGAATCCGAAACCAAAACGGTTCGCGTTCCCCACGACATCAAAATCCGTGAATCTTTGGGAGATGCCAAATAACAGAGGTCTGCGGATATGACGAGCCCGATTATCATGGATGAAACGGGCTTGTTCTTTTAAGCGAGCCGAAAAGACCTGAGTCATATCAGCTTTTTACCGGCTTTAAAACAGCGAAAATCAAAGGAAAAGAATTATTTAGCATGGCAGAAACTATCAACGAACAAAATATTACGCGGTTTAAAAAAGGCGATAAAGAATACATCTTGATCGGAACGGCTCATGTATCTCCCACAAGCGCCGAGACCGTCAAGCAAATCATCCTTGAGGAAAAACCCGATACCGTCTGCATTGAACTCGATCCCGGACGATATAAAACCATGACTGAAAAAGAACAATGGTCGGAGACCAACTTCATCAAGGTGATCAAAGACGGCAAGGCGGGTTTGATGTTTGTCAACATTCTTTTGTCCAATTATCAACAAAAAATCGCCAAACAATTTGACATCCGTTCCGGACAGGAAATGGTCGAAGGCATCGCGGCGGCGAAAACGACCGGTGCTGAGCTTGTCCTTGCGGATCGGGACATCCAGGTGACATTTAAACGGGTCTGGAAAGGCTGCAGTTTTTTTGAAAAATGCAAATTGATCACCACCATCATCATGAGCTTTTTGGATCATGAGGAAATCACCGAAGAAGATTTGGAGGCCCTGAAAACCGAGGATATGCTGACAGCCGCTATGACGGAATTCGGCGCGACTTTTAAGGGGGTCAAAAAATATCTGGTTGACGAGCGGGATATCTATCTCAAAGAGAAGGTCAAACACGCGCCGGGAGAAAAAATCGTTGCCGTGTTGGGAGCCGCTCATGTTCCCGGAATGATCTCGCGCTGGGATGACGATGACGACATCGCCAAGCTGGAGGAAGTGCCGCCCAAGAGCAAAGTCGGCAAAATTGCCGGATGGGGGATTGTCCTCGCCCTAATTGCCATGGTGGCCATGACTTTTTCGGTCAATCCCGCTTCCGGATGGGAACAGACGAGAAATTGGTTGATTTTGACCATGGGGGGAGCGGGACTCGGGGCCATTGTTTCCCTGGCCCATCCTTTGACCATTCTCACGTCAATCATCATGGCACCGGTGTCGGCTTTAAGTCCCGTGTTGGCCACCGGATGGTTTGCGGGACTGGCGGAAGCGTATCTGAAAAAACCGAAGGTTACCGATTTTGAGCGTCTGTCCGAAGACCTATCCCATGTCAGCGGCATTTGGAAAAATAAAATCACCCGAATTCTTTTGGTCATCATCATGACCAATTTGGGATGCGCCGTTGGCAATATTCTCGGGAGTATCGGCGTGATTACCATTTTTTTAAACACTTATCTATAGTCAGTTGACGCCGATTCGATGCATTCCGTGTCGAATCGGTTTTTATTTGTCCTATCTTGGGGAAGTCGGTGTGAAAAGGAATATTTTCATTGCATTTTTATGACGCTTGGTATAATATTTATTCATATTCTTATTTCCCGAAAAAGGAGGGGTTGTTATTCTTACTTCAGAACAATTCGGACAGGTTTTGAGCGGTACGGTTATCATGATCGAAATAGCCCTGGTTGCCGTTATTGCAGGTGCTGTTTTCGGTGTGATTATTGCCCTCGGCCGTATGTCGAAGAATAAAATCGCCAATGCGATTTGCTGGTTTTATGTCTGGTTTTTCCGCGGGACACCGCTTTTGCTGCAACTTTTCATGATTTATTTCATGATTCCCATTATGTATCATGATATGACCGGCGGCACGCTGACCATTGATCCGCTGTTTTGCGCCTTTGTGGCATTTTCACTCAATTCAACAGCGTATATGTCGGAAATTATCCGCGCGGCGATCGAGTCGATTGATCACGGTCAAATGGAAGCCGCCAAGGCGCTTGGCATGAATCACGCGCAGGCGATGACTAAAATTATTATTCCTCAAACATTTAAACGCTTGGTCGCGCCTTTGGGCAATGAATTGATCATGCTGCTTAAAGATACCTCTTTGGTGTCTACCATCGCCCTTTATGATGTGCTTCGCGCGTCGAAGACCATGGCGAGTTCGACAGGGAATTGGGTTTATTATCTCTATGCCGCCGCGATTTATCTCTTCTTAACCACGGTTCTTCAAATCATTTTTGACAAATTGGAAGAACGATTCGGCGCTTACGAAAAGAGGTGATTATCATGACGCAAAATTTGAAAAAAGATCCGTCACAGGTGATGGTTCGCGTGAAGGGCATCAAAAAGAATTTTGGTGATCTTGAGGTGTTGAAAGGCGTTGATTTTCAGGTGACCAAAGGTGAAGTGGTGTGCATCATCGGTCCTTCCGGATCTGGAAAAAGCACGTTGCTTCGTTGCCTCAATCAATTGGAACGCATCACCGAAGGCGAGATTTATATTGAAGAAGAGCTGATGGACAAACGGGTCGACGATAAAACGGTCAATCATATCGACGCGAAACGGCTTCAAGCGTTACGCTGCGATTTGGGCATGGTTTTTCAGAATTTCAACCTGTTTCCGCATTTGAAGGTCATTGACAATTTGACCATCGCGCCCATCACGGTGAAAAAAGCGGATAAGGACACCATTACGCAAAAGGGTCTTGAACTCCTCGATATGGTTGGCCTGAAAGACCGTGCCGATGAATATCCCGTGCGTCTTTCCGGCGGTCAGCAACAGCGTGTGGCCATCGCGCGCGCTTTGGCCATGGATCCGAAAATTATGCTGTTTGACGAACCAACATCAGCCCTTGATCCGGAACTGGTCGGGGAAGTGCTTAACACCATGAAGGAGCTGGCCGATGAGGGGATGACGATGATTATTGTGACCCACGAGATTGGTTTTGCGCGTGAAGTTGCTGATCGGGTGATTTTTATGGCCGACGGTGTCATTTGCGAAATGGGTACGCCTGAACAAGTCATCGATAATCCTCAGGGAGAGCGGACGAAGAGTTTTCTCAGTAAGATTGAATAAGACATCGCCGGTGATTTTTTGAGTTCGGTTACGGCGGGACGTTTCGCTTTTGACGCGCGCTCCGCCTTTCGCTTCCTCTGCGATGGAGGAAGCCTTTTTGTTTTTGGTAACTGTCTTGCGTAACAATCGCTTTTGATTGGTTGCGCAGGTGCGTTTTATCCCTCCGGTTTTATTTTGAAAGGGGAATCGATGGATAATTATCACATACATTCTGATTTTTGCGACGGAAAAGATTCCGTTGAGGCGATGGCCGACGCGGCATTCCGTGCGGGGTTTGACCGCATCGGTTTTACGTCCCATGCGCCCCTTGCTTATCCCGATGATTGGACGATGCCGATTGAGCGGGTTGAGGATTATATCAAAGCGGTCCGCGCGGCGGAAGTGAAGTACGCAGGTCAAATGTCGGTTTTTACAGGCCTTGAGGTGGATTATTATCCTTGGCGCCGGGGAATTTCCGACGAGGTGCGGGGGATTTTACCTTCTCTTGATTATTGGATCGGGAGTATTCATTGTCTCGGTCTTTTTGACAACGGGGAGGTGGGGTATGTCGATTTGGATGCCCATCATTTCGAGCGGTGTGTCGATGAGATTTTCGGCGGAGATGGCCGTGCCGCGGTGACGACCTATTACCGGGGGATTGCGGAGATGGTGCTTCACGAAAAGCCTGATATTGTCGGGCATATTGATATTATCAAAAAAAATAACGGCGGGAATCGGTTTTTTGATCCTGAATCGGCCTGGTACCGCGACCTTTGGCATGAGGCCCTTGACGTGGTGAAAGCCTCGGGATCCATCGTTGAGCTGAATACCGGCGGTGTCTGCCGCTATGGCGCGCGGTGTTTGTATCCGGCGATTGAGATTCTCTCGGAGGCGGCGGCCATGGGGATTCCCATCACGGTGACGGGGGACAGTCACAGCGCTGAGACCATCGGTTTCGGATACGATCATCTGGTGCCCGATGCCCTGAATGCGGCAGAGGTGAAGACAATTGTTTTTTTCGACGGACAATCGTGGCAGGAAACGGGACTTTGATAAAAAAAGGATAAATATTTGTCAAAGAGGCGTTGTCCGGATTGTTTTTGTGATATACTATAACGAGTTTCGAGTATTTCATTTTGGGATATTCACTTTATATTCTTCATATGCTTATAGGAGGTCTATTAATGAAAAAATGGGTTTACCTGTTTACGGAAGGTAACGCGGGTATGCGTGAGCTCCTCGGCGGCAAAGGCGCCAACCTGGCGGAAATGACCAATTTGGGTCTTCCCGTGCCCCAAGGTTTCACCATTAGTACCGAAGCGTGTACTCAGTATTACGAAGACGGTAGACAAATTAACGATGAAATTCAGGGTCAGATCCGTGATCACATCGCCAAGATGGAAGAAATCACCGGCAAAAAATTCGGTGACAAGGAAAATCCGCTCTTGGTTTCCGTCCGTTCCGGGGCCAGAGCGTCAATGCCCGGCATGATGGACACGATTTTGAACCTTGGTTTGAACGAAGACGTGGTCAATGTTTTGGCTGAAAAATCGGGTAATCCCCGTTGGGCCTGGGATTGCTACAGACGTTTTATTCAGATGTTCTCCGATGTCGTCATGGAAGTCGGCAAAAAATATTTCGAAGAACTCATCGATAAAATGAAAGATGAAAAAGGCGTGACCCAAGACGTCGAGCTGGACGCTGATGACCTCAAAGAACTCGCCCGTCAATTTAAAGCGGAATACAAAGCCAAAATCGGCAAGGATTTCCCCGACGATCCCAAGGAACAGCTGATCGAAGCGATCAAAGCCGTTTTCCGTTCATGGGATAACCCCAGAGCCAATGTGTATCGCCGCGACAACGATATCCCTTACTCCTGGGGAACCGCTGTGAATGTGCAGATGATGGCCTTTGGTAATATGGGCGACACTTCCGGTACCGGCGTTGCCTTTACCCGCAACCCCGCCACCGGCGAAAAGAAACTCATGGGTGAATTCTTGATGAACGCTCAGGGTGAAGACGTTGTGGCCGGCGTGAGAACCCCGCAGCCCATCGCTCAGCTTCAGGAAACGATGCCCGAAGTGTACGATCAATTCGTGGGCATTTGCCATACATTAGAAGATCACTACCGCGATATGCAGGATATGGAATTTACCATCGAAGATAAAAAACTCTATATGCTGCAGACCCGTAACGGTAAACGTACCGCCAAAGCGGCTTTGAAAATTGCCTGCGACTTGGTGGACGAAGGCATGATCACCGAACAGGAAGCGGTGTTGATGATCGACCCGAGAAACTTGGACTCTCTGCTTCACCCGCAATTTGACACCGAAGCCCTTAAAAAAGTTGACCCCATCGCGCATGCCCTGGCCGCCGCTCCCGGCGCCGCTTGCGGTAAAATCGTGTTTACCGCCGATGACGCCAAAGAATGGGCGGAACGCGGTGAAAAGGTTGTTTTGGTTCGTTTGGAAACCTCTCCCGAAGATATCGAAGGCATGAAAGCCGCTCAGGGTATTTTGACCGTCCGCGGCGGGATGACGTCTCACGCCGCTGTTGTCGCCCGTGGTATGGGCAGCTGCTGCGTCTCCGGTTGCTCCGCCATTAACATGGACGAAGACAACAAGGTGTTCACGCTGGCCGGCAAAACCTATCACGAAGGCGATGTCATTTCCTTTGACGGTACCACCGGTAACATCTATGACGGTGAAATTCCCACCGTTGACGCTGTCATCGCCGGCGAATTTGAACGCATCATGGGTTGGGCGGATAAATACAGAACCATGAAGGTTCGCACCAACGCCGACACACCCCAAGACGCCAAGAAAGCCGTTGAACTGGGCGCCGAAGGTATCGGTCTTTGCCGAACGGAACACATGTTCTTTGAAGGAGACCGCATCGACGCTTTCCGCGAAATGATTTGCTCCGACACCGTGGAAGAACGGGAAGAAGCGCTGGAAAAAATCCTTCCGCTGCAGCAAGGCGACTTCGAAAAATTGTACGAAGCCCTCGAAGGCAATCCGGTCACCATTCGTTTCTTGGATCCCCCGCTGCATGAATTTGTTCCCACCGAGGAAGAAGACATTAAAAAACTCGCCGACGCCAAGGGCAAAACCGTCGATCAGATTAAGGCGATCATCGCCGGCCTCCACGAATTTAACCCGATGATGGGTCACAGAGGCTGCCGTCTGACGGTCACCTATCCGGAAATCGCCAAAATGCAAACAGCCGCGGTCATTCGCGCCGCCATCAATGTGGGCAAAGCGCATCCGGAATGGAGCATCGTTCCCGAAATCATGATCCCCTTGGTTGGCGATGACAAGGAACTGAAATTTGTCAAGAAGATTGTTGTTGAAACCGCCGACGCGGAAATCGCCGCTTCCGGTTTTGATCTGAAATACGAAGTCGGTACGATGATCGAAATCCCGAGAGCCTGCCTGACCGCCGATGACATTGCCAAAGAAGCCGAATTCTTCTGCTTCGGTACCAATGACCTGACGCAAATGACCTTCGGCTTCTCCCGTGATGACGCCGGCAAGTTCCTGGACGCTTATTATGACGCGAAGATCTTTGAAAATGATCCCTTCGCCAAACTCGACCAAGTTGGCGTTGGCAAGCTGATGAAGATGGCCATCGACCTGGGTAAAGCGACCCGTCCCGACATGCACTTGGGTATCTGCGGCGAACACGGCGGCGATCCCAGCTCCGTGGAATTCTGCCACACCCTTGGTCTGGACTATGTGTCCTGCTCACCGTTCCGTGTGCCGATCGCTCGTTTGGCCGCGGCTCAGGCTGCCATCAAGGAAGCCCGTTAATCACCAACAGCCGACGCTGTTTCGGGATTTCCGCGCGTTTATCCGACAGGGAAGACCGGATCCGCTTTAGCCTTAGGTGGCGGCGGTTTTCCCAAAATGATCACTGTTTCATTAAAAGAAGTCTGCTTTCGCGGGCTTCTTTTTTTTGGCTTTGAGGGCCGCGATGGCGGTGATGCTCGTTGAGTTATCGTCATGTGTTCGTTGTTTTTTCTTCGCGTATCATCGTAAATTCCGTTCGGTTAATGGCCGGATTTTTTTGATGAGTCGAATATTTTTTAGAGAATATTTTTTAAATTGCTGTTTTCGCTTGGATTTCGTGTCCTTTTTGTGTCCATTGGGCTGTTATAATCCTGTCAGAAAAACAAATAATAACCGGTTATTCAAACAGAACGAAGGTAACGGCGATTGAATGGTTATTCAATCGAAACAGCAAAGCATTTGTTTGATGAACGGACGGTGTGATGAGCCCAAACGTTCGAAACATTTGTTTGTCCCATAGATTTACATTGATTATAAAAAGTAAGGAGATTAAAATGAAAAAAGTAGCTTACCATCTTATTGGAAAGATCACATTGATGACGGCTTGTTTGATGATTGCCGCTTTGGCGGGATGTCTTTCTGGCATTGGCGGTTTACGATCTAATCCTTTTATCACGCAGGCATCGGCGGCCACCGTCACCCCGGCGGGGAGCACCGCGGCGGCAGCTCCCGTGATGATGCTTAAGGCTTATGACGATTTTGGTTGCGCTTCCGGCAATCAAATGCAATATAAACTCGACATCGATGACGGTTGTGTGAAAGTGAAATCATACTACTATACGGCGACTGATGATCATGATCATGATTTTTATCTCGACGCGTCCACCGCGAAAATCGAAGGCAATGCCATTACCTTTACCGGTGTGACGACGGAAGCGGGACAAAATATTTCCGATCGGTTTATCGGCATCACCATGACGACAAATGGCAATACCGTTACGATGCAAATCAATCGCAAAGACGCCGGCGCCGGTGCCGGAGACCTTGTTGGAGGTACATACACCCTCGCGCCCATTAACTCGGACGCGTATGATGTGCACCATCATGGGCAAACCGTCAAACATGCCAATCAAGGCCATATTGCCCGATATGACGCCGATGATCATGATGTGGATGATCACGATGATTTGTATGATCTTGACGATTGATCCCACGGCGCATCACCTTAAGATCATTGAAGACATGTAAGGGAAAAGCCGCTTGAGACTGCGAGTCTTAAGCGGCTTTTGTGTATGGCATCGGGTTTGATTATTGTTTTATCATTTAAACGCGAGATCGGTTGACGGCCGCTCACCTTTTGCCGGTGCATCAATCTTGCATCTGAAAAAGGAAAATTCGTCTGATTTGGTTGCTTCTCAGATGTGATCTAATTTGTGCGCATCGATGGGAATCGTTGTGTCTGACAAGCGTTTTGCTGTTCATTCTCTATTTTGGATACCTTATTGAAGCATTTTAAAGTCAGTTTATGTCAAAGGTCATCACGGCGGTAAAGCTTTGGTTTTTCTGTCATGTCCGGAAAATGTGCGACCGAGAAATCAACAAAGGCATCAATGAGGGCTTTGTCAAAGTTTTTGATAGAAGCGGCGATGATCAATTCCGTCCCGCTCATGGTGAAAAACCATCCCGTTTCATAAAATCCGTTTTTCAGATAGAACGCGCGGCGGCGTTTCCGTTGTTCCAAGTTGTCACAGGGCTCAAAAGGGCTTTCGTAATCGAAAAGAAGCGGTTTATCACCGCAATGGGCGATGAGGGCTTTGGCGGCTTTTCCGCCGATGCCGGTCCCGCGTTTTTCGGGAGAAGTGGCGAAAAAGTTGAGATAAACAAAATCCCCGGCGTCGATGATGACAAAAAATCCCGCGAAGTCTTCCGGGGTGTCATCGGGATATATGCCGAGAATGTCGATTGACATGGTTTTTGTCAGCGCCGCGATTTCGTCTATGCTTAAGGGGCGTTCATTATCGGGAAAAGCGGTTTCGTATAGGCGGGTGACTTTGGGAAAATCCGGGTGGTCAGCTGTGATTTTGTTCAGAAGCATCGTTTTTCTCCGTTTCTTTAGGATAGATTGCCGGAATAACGGGTCTAGGCTGTTGCATCCGGCATGATCATTATACATAATGAAGGGATTTTCGGTCAAATGATGAATGATGAATGATTTTGGTGGAAACTCAGCCGAGCTGAGTTTCTTATTTTTTGAGGGCCGCGATGGAGGTGAGGCTTGTTGGTTTATTGTCATGGGTTCGATAAAAAAGTCATAAATGTGAATTTTGTTTATTTTTTAACGGATTTTTAACGTTTTTTTCGCTATAATGGGAAATAAGCTCGGTTTTAAAAGGCGAAGGATGTTGAAGATGCCGCGGATTTTCTAAAAAATGACATCTTTCAGGATAGAATTCCATCCGCACCCCTTTTAAAACGACCGATAATCGGCTATAATAAGGAAAATTCAGATCATTGATCGATCATAAAGATCATCAACTTTTTCAACACAGGAGGAACCAACCATGAGTGAAGAAAAAAAATTCCATTTTGCCAGCGAAACGGCCATCGGCTACATTGAAGGCGATCTCCATTTATTCATTGATGGTACAGAGCTTGACGGGACATTCGACATGGGCGACGCGAAAATGCGTTTGCGTGAAGGACATTATGAAAATGATCACTTCTCGGGTAATTTCAGCGAAACGGTGTTGTTTACCCCCGTTGAAGGCACCATTGAAGGTCAGATTGAAGGCGAGGATTGTACGTTGACGATGACCACTGGTTTTGGTACCCGTGTCATGAAGAGCGTCTAAGGCAAAACCTCAAGTCAATTTCAGTCTCTCGATGAAACCCGGCTTTGTCCGGGTTTTATCTTTTGTGTTTTGCGGTTTATCACCGGGTTTGTTTATGGTAAAATAAATAGACATTCTTAATCCGACAGAGGTTTGTCATCGAATGGACATGACCCATTAGCGCGCATTCTGTCAAAAGGAGAAAGGGGCACCGATCATGAAGATTCTTGCCGTTGAGGATGAAGTTATCCTGCTAAAGCATCTCACGGGCCGGCTTCACGAGGTTTTGCCCGAGGCCGACATCTTGGCCTTTGACAATGCTGACGATGTGTTGGCTGTTTTGCCCGAAACGAAAGCGGACATCGCTTTTTTGGACATTGCCATCGGCGACATGAACGGGGTGGAACTAGCCAAACAGCTGAAAGCCGCAAATCCCCGCTGTGATATTGTCTTTTGCACCGGTTATTCCGATTACGCGATTTCGGCTTTTCATTTGGGTGCCAGCGATTATTTGATGAAGCCCATCACCGCCGATAAAATCAAACATGCTTTATCTCATTTGCGCCATCACCATGCCTTAGACCTGATGGGTGAGGGGGTTTATATCCGATGTTTCGGCGAATTTGAAGTCTTTGATCACGGTGAGCCGATGATGACATTGACCAAACGCGCCAAGGAGCTTTTGGCCTATCTGGTGGATAAGGCCGGGGCCGTTTGCACGTCGGCCGACATCAACCATCATCTTTTTCGTAACTGTTCCGAATCTTATCTTCGGGTGGTGAAAAAAGATTTGATCAAGTGTCTTTCGGACTTCGGCCGAGATGATATTTTGATTCAAGGCTGGGGCAAGCTGGGCGTCAACCGGGATAAGGTTCGATGCGATTATTTTGACTATCTGGACGGCAATCCCGTTGCGATCAATCAATTTAAAGGGGATTATATGCGGCAATACCCCTGGGCGGCTGCGACGTTGTCCCGGTTGATGAAGGGCGATGGGAGTCATGATGAAGGATGAAAGATATCACCATGCATGATCGAACGACGTTTTTTCAAAATCAAAACAAGACCTTTCAAGCTGTGGTCTTCGCCATTATGGCTTGTCTGATTCCGGTCTGCCTTATCGTGGCGGCGCAAAATAATATTTTTCGCAACAGCTATGTGTGTGTGGGCAATCTGACGACTATGGCCGGCCTCGTTTTTTTGACGGCGCTCTCGGGCTATTTGTTAAAAAAGTCCGATGGGAAGAATCCGGCGTCGCGTTATTTTACGCTGTTTCTTCTGTCGATTTATCTTACACTTTTTCTGGTTTCGCTGACCTACAGCTTCTATCAGCTTCCGAATCATGTGGAATGGCTCACCGGGATCACGACCGTGTCATATTTTGGCTCTTTTTTCATTTTGCTGACGCTGTGGCTTTATCAAAAGCAGTTTCTTGAGGAGACCCGTGTAACCCGCGCCGTCACGGTGCTGATGGTCGTTGCGCTGATGCTGTACGCTTTCGCGCTGATTGTCAATTTGCGCGAGCCCATCGTTTTTCGGTATACCGCTGAGGGGGTGTTGTCCCCAGATATTCCGGATTATTACAGCATATTCACGGGGCTTTTTTGTCTGTTGCTTTTGTGCGTCGCCACCTTTAGCTCCAATTTGAGCTTCAGTCGGAAGTTTTCTTTTTTCAGCTGTATTTTTGTGCCGGTTCTGTTTACGATTCTGTTTGTCAATCCGAATTTGATTTACCAAAGTCCGGATTTTTGGGGCATTCTGAACACAACGTTTTTGCTGCCGTTGTGTCTGCTTTTTTTCAATGTCCATGACGCTTTGGAAAAGGATGTGCTTCGTCATGAGAAGGAGGAGACGCAGCTTCGCCTTTCGGCGATGATCTCTCAAATGCAGCCTCATTTTCTCTATAATGCTTTGGCGGTCATTGAGGCGCTTTGCGAAACCGATCCAAAGCTTGCCGCCGAGGCCACCAATACTTTCGCGCATTATCTCCGTGAAAATATGGATTTTGCCGACAAGGCCAGTCCGATTTCTTTCTCAGAGGAGTTGAAGCATATTGAAAAGTATGTTTGGCTTGAGACACTTCGGTTTCCCAATAAGTTAAGGGTTGAGTATGACATCGCTTGTACGGCTTTTCCGGTGCCGGCGCTGTCGGTTCAGCCAATGGTGGAAAACGCCATTAAGCACGGCATCTGCAAGAGCAAACACGGCGGGACGGTTCGCCTCTCGACCGTTGAGACGGATTCGGCCTACCGCATTGTCGTCGCCGACGACGGCAAGGGCTTTGACCCGCAGGGGATTTTGGCCGAAGGCGGCAGACATTTGGGGATTGCGAACACGCGCTACCGCGTCGGGCAGATGGTGGACGGCAGCCTGGAGATTGAAAGCCGGCCCGGGGAGGGCACGGCAGTGACCATCACCGTTCCCAAGCAAAAATGGAAGACGCAATCGTGATGTCGGCGCGACCGGCGCATGAGAATGTCCGTACGGTTTTATAAAAATCTAAGTTTTTGATGCTTAGTTATTAATTGAAATTTGTGCTTTCTTGGATTTCTCAACACGTATGCTGTCTGCCATAGATGGAGTCTGGGGGAGACGGAAGGTTTTTCGCGACACAGCATTGTTTTGACGCGATTCGCCAATTTTCTTTATTTAATATGCCAGAGGTGATCCGAATGTTGCTTCGACAAATTCAGCATTTTCAAAAGGTGGTTCAGGAAAACAGCTTTACCAAAGCAGCGGCCCTTTGCCATATTTCCCAATCGGGCATTTCTCAATCGATTAAAGCCTTGGAGGATGAAATCGGCGTCAAGCTACTCCTTCGGAAAAACAGAAGCTTTGAATTGACTGAGGCAGGCGAGCATTTTTATAAGAAAAGTCTGGTCATTCATGCCGATTTGTTGCAATTGTGTCGAGAGACGGCGCGTATCGCTCAAAAAGACACCGAGCATTTGGCTTTAGGGGTGCTTTCGACGTACAGCGGAGACGCGTTTAATCGCGCAATTGCGTCTTTTTCGGAAAAATATCCTTCTGTTGATATAAGCGTCGTCAGCGGCAACCATGAAGTTCTTTATGATGGATTGCGCCTTGACAGGATTGACCTCGCGTTAAATGACCAACGCAGGGCTTTTTCCGATGAATACGAAAATCTTGTGCTGATGGATACCATTTGCTATGTGGAAATGGCAGCGCATCATCCTTTGGCAAAGTTGGACACCGTAAACATAGACGCTTTGAAAAATACGCCGTGTATTCTTGTGGCAACGCCAGAACAGCAGGAAGAGGAACAAAAATATTATCGGGACATCATTGGATTTAATGGCGATTTTCTTTTCGCAGATACGCTTCAGGCGGCACGGGTCATGGTTGTTTCCAATCGCGGGATGATGCCGGTGGAAGGCACCGGGCATGATTCTTTTTTCGGCGCGACACTCAAGCGAATCCCATTAATCCGGAATGATCGTCATATTCTGAGGAAATACTGCGCATTTTGGAAAAAAGACAATTCCGGTTTTTTTGTAGAGGAATTCGCGAAGATTTTAAAGTCGATGTTTTAGATGTATTGGAAAGCCGTTTTTTCTGGCAAGCTCATAAATGCATTTTAATTTTAAATGTTCACTTCTCACTATTTCATATTAATTTCACTTATCTAAAACCCTTTTAATTTGAATTGATTCATTGATCTGAAGGATTTATAATATAATTAATCAGTAGATTATAAAGATAATAAAAGCAATTTCATTTGTCTGATTCATGATTAAGAGATGCATGATGCCAATCATGTCGTTCTCTAAATCTTATCATGATTTGAAATTTATCCGTCAAATAGAAAATATATAGCAGATTCAATGGCGGCAGCGATTCGAACGTTTTTTAGTACTTAAAAAATATTATTTACGAAAGTTAGCATTTATAAAGCGATGCTGTTTGAGATGTTTGATGTAAAAAAATGGTTTACGTAAAAGAAAAATAAACCAAAACGATTATCCAGGAGGACAAAAATGGCTAATAATTTGATTATGTATTATTCGAGAACCGGCGAAAATTACGTCAACGGCAGTGTGAAAACCCTGGCAAAAGGCAATACGAAATATTGCGCGGAATTTATTCAAAATGCCGTTGGCGGCGATTTGTTTGAGATAGAAACTGTCAAAGATTACCCTGCTGATTATTTTGCTTGTATTGATGAAGCCAAGGCGGAGCTTCAGCAAAAGGCGCGTCCGAAACTCAAACAATATCTGGATCACTTTGACAATTACGACAATATCTTTCTTTGCGGTCCCTGTTGGTGGGGATTATTCCCGATGGCAATCTATACGCAGGTTGAAAAATTAGATTGGAACGGAAAACACGTTAACGTACTCGTGACCCATGAAGGCAGCGGTCTCGGCGCCTGCGAAAGAGACATTAAAAAAACCTGTGACGGAGCGGTTTTCGGAAAAGCCTTAGCGATTCATGGTGCGGAAGCTCCTGAATCGGAAAAAACGGTAGGTGACTGGGCAAAATCACAAGTGTAATACATTCTTATTTGTCATGACCATTGGGGATAAAGCGTAAAAAACGGACTTTTTAGACAGCAAGTTTATGAAGTGATTTTGGAAGCATCTTCCATGGGAGAAAGATTTTCAAAAAGTCGGAGTTATGAATCTTACTGTTGATCACAACTTGGAATCCTTGTCCGGGAAATGTCGTGTGTCTCAGATATTATAAAACGGAATTTTCTTAATGATGAATCAAAGCAGATAATCAATATGTGGTCAGGTTGGAGGCAATATAGATGAACGATAAAGAACAGATGATCAAGCTCTATCATGATATGTATACTGCGATGATTAACAAAGACGAAAGGGAACTGATGCGTGTTCATGATGATTCCTTCGTATTGATTCATATGACGGGCATGCGTCAATGTAAAGGCGAGTATATTCGCGCGATTCTGGACGGCACGCTCAACTATTTTTCAGAAGAAACCGACCACATCGAAATCGATCTGATTAGAGATACGGCGGTGATGACCGGCTGTTCAAAAGTTACTGCGGCTGTTTTCGGAGGGGAAAGACATACCTGGCGGTTGGCTCTCCGCCTCGATGCCATGAAGGAACGAAACCAATGGAAATTAACTCAGGCTCAAGCTTCCACGTGGTAAAAGATAAAAAGAAGTGTAAAGGACAATTCAAATGAAAAAAGATGTTATGATCGTCACCGGCGCCGGACAAATAGGCATGGCCATTGCCAGAAGAATTGGTTTTGATAAAAAAATCATCCTAGGCGATAAAAACGTAAAAAACGCCGAGTCCATCGGAAAAACGATGAATGACGCAGGCTTTGACGTTGTGCCCTTTGAAATGGATTTATCATCGAGAGCATCTATACGGGCCATCATCGCAAAAGCCAAAGAATATGGCGAGATCAAATATTTGGTTAATGCCGCCGGCGTCTCTCCGTCTCAGGCACCGGTTGAGGCCATTCTTGCCGTCGATCTCTATGGGACGGCGGTGCTTTTGGAGGAAATGGGAAAAGTCATCGCCGAAGGAGGCGCAGGCGTGACCATATCTAGCCAGTCGGGGTGGCGTATGCCGCAGCTCACGCCGGAAGAAGACAGACAATTGGCGATGACGCCTTCCGAAAAACTTCTTGATTTGGACATATTAAAACCGGAAAACATCAAGGATACGCTTCACGCATATCAGTTGGCGAAACGCTGCAATGAAAAGCGCGTCATGTATGAATGCGTTCGCTGGGGTGAACGCGGCGCACGGCTCAACGCCATTGCCCCCGGCATTATTGTGACGCCGCTGGCCGTTGACGAATTCAATGGTCCTCGGGGTGAGTTCTATCAAAATATGTTTGCTAAATGTCCAGCCGGAAGGCCGGGAACAGCAGACGAAATGGCCAATATAGCCGAACTGCTGATGGGCGACACCGGCGCTTTCATTACCGGTTCCACTTTCCTTGCCGATGGAGGAGCAACGGCATCCTACTATTACGGACCCTTACAGCCAGAATTCTAAAAGGGAGACTTGAACATGAAAATCATCCGACAATCCACTATACTATTTTTTGCCTGTGTTCTATTGTTATTCGTAACGGGATGCGCAAACAACGCAGATAAAAACTCAGCGCCATCGGCAACGCCTGCACAGGAAAACACCAAAACCAAAGGTGCTCAAAAGGGAGAAGGAGAGACTCTTGTTGTCTTCTTTTCAAGAGCCGGCGAGCAATACACGGTGGGCGTGATCGACAAAGGCAACACTGCCATTGTTGCTCAAATGATCGCTGAGGAAACCGGTGCCAATATTTTTGAGCTAGTCCCCGCTGACGATCGTTATCCCGAATCCTATGACAAGCTGACCGAAGTGGCGAGGCAAGAACAAAACGAGAAGGCGCGTCCTGCTTATCGGGGAGAAACACCGGATTTATCCAAGGTCAAAACCGTTTTTATCGGCGCTCCGGTTTGGTGGGGAGATTGGCCGATGATCTGCTATACTTTCTTTGAAAAAAACAAAGACGCATTGGCCGGTAAAACGTTGATCCCATTTTCAACCCATGAAGGTTCCGGTTTATCCGGCTTTGATAGTAAACTGTCCGAAGCTTGCCCCGCGAGCAATGTGGGTGAGGGCCTGGCTATTCGGGGGAGCACCGCCCAAAACAACCGTGATGATGCGCGCGCGTCAGTCAAAGATTGGCTTACCCGGTTGGGTTATTAAAATAAATGGTCTGCCTTGTTACGATTCACGAAAAGAGAGGAAAAGCAGGTTAAACATGAAAGTTTTATTGATAAACGGGAGCCCTCATCAAAACGGCTGCGTCTTTACGGCGCTGTCGGAAGTCGCTTCAACATTAAATGACGAGGGCATTGCCACGGATTTTTATTGGATTGGCAAAGAATCAATTGGCGGATGCGTCGGATGCGGTCAATGCGCGAGAAACCGAAAATGTGTCTTTGATGACCAAGTCAACGCGTTTACGGATCTGGCGAAGTCATATGACGGATTTGTCTTTGGATCACCCGTTTATTATGCCGGAATGAACGGAAGTTTGATGAGCTTAATGGACAGGGTGTTTTTTTCCGCTTCAGCTCAGGAACCACATCCTTTCCGTTATAAGCCGGCAGCAGCAGTTGTTTCCGCCAGACGATCAGGCACCACATCAGCGCTTGATCAGATGAATAAATACTTTTTTCACCAGCAAATGACAATCGTCACTTCCAGATATTGGAATATGGTTCATGGCAACACGCCGGAGGATGTCCGTCAAGACCATGAAGGCCTTCAAATCATGCGCGTTTTGGGAAGAAATATGGCTTGGATGCTCAAACTGATAGAAGCCGGTGAACAAACAGGCGTGGCATATCCTAAACAGGAAGACAGTCGGATTTCCACAAATTTCATCCGCTAATCAAACCAAAGCAAACCCTCCCGCGCTGCCTTGAATTTTTTATGATTCTGGTATATAATGACTGTATTAATAAGACTAAACGCGTCACACGCGGACGGGAGAACGTTATGATTCAATTTTTTGTGGACAATCCGCTTTTTGTCATCCTCATTTGCCTGGGATTCGGCTATTTGTTCGGCAAGATCAACCTCGGCCCCTTTCCCAACAACGCCACCCTCGGCACCCTCTATGCTGCGATCATCATGAACATCATCATCACCAGCAGCGGCGCCCAATTTGCCGGCGGTCAGGTCGCCGTGATGAAGACGCTCTTCTTCGCGTTTTTCACCTTTGTTCTGGGCTATGAAGCCGGTCCGGTTTTCAAAAATTCCATCAAAACCTCCGGCATCATGTCCAGCTTGAAACTGGTCGGGCTTTCATTGTTTTATTGCGCTTGCGTTCTGGCCTGCGGTTTTATATTGTGCAAAATCTTCGGATTTTCCCCGGCCAAAGCCACCGGTTTTCTGGCCGGCTCCCAAACCCAGTCCACCATTTTAAACAGCGAAAGCGATGTTGTCGCCTACGCCATCACCTATATTTTGGCGATTTTGGGTCTGATCATCTTTGTTCAGGATGGCGCTCCTGCCATCACCAAGGTGCATTTGGCTCAATCGGTCATTGACAAAGTCGGCGGCGCGCTGTCCTCTGGCAAATCCAAATCATCGGATTCCCTCAAAGTCAATGTTCAAATCAGAGCCTACCGCATCGACGAACCATCGGACTACATTGGACGCACCGTCAGCGAGCTGACGTCCGGTTATCATGGAAAACTCCACATTGAAGGGGTGTACCGCGGCGAACAATCCCTTGAGGTCAAACCGGATCTGACGATTGAGGCCTTAGATATTGTCATCCTGGCCGGCCGTGTTAAAGATATTAACGATTTCAACCAAAACAAGTTGGCGGAAATAACCGACGATAAATATTTATCCCTTGAAATCACAAAAACTGAGGTTGTCATCGCGGTGGAAAAAGCCGATGGCCTGATGGAACGATTCGCCGAATACGGCGTCATCGTCAACAGCGTCAAGCGAAATGGCCGAAGAATCTCGATTCCCGACGAGATAATTGAAGAAGATGTCTTGACCTTGACCGGCAGACCCAAAGCCATCGAAACCTGTATCGAAGACATCGGCTTTATCAAAAACGTCGGAGAAAGTTCAGATATTCCTGTGCTCGTGCTGTCGATTGCCCTAGCCATCGTGCTCGGGGTTATTCAAATTCCCGGACTTGGTATTTCTCTGGGATCGGGATGTTGCGCGTTGATTGTCGGCATGATTGTCGGCTGTTCCTTTGAATCCTTTCCCATTATCGGGCAGATGTCCGCCGGTGCCAGATGGATTTTAAGAGGGCTGGGCCTCAACCTGTTCATCGCTGCCACAGCCCTAGAACGGCCGTTAAGTCTCGCGGCCATTTTCACCTTCGACAACATCTACATTGTCATCGCGGGGCTCGTCTGCATTTTCCTGCCCGCGGCTCTGGCCGTGGCCTTCGGCTGGTTTGTGCTCAAGATTCCCGCCGCCGATTTGTACGGTGGCATATGCGGATGCGCCACATCGACCCCGGCCCTCAACTCACTGACCGAAAAGACCGGAAGCACCATCTTCACGGTGGGCTACGCCCCGGCTTTCGTCACCAGCAACATTTGTCTGACATTGGTGGGAACCATTCTGTTGTCCCTACTGAAATAAACAGCGAACAAGGCTACCTTTCAAAGCAGGATGACCGGCTTAGCAGGGTAGCTTTTTCCATCATCAGGAACCAATGGAAAAAAACAATGGTTGATTCATGATAATATGAAAGGAAAAAAACATGAGAAACAAACAAATCAACAATCAGACAAAGCGGATCCCGATGCTTTGTCTGGCCGTTCTCCTTTTGGCTGTGTTTTTATCCGGATGCGCGAATAGCGCAGCACCTAGCGGAAAGCCATCGGTCTCCACCGCTGCCGACGGCACCAAAATCTCAACGGATTCTTCGGATTTTGTATTGCTCACCGATGTGGTGCCCGACGCCATTTTGGAAATTCGCTACTACTCCACCTATAACTTCGTGGGAGAACGCATTGACGGCTACGAAGAACCCCTGGCCTTTTTAACCAAAGACGCCGCGAAAGCCTTAAAAGAAGTCAGCGATGATCTGAAAGCCAAGGGCTATCGCCTTAAAATTTACGATGCTTACAGGCCGCAACGGGCCGTCAATCATTTTGTCAAGTGGGCCAAAGACAAGAATGACACACGCATGAAATCCTATTTCTATCCCGAGCTTGAAAAAGACGTGCTTTTCCCCCAGGAATACATCATGGAACATTCCGGTCACAGCCGGGGAAGCACCGTTGACCTGACCCTCTTTGACATGAAGACGGAAAAAGAAGTGGATATGGGCGGCACCTTCGACTACTTTGGCGAACAGAGTCATCCCGATTATAAGGGAATTACCGAACAGCAATACAAAAATCGCATGATTTTGCGAGACGCCATGCTCGCCCATGGCTTTAAACCCTTGTCTTCGGAATGGTGGCATTTCACCTTGGAGAAAGAGCCCTATCCTGACACTTATTTCGATTTTCCCATCAACAAAGATTCCCTGAAAAAATAAATCAACCATGGCCATCGGTCACAGCGCTGATGGCCCTTTTCATTTTGACGCGGACATGGCTTTTTAAAATCGGTGATGACGGCTTTTCCGTCCCATCGGTTTATGGTATGATAAAACAAAAAAGATGGGGGAAAAAGATGCACTATACCGAACTCAATTTATCCGAATTTACCGAAACCCTGGCCAGCAAATCACCGGTTCCCGGCGGAGGCGGCGCATCGGCTCTGGCAGGCGCCGTGGGGATGGCCCTGGGCAACATGGTCGCGAGCCTGACCTTAAACAGTCCAAAATATCAAGACGTCCACGGTGAAATCAAAACTCTGCTGCGGGAAGGCGAAGCCCTGCGCGTCCATTTGCTTTCGCTGATCGATGAAGACGCCAACGTCTTTGCGCCCCTGGCCGAAGCCTACAAAATGCCGAAGGCAACCGAAGCTGAACAAGCCCTCAAGGACAAGGTGATGGAAAGCTGTCTGACGGACTGCTGCGAGGTGCCCCTGGCCATCATGAAGGATATCGCGAGAGCCGTCGCCCTCATCGAACGCTATGCCGCAATCGGCTCGGCCATGGCCCTCTCCGATGCCGGCGCCGGGGCTATTGTCTGTCAGGGGGCGCTTAAAGCGGCGTCACTCAACATCACCATCAACACCGCCGCCATGAAAGACCGAAAGGCCGCCAAAGCCTTCGATGAGGCGTCCCAAAAAATCCTTGACGAATGGGTTCCCCGGGCCGAAGCGGTATGGGAAACAGTCAGAGCACGCCTGTCATGACCGGCGAGGGGAGAAGATTTGAGGAGATCATAACCATGAGTCTATATGACACAGCGGTAGCTCTTTGGCAAAATCGACAGATCCAAAATGACGCGGAGCTCGCCGAAGCGCTTAGCGCATACAGCGTTAACTTTGCCTACCATTCCGGAAAAATCGAAAATCCGAAAATCACCTATAACGATACCCGGGAAATCTTCGAGCATGACGGTGTCACAGCCTACACGGGAGATCTGCGCACGTTGTTTGAAATTAGAAACGAAAGAGATACCAATGAATTCCTACTTGCCGCTTTTAATGATAAAAAAAAGATAGACGAGAAACTTATCAAAACATTTCATTATCGCCTAACACAAAACACATACGATAGCAGACGATGGCGGCTTGGTGAGCGCCCGGGAGAATATAAAAAACATGATTTTGTGACAGGTAGGGGAGAAATCGGTGCCTCCGCAGAGGATGTTTCCGAAGAAATGGCAGAATTACTTGAGGAAATGCGGGATTTCCCGTCGGATCAAGTTCTAATAGCTGCGGCGTATTTTCATGCCAAATTTGAGAATATTCATCCCTTTGCCGACGGCAACGGCAGGACAGGGCGCGTGGTCATGAACTATCTATTATTGCTTTATAACCATCCGCCGATCATCATCCACCAAGAGGACCGAAAAGACTATTATCACGCCCTGGAATGCTGGGATGAACGACAGGAACTTACCCCTTTGATTGATTTTTTGAAGCATCAAACCGTCAAGACTTGGGAAAAACAGATCAAACGCGCGAGTGAAAGACAAAATCCTGACTGAAAACACCGACCCCAGAACAGTGACACGTTCAAAAAGCCAAAGCATCAACAAAAACCAAGAGATAGAAAACAGAACAATCCCATCCAAGGAGAAAACTATGGCGAAAATCCTAAAAGGCAAACCGGTGGCCGAGGCCATCGACCAAAAAACCGCCGAGGCGGTAGGCCGTCTAGGCCAAAAGGGGATCACCCCCAAAGCGGCCCTCATCCGCGTCGGAGAACGGCCCGATGACAAAGCCTATGAATCCGGCATCATGAGGCATTGCGAAAACCTGTCCGTCGCCGTCGACCCCGTGCATTTGCCCGAAACCATCACCCAAACCCAACTCATCGATGTCATCAAACACATCAACACCGACAACACAATCCACGGCTGTCTCATTTTCAAACCGTTGCCGAAACACATCGACGAAGACCGGGTCGCCGCGGCCTTGGACCCCAAAAAAGACATTGACGGTATGACCCCTGGGGCCCTGGCCGGGGTCTTTCTCGACAGACCCGTCGGCTGTCCGCCCTGCACCGCTCAGGCGTGCATGGACATCCTGGATTATTATCATATCCCCACCGACGGCAAAAAAGCCGTCGTCCTCGGCAGAAGCCCGGTCATCGGCAAACCCGTGGCGATGATGCTCTTAAAAGCCCAGGCAACGGTGACCATTTGCCACAGCCATACCCAAAACATTGCGGACATCGCCAAAGACGCCGACATTCTCATCGCCGCCGTCGGCAGGGGTCATTTTGTCGGTGCTGATTTCACCCGGGAAGGGCAAACCGTCCTCGATGTGGGCATCAATTTTGACGACGCGGGCAATATGATCGGCGATGTCGATTTTGAAGCCGTCAGAGAGGTCACCTCGGCCGTTACACCGGTTCCCGGCGGTATCGGCACCGTCACCACAGCGGTCCTCGTTCATCACGTGGTGATGTGCGCGGCAGCCGGTTTGCCGTCATAAAGATTGCACATCCCAAAATCCATCAAAAATATCCCGCTCATCGACAGAAAAACCGAACATTAAGGATAAAAAAGCGAACATTGGCAGTGAAAAACCGCACATTGAGGGTGAAAAAGCGAACATTGAGAAGCAAAAGCCGATCATTCAAAAAATATTTACAACTAAAACCGCTTCCCATGTCGGCAAACTATTGACGGCATTCGGCAATCTAAAGAATCTTTGGCAGAACCGATGTTCAAAAAACCTTGGACTGAAACCGACCAGATGCACCGTGATTCTTAAAAGACATGGCCGAAAAAGGGCTCATCGAGCCCGCCGTCGGATTCGGAAAAGGAAGATACAGATTTAAGCCTTTGGACAATCGAACAGACAAACAACCGGATTGACGGCCATATCCCCGAAAAATTCAGATAAAAGACCATCACGATCCATCCCTTTTAATCAACCATCAACCAATAAGACGAGGAGACGCGCACAAAATATGATGACAGAAGATTACATCGTACACGCGACCGCGGCAAACGCCAGCCTCAGAGCCTTTGCCATTCGGTCCAATCAATTGACGGAAACAGCCAGAAACAAACACCGCACATCCCCCGTGGCGACGGCGGCCCTTGGACGCTTGTTAAGCGCCGGAGCCATGATGGGCGCCATGATGAAAGGGGAGAACGATGTCCTCACCCTTCAAATCAAAGGCGACGGTCCCATCGGCGGATTGACGGTCACGGCGGACAGCCGTGGTCATGTCAAAGGTTACGTCCAAAACCCCGCGGTGGATTTACCCTTAAATCCCTGGGGAAAACTCGACGTTGGCGGCGCGGTGGGCTCAGGCACCTTAAGCGTGATTCGCGATTTGGGCCTCAAAGAGCCCTATACCGGGGTATGCGAACTCATCAGCGGTGAAATCGGCGATGATCTGGCCTACTACTTTAACGTCTCGGAGCAGACGCCCTCAGCGGTCGGTCTCGGCGTGCTGGTCGGCAAAGCATTAAATGTCGAGCAAGCCGGCGGTTTCATCATCCAAGTGATGCCGGACGCTCCGGAAGATGTGGTCAGCGCCCTCGAACATCGCTTAAAAGCCGTCACATCCATCACCGCGCTCATGGCCGAAGGCCGCGCCCCTGAGGACATCCTTTCCATTCTCCTCGGCGATATGGACATGACCGTGACCCAAAAAACAGACGTCCGCTTTCATTGCGATTGCTCAAAAACCAAAATGGCCAAGGCCCTCATCGTCGTCGGCGCGAAAGAACTGGGCGCCATGATCGACGAAGGCAAACCCGTTGAGGTCAAATGCCATTTTTGCAATACAACCCACACCTTTTCCGTCGAGGAACTCAAAGCCTTGAAAGTCAAAGCCCTCTCACACATCAATATCATCGATTAACCGGAGATAAAACCCATGAAAACAACCTTATATCTTGTTCGACACGGCACCACCGAGCTCAATGAGCGCTTTTGCTATCAAGGTCAGACCGACATTCCGTTAAGCGAGATCGGCATGGCCCAGGGCGCCCTCCTAACCGATTATTTTAAAGATATTCCCATTGATATCGGGGTGACCAGTCCCTTAAAACGCGCCCGTCAGACCCTGGATTTTATCCTCGGGGAGCGGGGGGACAACGTGCCGATTATCGTGGCGCCCGGCATTGTGGAAATGAACCAAGGGGTCGCCGAAGCCCGAACCTTAACCGAGATCGACATCATGTTTCCGACCTTTTCACGAGACTGCGTGCAAAAGCCCGGGCAGGCGAAAGCCCCCGGCGGCGAGACGGGAAAAGCCGTCTATGAGCGCATGCGCGATGCTGTATTGGATATCGTCAAAAAAAATCCCGGCAAAACCATCGCCATGGCTTCCCACGGATTTAGCATCCAGACATTTCTCAATTACGCCAAAGGCATTCCCCCGGAAGAAATGACGGAAATGGTGCTCGACAACGTGGCGGTGTCCAAATTTACTTTTGATGAAACCGGCAAGATTACCATCTGCTATATCGGAGACAGTTCCCATTTAACCCCGGAATACACCTTCAATTACGATTTTGAGGCACTGATGAAAACCAAATTACTATTTCTCCACTATCCCCGCTGCGGCACCTGCCGCAAAGCGCGGAAATACCTCGATGCCGCCGGCGTGTCCTATGTCGAAAGAGATCTGGTGGCAGATCCCCTCAACACCATCGAAATTGAAGCGCTGATGGCCAAAACCGACGCGCCGGACAAGAAATTTTTCAACACCTCGGGCGTTCTTTACCGCGAGCAAAAACTCAAAGATCGCGTTCCTTCCATGACCCATGAACAAATCGTCGAAAAACTCGCCGAAGACGGTAAACTCGTCAAGCGCCCGCTGCTCGTGCGGGATGACGGACTTTGCATCGGGTTTAAAGAAAAGGAATGGGACGAATTCATCAAGGACCTTGACTAATGAACATCACAGTCTATTGCGGAGCCAGGGCGGGCAAGCGTCAAAGCTACGGCGAGGCCGCGGCTGCCCTCGGTGATTACATGGCAAAAAACGGCCACACCCTCATTTACGGCGCCGGATGCACGGGGATGATGGGCATTATCTCCGAGCATGTCCTTGCCGGAGGCGGAGCGGCCATCGGCGTCGTCCCGGATTTTTTGGATACACCGGATATGGTCAGCGGCCAATTAACCGAAAAATGCCTGGTCAACACGATGGCAGAACGCAAACGGCGCATGTTTGACTTGGGAGACATGTTTGTCGCCTTGCCCGGCGGTTTAGGCACATTGGAGGAAATCACGGATATTATCTCCTGGCGCTATCTCAACTGCCACGACTGTGTCGCCGTATTTCTCAACATTGACGGCTTTTTTGACCCGATCAAAGCGCAGCTTACCCATTTCGCCGAGGAAGGATTTTTGCCCGAATCCCGTTTGTATGACATCGTCTTTGCGGATACGCCGGAAGCATTATTCTGCATCATTGAGAATATCGAAAAAGTGGGTTAACCCACCAAAAAAAGCCGTCATCATGAGGGACTCCTTATCATGACGGCTTCTTGATTGGATATAAAATTTCGGGTTAAACCGGAGGAACAATCGGTTTTAGCGCCCCATCCGTTTTAAAAGGGCGTCGAAAATGGCAGAGGCAACATCATCTTTGCTCATCAAAGGCAGTGATTCGGTTTTTTCATCGGTGATGAGCGTCACCAAATTCGTGTCGGTTTTAAACCCGGCGCCCTCGTCCTTCACGTTGTTGGCGACAATCATGTCGATGTGCTTGCGTTTAAGCTTGCCCCGGCTGTTGTCGATGAGATTTTCCGTCTCCATGGAAAAGCCGCAGATGAGCTGACCGTCGCGTTTGTGCGCGCCGAGATGGGCGAGAATATCGCGGGTCCGCTTTAACGAAATGGTCATATCCCCGTCGGATTTTTTGATTTTATTGTCAGCTACGGCAACCGGTGTGTAATCGGCCACGGCGGCGGCTTTGACGATGATGTCCTGATCCTCCGACCGGGAGACGACGGCGTCATACATGTCCGCGGCCGAAAGGACGTTGACCGTATCGACGCCGTAGGGCGGTGCGAGGTCCACGGGCCCGGAGACCAAGGTGACATCCCCGCCGCGAAGAGCGGCGATTTTAGCCAGGGCATAACCCATTTTACCGCTGGACAAATTAGAGACAAAACGCACCGGATCAATGGCTTCTCGGGTGGGGCCGGCGGTGATGAGAACGCGAATGCCCGTCATGTCCTTCACCGGATAAAGGTGGGGATAAAGGGCGTCCAAAATCGCTTCCGGCTTGGGCAGTTTGCCTTTTCCCTCATCCTTGCAGGCAAGAATGCCGGCATCGGGCTCAATGATCTGCCAGCCGTCGGTTTTGAGGCCTTCAATGTTGCGCTGAACCACCTGGTTTTCATACATGGCGGTGTTCATGGCCGGCGAAATCAGTTTCGGACAGGTGCAGGCCAGGGCCGTGGTGGTGAGCATGTCATCGGCCAGGCCATGGCGCAGTTTGGCGATGATATTGGCTGTGGCCGGGGCGACAATCAGCGCGTCAGCCCGTTTGGCCAGGGCCACATGGGCGACATTGTAGTTGACATTGTGATCAAAGATGTCGACGATGGTTTTATGGCCGGTGAGGGTGGAAAACGTCAGGGGAGAGATGATCTCCGTCGCGTTTTTCGTCATGATGACATGGACATCGCACCCCTGTTTGGCAAGCGCGCTGGCGCAGTCGGCCATTTTATAGGCGGCAATGCTGCCGGTAACGCCGATAATCACGGTTTTATTGGTGAGATCCATTTTGACTTCCTTCCAAATCGTTTGCCGTCTATGCGGCTTCGTTTAAATCCGATGTTTTGCTCATCCAAAGCCGCATAAAACGGATTATTTTGATTATTATATCAAATATCCTCGGGGGGATAAAGGGCTGTTTATTATTTCCGGTATAGACGAATCGCTCAAAATTTAGTATAATGCAATCAAATGAGTCATTGTAAAGCACAACAGGAAGGAAGGTGAAATGAATGAGTGATTATTTCGGAAAAGATATTCCAAAATTGGGGTTTGGCTTAATGCGTTTGCCCGGAACCGCGGGAGGCGGCGTAGTGGACCTTGACCAGACCAAAAAAATGGTCGATCTCTTTATGGACGCGGGTCTGACCTATTTTGACACCGCTTTTGTGTATGACAAAGGCGGTTCCGAAAAAGCGGCAAAGGCCGCGTTGGTCGACCGTTATCCGAGAGAATCGTTCCAGCTGGCGACCAAGCTCCACGCCACCATGGGAGGCAACAGCGAAGCGGAAGCCAAGCAAGAGCTTTTCACCAGTCTTGAACGCACCGGAGCCGGTTATTTTGATTTTTATTTGCTTCATTCTTTAATGTCCACCAATGAAGCCAAATATACCGAATATGGATTATGGGATTTTGTCAAAGAGATGAAAGCCAAGGGCTATATCAAGCATTACGGCTTTTCTTTCCACGGAACGCCGGAGCTTTTGGAGCGGCTTTTGACCGAGCATCCCGATGTGGAATTTGTTCAACTTCAAATCAATTATGCCGATTGGGACAATCCGGCCATCGCATCCAAAACCAACTATGAGATAGCCAGACGCCACGGTAAATCCATCATCGTGATGGAGCCGGTTAAAGGCGGCATTTTGGCCAATCCGCCCAAAGGCGTCGCCGATCTTTTCAAGGCTGAAAATCCCGACGCCTCCTATGCTTCATGGGCGATTCGCTACGCGGCCTCGATGGACGGCATCATCACCGTGTTAAGCGGTATGTCCGATATTACCCAGATGAAAGACAATCTGTCTTATATGCGGGAATTTAAGCCGTTGTCCTCCCGTGAGCAGGAAGTTATTCAAGAAGCCCAGGCCATACTGGCCGCGGGGGATACCATTGCCTGTACGGCGTGCCGCTATTGCACAGACGGATGTCCCGCGGGCATTCCGATTCCCGATGTTTTCCGCTCGATGAACGAAGCGTCAACCTTCGATTTTGACAGCGGCAAACGCCGTTATGACAGAAGCACCTTCGGCAAAGGAAAAGCTTCGGACTGCGTGGCCTGCGGTCAATGCGAAAGCGCCTGTCCCCAGCATTTGCCGATCATCGATTTGCTCGCCAAAGGCGCGCAGATGTTTGACTGAGGGTGAAATCATGGTTTCGGGTTTTATCGGCAATCCCTCGGAAGCGCTCAAATCGTTTCTTTTTCACAGACATTCCTATGACGAGCAAAATTTATTCATTTCATATATTGACCGAGAAGTGAGGATTTCTCAGGATGCTGTTTTTTTGAGCGGGCAGATTGAACTCTCCTGCGACGGCTATGACGACGTGACGGTCAAGTCCGTCAAACTGATGTTTTCCGGAAAGGATGGCAAAAGCATCGGCTCGGCGGATCTTTTGAAGCATTTTGAGGACGCGCCGAAGGAGATTGTCGTCAAGGGTTTTCGCAATATGCGCCTGTCCTTTAAACTTGGGATTAAGCGCGAGCTCTGGGAGACATGCGAAGGCCTTCGGGCAACTTTTAAAACCGACGACACCAAGGGGAAAAGTAGACTCTACCGCAAAGCGGACTTTCACGCTTCGGAAAAATAGGCTTGTGCGTCGCGGCGATTGATTTTTGTTCCAATGTTAAACTTCACATCGCCTCGCCCGATAAAAACATTTTGCATGATGCGCTTAGGTAGCGGCATGCCAAAAGTATGAAAACCGCTTTCGACAATGATTCGAAAGCGGTTTTTCGATGTGCTTTATTTTTTTGGCGTTCTAAAATAGACGCGGTTTAAAGCGGAAATGTCGTCTTCATCGACGCAACCGAGGGTTTCTTCGGTAATGCGAAAGCGCCAGTTGCCTTCGGCTTTACCGGGGGTGTTCATTCTGGCGTCCGCGCCGTAACCGCAAAGATCCTGAATCGGCGCGATGACCAGATTGGCGGGACTTTGCCACAGGGCACGCAGAAAAGCTTTGTTGACGGTGCAATCCTTGCCGCCTTTTTGCCAGTCGTACTCGCCGCCCGGGTAATCGATGTAGTCCAAAGCGCGGTGCCTTTGGGTTTCGTCGATGTCCCAGAGATAGCCGAGAAGGGTGTTGTTGTCGTGGGTGCCGGTGTAGCAGACCATATTTTTCGGATAGTTGTGGGGATAGTGAATGTTGTTTTCGTCGTCGATAAAGGCAAATTGCATGACGCGCATGCCGGGAAGACCGGTATCCTCGAGGAGTTTGACCACATTGTCATCGATTATGCCGAGATCTTCAGCGATGATGCGGGGGTTGTCAAAATCGAAGGTTTTGAAGACGGTTTTGAAGAAATCCATTCCCGGGCCCTGAATCCATTTTCCGTTTTTTGCGGTTTTTTCGCCGGCGGGAACAGCCCAATAAGCGGAAAAAGCACGGAAGTGATCGATTCGGACAGCGTCAAAAAGGTTAAAGCTTCGTTCCAGACGTTTGAGCCACCAGCGGTATCTGTGGGTTTTCAGGCTTTTCCAATTGTAGACGGGATTGCCCCAGAGTTGTCCGTCCTCGGAAAAATAATCCGGGGGAACTCCGGCGACATGTTTGGGTCTGCCTTTGCCGTCGAGATCGAAAAAATGTCTGTGGGCCCAGCAGTCGGCACTGTCGGACGAGACATAAATGGGCATATCGCCGATGAGGCTTATGCCTTTTTGGCCGGCGTAGGCTTTGAGTTCAGACCATTGTTTGTCAAAGATATATTGCAAAAAGATGTGAAATTCAAATTCTTCTTTTAAGGCCAAGGTGACTTTGCCCATTTCGACGGTCATGCGTTCTTTGAGGGCTTTGTTTTCCCAATCGGCCCAGCCTCTGCCTTCTTCGATGTTTTCGCGGACAGCCATATAAAGGGCGTAATCGTTAATCCAAAAGGCTTCTTGTTTGGCGTATTTGAGCATGTCGGCTTTTAAGGCAATGCCGGCCCGGGAAAAGGCTTTTTTGAAAAGCGGCATGCGGGTTTCCGAGAGCCATTCGTAGGCCGTAATCCAGGGCGAGCCGTCATAACGGGCGGCATCGACTTCTTCTTCGGTTAGAAGGCCGTCGGCCAAAAGTCCTTCGGGATCGATGAGCAGAGGATTGCCCGCGAAGGCGGAAACGCTTTGATACGGAGAGTTAAAATCGTCAATCGGACCTACGGGCAGGGTTTGCCAATAGGAGACGCCGATTCTCGATAAAAAATCGACGAAATGTCTGGCATCTTTTCCCAGAACGCCGATGCCGAAATCCCCCGGAAGGGAAGAGATATGCATGAGAACGCCGGAGGAGCGTTCAAATTCTTTGATTTCCATAAATGGTCCTTTCATGATGAGGAGTGTACCGCTGATGTGATCACATAAGACGGTTTTTATATTTGCGCCGCGTGTTCCCGATTGTATGGCGAAGACACGCGTTTTTTTCTATTAAAATGGTGGTTGATTGTCGCTAAAAGGGTTATGCACCCCTTGGGTTTGCTCGTTTTTTCGCCTCATTATGAGAGCAAAACCGAATGCTTGTCAAGAGCAATGAAGTCTTGCGGATTCTCCGCGATAAATGATGGAGAAAAGCTTCCGGCATCTGTCCGGTTCTCAAATCCGAAGCCGTAGGCCGAGGCGAAAAAGGTGCTCATGCCTTGCCAGGCGGCTAAGGCGGTTGAGGGAAAGGCGCCGATCACGGCCGAGCGGTCCGGCGAGGCGCCTAAAACCTCGTAACAATCCCTGAGCAACGCGTCTTTGGCCCGAGGCATGTCGATGTCGTCACAGACAACGGCGTCAAGGAAATAGGTGAGTTCCGCGTTGTGAAGCAGCGCCGTCGCTATCTGGGCCGGCAGCATGGATATGGCTCCGACGGTAACACCCTTGTTTTTAAGGCTTTTGAGCAGCGCGCCGATGCCGGCGTAGGGCAGACACCCGGCCAAAAGAGCGTCTGTCGGCGCCGCATTGGGATTGAAGGTGAGTCTGTGGGATTCGGCAAATGCTTTTTCCCAGGGGGATTCGGTGCTTTGGCGCATCAGACAGGCTCTTAAAGCGTTTTCCCGCGCTTTGTCGGACATCTTGTTGTCCGCCGGGATACATAATGAACGCATGGCGGGGAGGGTACCTAGGATCACGGCGTCGATTTCAAAAACGACGGATTCATAAAATGGCATGGGGATTAAACCTTTCGCTATGTCTTTCACAAAAAAAACCGGAATGCGATAACAAAGCGGGCATCATCGTCATTCACGGCGTATTGCGTTAGACCGTTTGTATGTTATAATGTGAGAAATCAACGGAATCGTACCATTGCTTCAAGAGCTTTTTGGCAACGGCGACGATTTCGCTTTCCGAAAGGGGTAAACGAATGTCGCGGATTTCAATGATGTCCAAGGGATCGTTTTCCCGGGTTTTTGTGAGGGTATAGCCGTTGTCATATATTTTTGGCGTGATTTTGACTTGAAAACTGCCGTCGGAAATGACCGTGTCCGTGCCGTGTTGCCTGATTTTTTCACTCATGGCGGATCACTCCTTTCTTTGATGAAAATAACGATATATATCGAATAAAAGTTTGTTCGGTCGATCAGGCTACCCGGTGGGAAACCCGATGCTATTGGTTTGGCTTTTTATCATGGCAAAAGCCGAAAAGGGTTCGCGCTTTTGCCTACTGATTATATTATAACAAAACTTTGTTTTGAGCAACCGTTTTTAATGAAAAGATAAGATTCTTTTTTAGGAATTTTGATGGGGAAACGACATGTTGCCATGGCGGTTTTTGTCTAAAAAAGATAAAAGGGCCATGAAGTATGAGCATTCATTTGATCATGTTGAGGATGATATGTATAACACTGAGCTTTTAAACAATATTCCGAAACGGCCGGGCGTCTACAAAATGTATAACAAGGCCGGCGATATCATCTATGTGGGCAAGGCCAAAAATCTGTTCAATCGGGTAAGGCAGTATTTTCAGAGTCCCGAGCGTTTAGCGCCGAAAACCAGAGCGCAGGTCAAACATATCGAACGCATTGAAACCATTGTGGTCGATACCGAAACCGAAGCGTTGATTCTCGAATGCAATTTGATTAAGGCCCATCGTCCGCGCTATAATATCATGCTGAAGGATGACAAAAGTTATCCTTACATTAAAGTGACAACAGGCGACTATCCCAAAATCATCATGACGCGAAATCACAAGCGGGACGGCGGCAAGTATTTCGGACCTTTTACCAACAGCACGGCGGTCAGGCAGACCATCGAGGCGCTTTTGAAGGTCTATCCCTTAAGACGCTGTAATCGCAAAGTAGCCTACGGCGTTGTCCGGGGAAGACCGTGTCTCAACTATCACATCGGCCAGTGCAGCGCGCCCTGTACCGGAAAAATCAGGCCAGAGGATTACGGAAAAAATGTCGATGCCGTCCTCGAGGTTTTATCCGGACATGACAAGGCGCTGACCGATCGGCTGACCGCCGAGATGCAACGCGCGTCGGCGCAAATGGATTTTGAAACGGCGGCCAAACTTCGCGATCAGATAAACGGTATTCGTTTTGTGGTTGAAAAACAAAAAATGAACAGCGACACCACCCGGGATCAGGATATCATCGCTTTCGCGAAAAATGACGACACGGCCTGTGTGCTGGCCTTTAATGTGCGGGACGGCAAGCTTTTGGGCAACCGTCAAATGATGATGGAAGGGGCGGAGCAGCGCCCGGACAGCGAAATCATCACGGCCTTTGTCAAACAGTATTACGGCAACGCGCCTTTGGTGCCCGGGGAGATTGTGCTGATGTGCCCCATGCTCGCGGAGGAAAGAGAGAGCGTGATTGCCTGGCTCTCCGAAAACGCCGGCCGGACGGTGAAGATCACCGTTCCCCAAAAGGGAAAAAAGGCGGCCCTGGTCAAAATGGTCAAAAAAAACGCCGAGCTCACCTTGGAGCAGCATGTTCTGATGGAAGAGGAAAAGGTGTCCCGAAGGCAAAGCCGTCTGGATTCGCTGAAGGATTTGCTCGGCATTGATCATTTGCCGAAACGGGTGGAGGCCTACGACATTTCCAATATTTCGGGCAGCGACAACGTGGGCGGCATGGTCGTCTTTGAAAACGGCCGGGCGGCGCCCAAGGCGTACCGGCGCTTTAAAATCAAAACCGTGGAAGGTCAAAACGATTATGGCAGCATGCAGGAGATGATTTTTAGGCGTATTGAGCGGGGAATCAAAGAAAAGACCGCCGAATCGCCAGAGAAGTCCGCCGGGTTTTTGCCCTTTCCCGAGGTGTTTATGATCGATGGCGGCAAAACCCACGTCGAGGCGGCGGAGTCGATTTTGTCGATGTACCCGGAGCTTAACATTGCCGTGTGCGGTCTGGTGAAAAATGATAAGCATACCCTGCGCGGCGTGGTTTTTCGAGGTGAGGAATACGCGGTCAAATACGGGACCCCGGTTTATTCGTTTTTAAACGAGATTTCCGAAGAGGTGCATCGTTACGCCATCGGTTATCACAGGACGCTTCGACAAAAAGGGATGTTTTCATCGGAGCTTGAAAGCATTCCCGGGGTCGGCCCCAAAAGACGGGCGGCGCTGATGCGGACCTTTGGCACCGTGGACGATATCAAAAAAGCCGGACTTGAGCAAATTGAGGACATTCCGGAAATGGACAGACGCTCCGCCGAGGCGGTGGTGGCCTATTTCGCAAAAGAGGAGAAAGTGAAAAGCATTGAGCAAAAATAAAGAACCGTTATGTACCATCAACGTCGATGAATTTTGTTCCGAATTGGAACTGATCAGCCTTTATTGTGAAAAATCTGTGTTCGATTTGTATGACGCGGGCATCAACAGGCCCGGGCTTCAGCTTCACGGCTATTACGAATATTTTGACGAAAGCCGAATTCAAATGATCGGCAAGGTGGAAATGTCCTATTTGATGAGCCTTGATCCCAGGCTTCGGGAAAAGCGCATTGAGGATTTTTTCGCCAAGGATTTCCCGTGCTTTGTGGTGTGCTGGGATTTGCCCCAAGCGGATATTTTTGTGAAATACGCCAAAAAGTATCACCGCATCGTCTTTAAAAGCAAGGAAAAAACCAATTCTCTGATCTACCGGTTGGTGGACTATATCGATAAAAAAACGGCGCCGACGACGAGCCTTCACGGCGTGCTGGTGGAGGTCCACGGGGTCGGTGTGGTGATCATGGGCGCCAGCGGCATCGGCAAAAGCGAAACGGCGCTGGAACTGGTCAAGCGCGGCAACAGTTTTATTGCCGACGACGTGGTCAACATCACGAGGCGCCACGGCAAAACCCTGATGGGGGAAGCGCCGGAAATGCTGCGCTATTACATGGAAGTGCGGGGAATCGGCATTATCGACGTGCGGATGCTCTACGGCGCCCAGTCGGTCAAAAGCGCCGTTCCCATTGAGATGGTCATCCGTCTGGAAAACTGGAACGAGCATTCCCCCTATGACAGACTCGGCCTTGACGAGGAAACCACGGATATTTTGGGCGTCGACGTGCCGCTGGTGACGATTCCCGTGTCCGGCGGCCGAAATCTGGCGGCGATCATCGAAACGGCGGCGATCAATAACCGCATGAAAGAAGAAGGAGTGAGATCCGCTCAGATTTTTGTGGATAACATCGCCAGACACAACGAAGCCGTTGCCCGACAAAGAAAAAAGAACCCCTAAAACGCCTCGCCAAAAGACGCGTTTATCCTTTCGCTTTGCTCGTGTGCTTTGCTTTGATCATCCTAAGTGAGAGAGAAATATTCGCCGTCTTTCGACGCGCCTGTGACATTGGACGGGAAAACGAATGCGGCTTTTTGGGAGAATCGAGGTCTTGAAGGGCAATCGGATGTGTGCTATAATATTCAAATTGTAAAATAATATGAATTTCGAGGAATATGATGATTAGTAAACTGGATTATCTGGTTGATGCCGAGGCAAAATACCGCGAGCTCAATGTGGCCATTGCCGATCCAAATGTGATCGCCGATCAAAACAAATGGCGTGAACTCATGAAGGAACATGCCCGGCTGGAGCCGATTATTTTGTGTTATCACGACTATCAAAAGGCCGAAAACGCTGTGGCCGAAAGCCGTGAAATGGCCGCCGATGAATCGGCCGATGCCGATTTTAAGGCCATGTGCGAAGAGGAAATCGAAACCCAAAGCGCCAAAATGACGGCGCTGGCCGATCAAATCAAGGTGTTGATGCTTCCCAAGGATCCAAATGACGAGCGCAATGTCATTGTGGAAATCCGCGCCGGCGCCGGCGGTTCCGAAGCCGCGCTGTTTGCCGGGGATTTGTTCCGGATGTTTTCCCGCTATGCCGAAAGACAGCATTGGCACACGGAAATCATGAACGCCAACATGCCGGACATCGGCGGCATTAAGGAAATTGTGTTTTCCATCGAGGGCAAAGGGGCCTACAGCAGATTGAAATATGAAAGCGGCGTCCACCGGGTGCAGCGGATTCCCGCGACGGAGTCCGGCGGGCGCATTCACACGTCCACGGCCACGGTGGCGGTGCTGCCCGAGGCGGACGATGTGGAAATCGACATTGACCCAAATGATATCCGCGTGGATGTCTACCGTTCCTCCGGTAATGGCGGCCAATGCGTCAACACCACCGATTCCGCTGTACGATTGACCCATGAGCCCACGGGCCTGGTGGTGACCTGTCAGGATGAAAAATCCCAGATCAAGAACAAGGCCAAAGCCATGAAGGTCTTGAAGGCGCGCCTTTATGAAATGGAAATGAGCAAGCAGCAGAGCGAAATCGCCGAAAACCGCAAAAGCCAGGTCGGCACCGGTGACCGAAGCGAACGCATCCGCACCTACAATTTCCCTCAAAGTCGGGTGACGGATCACCGCATCGGCATGACGACCCATGCTTTGGACGCCTTTTTGGACGGGGAAATCGACGAGATGGTCGATGCCCTGGTGACGGCGGAGCAGTCGGAAAAGCTCAAGGCGTTTGGGGAGTGAGCAATTAATAATGAATAATGAATGATGAATAATTAATAATTCCGGAAGAAACTCAGGCAGGCGCCTGAGTTTCAATTCGTTTTTGGGGTGGCGTTGTCTTTTGAATATCATGATACGATCGCTTTTTGATAGCGGGAGGCATTAATGGCTGCGCTATTGTGATAATCCCAATATCGGATGACTAATTGTGGTCAAAATTCGGGCTTTGCCCGAGTTTTAATTTGGATTTTTGGGGTAATCTTCGAGCGAGAGAAGGTGAATGCCGGATCGACACCTTTAAGCGAGCCTGCTGAGAGGCCGCCCTGAGGCACGAGAAGCGCCTCCGTTCGGGATAGCTGTCCCGAACTTATCGAGCAAAGCGAGAAACTGCCCTAAAAAGACGGGTGAAGCTCTTTTGCGATAGAACCCTTCCGTCATCTCGCGGGGCGAGATGCCACCTCCCCTAATTTAGGGAAGGCCATGTGCTCAGTTTGTTTTTGATTCGTCCTTTCGCGTCTATCGGTGAATCTCACCCTCACATTTGCTTCATTTTTGACGCATTGCCGTTAGGTTTTTGGTAAAGTTAAAAAAATTTCAAATAACCCCTTGCAATTTGTTTTCGCATGTTCTATAATAACATCGTTGTCTGGGTGTGGCGCAGTTTGGTAGCGCGCGTGAATGGGGTTCACGAGGCCGGAGGTTCGATTCCTCTCACTCAGACCATTTTTTTTATCAGGTGATTTTATGAGCCAACCATCAAGAAATCAAAGAAAGCAGGTCAACAGACGGCGTTTGCCGAGGATTGGCCTTGCTTTTTTTTTCATCGTCCTTGTTTTAGGCGGTTTTTTGTATAACCAATACCGAAGAGGCGCCAAAGCCATGGTGAGCGCGGAAACCTATCATTACAGTATCGGCGCCCGTTTATATTTGTTTAAGACCGTCGATTATGTCGTTGTCGACGGGCTCAGCGGCATCAAAAACGTCAAAAACGGGACGAAGGTCAACGGTTATTCGCCTCTGACCAAATCGCCCGGGGTGGTCAACACGCAATATTTGCAAAATCAGATTGATACCCTGGCGAAAATGGAGACGGATCAGACCTACAACCACCGGCGTGAAACCGCCGAATCGGTCATTGACAGGCTCGGCAGTCTCACTCGGAAAAAAGGGCAGGATATTTCTTTTAACGACGATACGTTTAAACAAAATGTCAGCCGTTATCTTCCTTATGACGCGAAGGAAATCGCGGCAAAGCGGGATCAGCTCGGCAAGTTAAACGACGGCAAAGCGCGGCAGATCGTTCTTCATGACCTCGGCATGCAGGCCAGCGGGTTTTATTATGACAGCATCAGCGGTTATGATAAAGTCGTCAATGTCAATCTTCTTCCGTATCTGTCCATGAATTTTTTGAGGCAGTTAAACACCACGGACCGCAGCACCGAAGCGGCGGTGTGCATTGTGAGTAATGACAGTATTTACGCGGCTTTTGACATCGGCAGCGCCGAGACGCTCATCAGTGAAGGCGATGTGAAAGCTTTAAAAAAATCTTATTTCGGCGATGATACCAATCAAAAAAGCGAGGAATATTACAAATTTCTCTCTGAACGGGCCGATATGATTTATCAATATCCCGAGGTGACCCTTCATAAAAACGGCAAGGAGTACAAAGCCTATCTGGTGGATATTGTGCAAGACGGCAGCGCCCGGATCGGCGTGGTGGTCATCAAGGATTATCTTGAGGATTTTGCCAGCGAAAATGTGTTTAATGGGAATGTCGACATTGATAATTACCGCGTCTACCGCATTCCGAGAACCGCTGTCTATGAACGGGGAGACAAAAGCTATATTCACGTGATCGAAAAAGACTTTTTTGATCGTGAACAGGAAATTCATATTAAAAAAACCGATGGCAATGACGTGTTGCTTGAACCCGGGGATAATCCCGATTTGCCTGCCGGCACGCCATATCGCCTGTTTGTGTGAGGTTAGGATGGAATCGGTCAATCAATCAATCATTTCAAAAAATATCGCGCAAATCCGGCAAACATTGCCCGAGAACGTCTGCCTGGTGGCGGTCACCAAATACCATGATGTGGCGGAAACCCAGGCGGCGGTGGATGCCGGCGTCCACGATCTGGGCGAAAACAAAGTCCAGGATATGATCGCCAAGCAGCCCCAAATCACGGGGGATGTCCGCTGGCATTTTATTGGGCATCTGCAGTCCAACAAGGTGAAATATCTGATCGGCAACGTGTTTCTCATTCATTCCGTGTCATCCTTAAAATTAATCAGAACCATTGAAAAGGAAAGCGCCAAACGGGATGCCGTCACAGACATTTTGCTGCAGTTTAATTTGGCCGAGGAGGACACAAAATCCGGTTTTATGGCGGATGAATTGGACGAAGCGCTCGCCCTTTGCGAAGATTGCCCCCATATTCGCCTGTCGGGACTGATGTGTATCGGGCCGATGACGAAAAATCCGTCAGATATATTAAAAATATTTGCACAATTGAAGCAGATGTATGATACAATAAAAGCAACATATTTAAACGGTGTAAATTCTATCCGGTTTTTGTCGATGGGGATGACCGACGATTATCCCATCGCGGTTTCGGCGGGATCCAACATGGTCAGAATCGGAAGGAAAATTTTTTATGATGAGGAGAAACAGCATGGCTAATGAATCTTTAAAAGACAGATTTAACAACATGATGGGCTTTGGCGGGGAAGAAAAATTCGACGATCAGTACGACGAAGGCGATGAAGTTATTCAAGACGAAGAAACCGAAGACGTGACCTCACGCAGCAGCGCGCTGGCCGGGCTTGCCGGCGGTGCCGAAGTGTTGGTTTTGGATCCCGAGTTTTTTGAAGACGCTCCCCATATTGTCGACAAAATCAAAGAAAACAAAACCGTCGTGGTCAATTTGAAAAATACCGAATATGAAGACGGACGCAAAATTTTTGATTTCTTGAACGGTGCTGTTTTCGCTTTGGAAGGTTCCATTAATAAAATTGCCGATAATGTGTTCATTTTGGCGCCCTCGGTTGTGTCGGTGTCCAAAGAAATGGACAACACCGGTAAAGACGGCTATATCACGCCGCCGATTCTGGAATATGAATCTGACGAATAAACACAGACGCAATATGAGAAAACAAAGCCGTCTCGACGTGAAGGGGCGGCTTTTTGTATGTGGAGGGTTGGAGCGGATTGAACGCGCGGAAAGGTGTTTCCCTTGTGGGGTTATTGTACGTTTTAATTAATAATGAACGAGTCAGTTATGAGTTAAGAGAGCGGAGAGCGGAGTTTTTTTAGAAAGGCTTTGTGGGTCAAAGCGCCTTCGGCGCGCCCCACCCTCAGTCCGGCGAAGCCAGACAGCTCCCTCTCCCGGGGAGGGAGCCTTTTTGTGCTCAGCACGTTTTTCTCAATTTGAAACTCGATTTACCGAGTTTCCACAATCACTCCTCACTCCGCATTCATTAAGGGGAGCCTTTTTGAGTCCGGTTTTTGGGTCAATGGGCTCAATAAGCTTTTCACAATTGTCATCCGGCCCGATTTGTTGATTCGTCATGGACGATTCCTTTATACCTATGAATGAGAAAAAAACAACTTTTTTATACGCGCATCTCGATGATGCCTGCAAGTATTTATACAAGCCTGTGTTTTTTGACTTTTTTACAATGGCCGAACAAGCGGGCATTGAGGACTTTCTCAAAAATCGAAAGGTTTCCCATCTCTTTTTTGGCGGGTTTGAAGGTTGTGAGCGCAAAATGCTTTGCCTTTATCCCGACGACGTCACTCCCGATGAGCTCATTTGGCCGATGGGGGCCCTTCGCTTTCCCCGGAATTTCAAGTTCGATCACCGGAATGTCCTGGGCACGCTCATGAGCCTTGGGATCACCCGGGAGAGCCTTGGGGATATCAGCCTGTCTGACGATGAGGTGCAAGTAATTTTTAAAGCGCATTTGGCTTCTTTTTTGGAGAGGGAATTTGTGGCCATTCGGGGAAGGACGATTAAGCCCGCTTTTTTTGACGCTTGCGACATCCGCGCGTTTCCCAGGGCTTTTAAAACCCTGGGGATTACGGTGAATTCCGAGCGTGTCGATTCAGTGATCGCGCGCATTTGGGGCCTTTCACGGCAGGACGCCGCGCTGGCGGTCAAACAGGGCAGAGTCCGGATCAATGACGCGGAGGTCGGCAAGCTCACGGTTAAGGTGAAACCCGGGGATGTCATTGCCCTGCGGGGACACGGCAAGGCGGTGATTGAGGGTTTTGACGGCAACACCAAAAAGAGCAGACTGCGCCTGACGATTAAGAAATATGTATGAGGGAAAAAGAATACTGAGCGGTCGGTTATTATATGAAATATAAAAGGTTACATTAGGTTAATGATGAATAATGAATAATTCTGGATGTATTCTATTGAGTCAGGCTTTGGTCGATGGGCTCAGTGAGGTTTTCTGGGTTTGAAAGTCGACCCTGCCGGATTTCTTCCTAAATCACTCCTCACTCCTAACTCCTCATTCATTGTAATTTGCCCTGAGTAACAGATACCGCAGGAAAGGAAATCACATGGAAGAACAAAGGATGACCGTCACGGCTCAAGGGAAGGACGTCGGGCAGCGCATCGACGCGGCGTCGTCGGCGTGGACGGGTCTGTCCCGACAATCGATGAAAAAAAGGTTGGACGCCGGGGATGTGACGGTGGACGGCAAGCCCGTCAAAGCCTCCTACAAATTAAAGGAAGGGGACACGGTGACGATTCGGATTCCCGAGGCAAAACCTGTGAGCGCCCGGCCGGAAAATATTCCTTTGGACATTGTGTATGAAGACCGGGATTTGCTGGTGGTCAATAAACCCACCGGCATGGTGGTCCATCCGGCGCCGGGACACGCCGAGGGCACCCTTGTGGGGGCGCTGCTCTACCACACGACGGATTTGTCGGGGATTAACGGGGAGCTTCGCCCGGGAATTGTTCACCGCATTGATAAAGATACGTCAGGCCTGCTGGTGGTGGCTAAAAATGACGCCGCCCACCGCGCTTTGGCGGCCCAACTCGCGGAGCATGCCATGGACAGGCAATACCGCGCTGTTGTCAATGGTATGGTGGCATCAAATCGCGGAACTGTGGATATGCCCATCGGCAGACACCCGAAGGACCGGCTTCGCATGGCTGCGGTGGAAGGCGGCAAGCCGGCGGTGACCCATTTTGAGGTGGTCGAGCGTTATGAACGATTCACTCAGATGATTTTTCGTTTGGAAACGGGCAGAACTCATCAAATCCGCGTGCACATGGCGGCCATCGGTCATCCCGTGACGGGAGATCCCCTTTATGGCGGGGATCGCGGGCTTTTCTTTCCCACCGAGGGACAATGCCTGCATGCCGAGGTTTTGGGATTTGTTCATCCTTCCACCGGCGAGCATTTGCGTTTTCGCGCGCCCTTGCCGGAGGATTTTCTTGCGGTGCTGCGCGCGGTGGGCGGCGAATGATACAGTCGACGACGCCATCGTATTGATTTTTAGCAGAAATAATATTTATCTGATGTGAGGTTGAATGATGATCATCGATTTTAACAAGATGGATCCGCTGACCATGCCGGGAATGAATCACGGCACCGGCACGATGTCGGTTCGAATGGTCAATGACGGTCAGTATCGTATGATTTCGACAACGATACATCCCGGTGGAAGCATTGGAACCCATACCCAAACGTCTGGAGATGACTTGAATTATATTTTGTCTGGACAGGGAAAAGCGATTTGTGACGGCGTGGAAGAGACGTTAAAACCCGGCGTGATGCATAATTGCCCAAAAGGATCGGCGCACAGCATCATCAATACTGGAGATGACAATCTGGTTCTTCTAACCGTTGTCGTAGCTAAATGATAAAGTTGTTGAGTGAGAAGATAACCCATGAAGATTATCACCTATGATCCAAAATACAAACAGGATTTTATTGATTTTAATTCGGCGTGGATCATTGATCATTTCGGTTTTCTGGAGGATGGCGATATTTGCACCTTTGAGCATATCGAAGAGGACATCAAAAACGGCGCCATGATTTATTTCGCGGTGGAAGACGACGTCGCGCTGGCGACTTGTATGGCCAAGCCGATGGACCACGGCACCTGGGAAATTTGCAAGCTTGCCTCAAATAAGCACAAACCCCACAAAGGATGCGGCAGCGCTGTTTTTGAAGCGGCGATGCAATGGGCCGAAAGCCACGGCGCCAAACGATTGTTCATCATATCCAACAGCACCCTTTCGGCCGCGATGCATATTTACGAGAAAACCGGTTTTCGCGAAATTAAGTTGGGTGATTACGGCTATGAGCGGGGCGATATCGCTTTTGAGAAGATTTTATGAGATAAGGAAAGACACCATGCGTCACGAATGTAAAATTACGGTTTTGGAAACGACATGTTTTCCCGAGCTTCAAAAAAAATATTTGGCAGACCCGAATTCCGGACCTTGTCCGTTTTTTAAAGCGGGGGAGGAATTTATCCTCAAACGCACCCCCGAGCGGGACGATTTTTATCACTTGATGAACGGCAAGTTTTGCGGAGAAGCCTGGGACGCCGTCAGCTGGTATGTCTATACGGCGCTTCAGGGCGGCGCCATTATGAAGGGGTGGACCAACGATGACCGGGTCATGATTGCCTGTTGTAATGACGGCACCCGTCCGGTTGTCTTTAAGATTGAGCGCGTTGACATTCCGGAAAATGACGACGAGCGGGAATGGCTTGAAAAACAGGATTTTTCCAATACAGCCGAGGATGCCTATACCGGATAAATATAAAATAAAACGCGCGGATAGGTTGACCTTTAATATTGAAGCCTTTGGGTGTTTTTTTGGACTCCCGGGCTTTTTTTGTTTGACAAATGGTTTATTTTATTATATTGTATTCGTATCTGATACAAGTATGAGAGGAGCGTTTTGATGAATTTTCCCGTGAAAGAAACGATTGAACAGAGAAAGAGCGTTCGGACTTTTGACGGCAGGCCTTTAACGGCTGACGACAGGGCGGCCCTGGAGCGCTATAGTCAAACGGTGACGAACCCCTTTGACGTGCCGGTTGAATTTCGCGTTTTGGACGCCAAAGCCCACGATTTGTCCAGCCCCGTGATTGTCGGTGCCGAGGTGTACGTCGCGGCGAAGGTTGCCCGCCAAAAGAATTTTGAAATCGCCTATGGTTACAGCTTTGAGTCTTTTTGCTTGTATGCTCAGTCTCTCGGCGTCGGGTCGGTGATGCTGGCGGCGTCTCTCTCACGCGCGGCCTTTGAGAAAGCGATGGATTTAAAAGATGGCGAAGTGATGCCCGTGGGCAGTCCTTTGGGCTATCCCGCGGACAAGCGCTCTTTCCGTGAGACGCTGATGCGAAAGGGCCTCAAAGCCGATGATCGGCTGCCCTTTTCAGCGTTGTTTTTCGACGGCGATTTTGATCATCCGCTACGCAAAGACATTGCCGGTGATTTTGCCGATGCCCTCGAAATGGCCAGATGGGCGCCTTCCGCCACCAATAAACAGCCCTGGCGCGTTGTCCTTGACGGGGACACCGTCCACTTTTTTGAGAAGCAGACGTTGAGAGAGAATGCCCTGGGCGACGTGCAAAAGATCGATATGGGCATTGCCCTCGCGCATTTTGATTTGACGATGCAAGAAGACGGCCATACCGGGCGCTTTGTCGACGCTGATCCGGGCCTGGCGCTGCCGGAGCGCGTCCATTACATCATCTCTTATCAAAGGGAAGCGTGATGGATACGCGTTTTTCCTCCGCGATTCATATGCTGATCATGATCGCCGGCGCCGATCATCCGATCACCTCGGAGCGGATTGCCGAGAGTGTCGGGACCAACGCCAGTTATATTCGAAAAATCGCGGGTCTTTTAAAAAAACAGGGCATCATTGAGAGCCGTCAGGGCAAGAGCGGATTTAAGCTTCTTGTCCCGCCCGAGGAACTGACTTTGTACCGGGTTTATCTGGCCATTAATGGGGCCGAACAGATTCACGTCTTTGACATTCATCAAAATCCCAATGACGCCTGCGTTGTGGGCAAGTATATCCGCCCGGTGCTGACGGACGTGTTTCGGGGAATTGAGGATAAGGCGGAACGGGAGCTTAAGGCGACGACCCTCGCGGACTGTATGGATAAGATGAAGGCGAGGTTTTGATTGGCGATGGTTTGTTGTTATGGTCGATGTGACGTCTATATTGTATGGGATTAATAATTAACCCAAATTATTCATGGGAAACAAAAACTGAAAAATATTACGTCTAAAAAAGACATGTTTTATCAAAACCATCAAAAATACATTCTAACACTCAGCTCAATCTTTGAAAAAGAATAACAATCCCTAAAAA
>JAFRBB010000011.1 GCA_017405085.1 Eubacteriaceae bacterium
GCTTTCGCGAACCTAAGTCCTCTAGCTCATTTTTATTTTTTATCCCGAAGTGACGCTTTCACTCCGGCTCTGACTTTTGTCGGAATTTTTGGTTTTTCCAGGTTTTATGGTATGTCTCTATTCTCTTTTCTATGACCTTGGCTGCCGGAGCAGTCAACTTCTTTATGATACCCTCTCGTCTCTCTTTTGTCAAGCACTTTTTTCGATTTTTTGAAATCTTTTTTCGCGCTTCCCTTGATGTCTTCTCTTTTGACGCGGGTTATCTTGTTGTTTTGCCGGTTCTCTCGAATCAGCTTGTTTATCTTAACAACGTCATTCGCGATTGTCAAGGAAATTTATAATTATTTTAAAATTTGTTCATACACACAAACACTTGTTTTTTATCTCTGATTCCGTCACAATTTTCATCTTTTATTTTATTCGGCAACGGCTCTCAATCATGTTATAATAGAGTTAAACCCTGGCGATGGGTGATTAGATTTTTGACGACGCAAGCAGCTGTGCCCAACGCCCTTTCGGTCTTGACCGATTTCAGTTTGATAAACGGTTGATGGGCTTTCACGCTTTTACCGATTATCTATTGATGTATCGAATAAATGTCTAACCATCAGACACATCATATAAAATCTATTATGTGAACCGTACATTTCTGTTTAATAGTTGTTTTATATATAATGTAGAAAACATGCCGCGTCACGCGGCAGGAAAGGATATCCCGATGATAAAACGATATGCTGTCATTTCAATCGGCTCCACCCGGTGCGAGCTCATTGTCGGGCAGCGCGGCAAGTCCGGTGTCAACATTTTGGACAGAGCGATGTTCCCTTTGGAGCTCGGCGCGCAGATTTTCGCCAAAGGCGTCATTTCCCGCGCCACGGTCTCCGCTCTCGGTCGCATCGTTGGCGAGTATATATCCATTGCCGAAAGCTCTGCTGTCGAACGCATTGACATCATTGCCACCTCCGCCATGACAGGCGCCGCCAACTGGCTGTATGTCCGGGATCAGTTAAGTTACGCTACCGGCAAGCCCATCCGGACGATGACCCGGGAAGAAGAGGATGCCCTGTCAATTCGCTACACGGCGCTTTGTACCGGTAATCTGCTGGTGAAAGGCACAGACAGAATGCTTTTGGCCGTGATGACCGGCGGCACCATGACCCTAACTATCTGCGAAAACGGTATGCTCACGGATACCCACCACACCAATATCGGCTATCTGAAAATGCAGACCCGGTTTCGACCCGTAGCCGAGAGCCTGACCCGATATGAAGATTTTCTTTTTGAATTCATCGACATCAAAACGCGGCTCATCGATGATATGATCGACAATGACCCCGTTGCGCATTTGATTATCGCGGCCCACGACGCTGATCTCATCGCGGACATGACCCACGCGAGCATCGGCGCTGACGGCTGTTATCATGTGATGCGCGACGATCTCGAAAAACTCATTGACGACATTGAAGCCCTGGGACCCGAGCAAACCTTAAGACAATTTCCCAAAATGGAAGATGACGATTATGATGTGCTCCGCCATACACTGGCCCTTTATGTCAAGCTGGCCGAGCGCAGCGGCATTTCCCACATCCGGCTTTTGCAAATGCGGGTGGGCGACGCGCTGATGGCCCTGTCCTTCCGGATGACCGAAGATGCCCGCCTGGCAGAATGGATGGCAAACTCCGCGTATCAGGCCGCCATTCGTTTGTCAAAAAAATACCGCGTCGATTTAAAACATGCCGAAAATCTGGAAAAAAATGCCCTAAAAATTTTTAAGGTGCTCAAAAAATATTACGGTCTCTCAAAAGACGATGAACGCTGTTTGCGCATTGCCGCCAGACTTGCGGACATCGGAGCGTTTGTGGCAGAGGATCATCAAGGTGAAACCGCCGCCTGGCTCATCAATCACTCGGACATCACCGGTCTTTCCCGGTCGGAAAAAAGCCGGGTCGCGCTGATTTGCTTAGGCCTTCGCGATGATTTTGAATCCGCGCTGGGCAATGCCTGTCAAGATGAGGACGAAAGGCTGGCCGCCGCCAAACTCATCGCCATCCTCAGACTTGCCGGCGCTCTGGACAAAAGTCATCTGGGCAAGGTTCAAAAGCTTACCTGCCGCCTTGAAAAGGGCACCTTCCAGGTCACCGTTCAAACAGAATCCGATTTTCATTTGGAGACTTACGCTTTCAATCAAAACCGAAGCGCCATGCAGCGGGTCTTCGGCATCGATGTCACGCTGCGGGTCAGGAGGATTGCCCGATGAAACCAACCCAATATATCAACCGCGAGCTCAGCTGGCTCGATTTTAACTATCGCTGTCTGGAAGAGGCTTATGACAAAACCAATCCGATCATGAACCGGCTGATGTTTTTGGCCATTACCGCGTCCAATCTCGATGAGTTTGTCATGGTGCGTATGGCCGGCATCATGGATCAGATCGGCGTCGGCTACGAAAAGCGGGGCCTTGACGGCCGCACCCCCAAGGAATTGTTAAAGGAAGTTAACGCCGGCGTTCACGAGATGATGAAGCATCAATACAATTGCTATAACAAGTCCCTGTTGCCGGAGCTGGAATCCGCGGGGATCCGTTTTGTCAAACCCAAGGACATGACCGACGCCGAGCAGGTGTTCGCCTCGGACTATTTTGACGAATTTTGCTATCCGGTGTTAACGCCCCAGGCCGTGGACAGCAGCCGCCCCTTCCCCCTCGTCAAAAACCAAAGCGTCTATCTCTGCGCGACCCTCGCCGATACCGAAGCCAAAAAGAAAAAGAAAAAAACCAAAGACAAAGATAAAGATAAGGATAAGGATAAGGACAAAAACAAAAGCGAAACCCTGATGGCCATTGTCGAAATTCCCAAAGTGCTCTCCCGCATCCTGGCCCTTCCCGGCAACAAACCCGGCAGTGAAATGCGCTACACCTTCATCGAGGACATCATCACACCCCGGGTGGGAAAATTATTCCCGGGTTACATTGTCAAAGACACAGCTCTGTTTCGCGTCACCCGCAACGGTGACCTGGCCATCGACGAAGACGAAGCCGAAGACCTTTTAATCGAAATCGAAAAATCCATTCAACAGCGCAAATGGGGCGCCTGCATTCGATTGGAAGTGTCTAAAAAAATGGATAAAACCATGCTCGCCGGTCTGACCCGGGAGCTTGACATCACCGAGTCCGATGTCTACGAATGCAAAGGGCCGTTGGATTTGACCTGTTTTTCAAAATTTCAGGGCCGTTCGGAATTTTCCGACAAGCGGGCGCCAAAATGGCAGCCGCTGCTCTCCCCGGATTTTTACGAACAGGACAACATTTTCGATGTCATCCGCGAAAAGGACAGACTCCTTCATCACCCCTATCAATCCTTCGACACCGTCATTGAGTTTATCAGAAAGGCTGCCGGAGATCCCAAAGTTCTAGCCATTAAACAGACCCTCTACCGCGTCAGCGGAGACTCACCGATCATCGATGAACTCATTCGCGCCGCGGACAACGGCAAACAGGTGACGGTCCTGGTTGAACTCAAAGCCCGATTTGACGAAGCCAACAACATCGTCTGGGCCAAAAAACTTGAAAAAGCCGGTTGCCACGTCATCTACGGTTTGCCGGGGCTCAAAATTCACTGCAAAATGATTTTGGTAGTTCGGGAAGAAGAAGACGGCATTCGCCGTTATGTCCACCTGGGCACCGGCAATTATAATGACGTCACTGCCGGCCTTTACACCGACATCGGCATGCTCACCGCCAAGGAAAGCTACGCCTCCGACGCCTCCACCCTGTTCAATCTGCTTTCGGGCTACAGCCATTACACCCGCTGGAACAAATTTGCCGTCGCGCCGGAAACCTTGAGGCCCTTCTTTGTCCGGATGATCAAACGGGAAATCAAAAACGCCGAAATGGGCGGAAAAGGCCTGATCGTCGCCAAGATGAACGCTCTGATAGACGACGGCATCATCGACCTGCTATACGAGGCCAGTCAGGCCGGCGTGGAAATCCGCCTGATTGTCCGGGGGATGTGTTCACTCATTCCCGGCGTACCGGAGCTGAGCGACAACATCAGCGTCCACAGCATTGTCGGCACCTTTTTGGAACACAGCCGCATCTACTATTTTTATAACAACGGCGATGACGAAATCTATCTTTCCAGCGCCGACTGGATGCAGCGCAATTTAAACCGCCGCATCGAAACCCTCTTCCCCGTGGAGGATCCGGAACTCAGAGCGCGCCTTTATCACATTCTGGACATCACCTGGAACGACACCATTAAAACCCGCATCATGACGGCGGACAAAACCTATGTGCGCGTGGACAAACGCGGCAAACCCCTGCTTGAATGTCAAAAGCATTTTTGCGAGGAATCGGAGGCGCTTTACGCCGAGGCAAAAAAACAGGCGCTGATGAACGAATAACCCTGTCACGTATTTTGAAAGTTAAGGAGATTTTCCATGAAACTCAGTACCCATGCCGGCATCGGCGTCATCGACATCGGTTCCAACTCGTTTCACCTCATTGTCGGCCGCTTTAATCCCGGCGGCAGTTTCACGCTGATTGACGACGCCAAGGTGAACGTGCGCCTGTGCGAGGGCTATGCCGAGACAGGCCTTTTGCAGGATGATCGCATGGACTACGGCATCGAAACCCTGGCCATGTTCAAACGCATGTGCGAAGCCTACCAGCTCACCACCATCAAAACCATCGCCACCGCCGCGGTGCGCAAGGCAAAAAACGGCGACGTTTTTGTCCGGCGCGCCCTGAAGGAATTGGACTTGGTGATCGATGTGATTCCCGGTGAGATGGAAGCGGCCTACGATTATCTTGGCGTCATCAACACTCTGGATATCGAAGACGCCCTGATGATGGATATCGGAGGCGGGTCCGCCGAGTTTGTCCTGATTAAAGACCGGAAAAAAACGGAGGCCGTCAGCCTTCCATTCGGCTCCATTGATCTGGCTGAACGCTTTTCACTCAGCGATAAAATCAAAAAAGAAGACCTTGAAAGACTGGTTGCCTTTCTCGAAGGCGCCTATGCCCAATATCCGATTTTTGAAAAGGCAAAAAATCTGCCTCTTGTCGGTGTCGGAGGCACCATCCGCAACATCGGCCGCATCCACAGACGCATGACCGACCATCCGCTGGATATCGCTCACAATTATTATATGCACAGGCACCAGGTCAAAGAAATATACGATATGACAGCCAAGATGGATTATGACGAGCGTCGAAGCCTAAAAGGCCTCTCCAAAGGCAGAACGGACATTTTCGTCGGCGCCTGCCGGGCTGTCTATCAGGCGATGAAGACCATCGATTCCGAAAAGCTCATCATTGCCAACTCCGGTCTTCGCAACGGTGTCGTCTACGAATTTTTGGGATTCGGCGAAGACAACATCGTCCACGACGTCCACGAAATGTCGCTAACCAACGTGATGCACAATTACGATGTCAACATTCCTCACGCCGTGCATATGTATCGTCTCTGCGATAAAATGTACGCCGATTTAAAACCGCTGCATCATTTAAACGACCGCTATGACAAGGTGATCAAAACCGCCGCTCTTCTCCACGATTGCGGCATCAAGGTGGACTATACCAATCATCACGAGCACAGCTTCAATTTGATTTTAAACTCCCCCATTTACGGCGTGAGCCACAGACAACTGCTGTTGTCCGCCTTCGCGGCCCTCAATCACCGCATCAACAAAAAAGTGAAGGTCGACAAGCAATACGAAGCCCTCATTGACGCGGAGGACAAAAAAGCCATTGATCTCATTGGCCTGCTTTTGCAAATCGGCGAACAGCTTGACCGCTCGATGGACGGCGCCGTTCGGGATGTAGGCTGCGTCATCGAAGATGACCGCGTCATCATGCGGCTGAATTGCCGAAAACATTCTGTCTTCACGGATATGATTCTTGACGATTGCGGCAAAAAATTCAAGCGTGTTTTTAACCGCAACCTCGTGATCGAAACCGATATTCTCGATTAACGCGCTTAATAAAAGCGTATTTCAAAACGCCTAACAAACGAAACACCCATTGCGGAAAGTTTGCCGCAACGGGTGTTTTTTGAATCGGTTAAATGAAGCGCCGAACAGTTGTATTGTTAGATATTACATCGACTGCGTGTCTCGATATGCACCGTGGATTGCATGATAGTCGCTCTTAACGGCAAACATGGCGTCGTCGAGCCGTTTTAAAAATTTTTCCTCGGCGTCCTCTCCGTCAGCGGGATCATAAAGGGCGGTTCCGATAGAAAAATTGATAGTGTAGGGCCGGTTGTTTTCGGCGTTGAAAGCGCGGACGGCTTGCTCAATCCGCTCGCGGATATCGTCGACCGTCGGTGTCAAAGACCCCGGCACCAACACGAAAAACTCATCGCCGCCGGTTCGGGCGGCAAGGGCGCCATCGGGCAAATTGACAATGAGCAGCTCTCCCACATCCTTGAGAGCCATGTCACCGATATCGTGTCCCAGATTGTCGTTGATTGCCTTAAAATCATTTAAATCAATCATCATTCCCGACGCGAAATCATCCGCTCCGGTTCCCAGACGTTTGAGACAACGGTTAAAATAGCCGCGGTTGTAGACGCCGGTGAGCACGTCGATGAAGGTGCGCTCGCTGAGCAAATTGAGGTACAACGCGTTAAGGGCGACGGTATTGGCAATCCAGGTAACGGATATGCCGAAAAACAATCCCTGAATGAGTGATCCGATAAAAGCGGGCAACATAAAAGCTTCCATCGGAAAGAAGAAATAGCGCTTGACGGTGTTGCGGAATTTGATGTAGATCACAATGCTGTAGATCATATAACCGTAGTCAATAATATATGGAATGAAGCCGAAAGGAAGCCGTGAATAAATGTTGTTCGCGTCAATGGAATAAATAAAAGGAACAAAAATATTGACGGTAAGCAGCAGTGTCAAAACCAAGGCCGGCAGCGAATACAAGATGATGTTTTTTTTAATCCGGTCAAGATTTCCGAACATTTTGAAGACGACGAACATCCCCCAAACATAACAAAAGACCAAATTGCTCAAAAACAAGAAATAGTCCACCGCGACATAAATGACATGGATGAGTTGGCCTTCCCGGCCGGAAAGCATATATGAGAGAGCTTCGCATCCCGCGCACATGATAGCCAAACAGATGAGCAGCGTAAAAAGATTGTTGGCGATGGGATGATCGCCAAAAACACGGCGCCGTCCGAAAAGCAGCACCAATAAAAAAGCGATGGCAACGAGATTGATCTCCACGTTGGTGATGGCATTGTTGGATATTTGGGATAAGTTTAACATAAATCCTGGCATCATATTCCCTCCGACAAGCGAAGCATACAGCAAAATTATAATGGAATATAACAAAATTATAACATAATGCCGTCAAAAACACCAGATGCTTTATCTTTTATTCCATTGAAACAATTTCAAATTCGCTTTGTATTTTTCTCGGATTGCTTTTTCAGGTCATATAACCCCCAAACAAGATTCAGGTGTTTCAGTTTTCCGCGGGGTGTCCTTTGGCCCATGCGCCGATGATAACGCAAACTGGATTGTCTTGTCCGTCCATCAAAAAAAGCACCCCCGGGACGGATCAATCCTTCCGAACGGGAGTGCCGGTCTACCGCTGATTATTGTCTGGCTTTGGCAACGTAGTTGTTCAGACCGTCGACGACATCGTCGGCATCGAGACCGTGGACCATGCAGGCTTCGCCGAGGGATTCCCCATGGGAGGCAATGCAGCCGATGCAGTGCATGCCGAAGCCCATCAGCGGTTGAACCACTTCGGGATATTGCTCAACGAGTTCCGCAACCAGTATATCTTTTGTAATCATTGTTTTCACCTTCTCTTTCTTTTTTCTATATTTTATTATACGCTTCGTGTCAACCGTCTTCTGTTTATTATAGGTAAACGCGCCGAATTGCGCCATATCGGTTTCAGATAAAATTTTGTAAGTTATTCGCTTTTTCACGACAAAAAAGTGTAAAATTTTGTATAATGTGTTATAATAGAAACAAAATAACGGAAAAGGCGCGAAAATTCGATTTTTTATCCCTTTCTCGCCGATTTCGGCACGCACACCATCCACAAAATAATGTTTTTAGGAAGTGTTTTATGCGAATTCTCTTAAAAATAACCGATTATATCGATGTGGCCATGCTCCAGCAGATTCAAGATACTTTCTCCGACGCGACGGGGCTCGCGGCCATCACCGTTGATTATAAAGGTAATCCCATTACCGAATACAGCAATTTTAACCCCTATTGCACAGCCATGCGCGAAGTGGACGAGTTTCGCGATTATTGCTATCTCTCCGACGCCCACGGCGGTCTCATGTCCGCCCGCTCGGGCAAGCCGTCGATTTTCATCTGTCACGGGGGACTGGTGGACCTCGCCGTGCCCATCATGGTCAAGGGAAATTATCTCGGCGCCATCATGGCCGGCCAGATCATCATCCCCGATGAGGAAATGGCAAAACTTCCCTACGGCTCCGAAACCTTGACCAATATCGAAGCTCACCCCGGTCTTTGCGCCCTGCGCGAACACGCCAAGCACTCCACCCTCGACAAGGTGGAGGCCGCGGCCAATCTGCTCTTTACCATTGCCAATTATCTGGTGGAGCGCGAAATGGTTCACGTCATGCAAAAGGAGCTTCACAACGCCAATCTGGAGCTTATGGAAGAGGTGAAGCTTCGCTCCGAAGCGGAGGCGGCGCTCAAAGAAGCCGATCTCAAGGCATTGCGCGCGCAGATCAATCCTCATTTTCTGTTTAACGTGCTCAACACCATCGGCCGTCTGGCCATGTTGGAAAACGCCGATAAAACCCAGGATATGGTCTTCGCTTTTTCCGACATGATGCGCTACACCCTAAAAAAAGAAAACAACGACTTCGTCACCCTTAAAGAGGAAGTCGATCACGTCAAGAATTATCTCTCCATTCAAAAGGTCCGATTGGGCGAGCGCCTGACCTACGACATTGACATCAGTCCGCGGCTCGGCAACGTGCTCTGTCCGTTTATGACCATTCAGCCCTTTGTGGAGAACGCCATCAACCACGCCATCGAGCCCAATTCCGCCGGCGGGCGCATCGTCATCCGCGCGGTGCGGGAAGAGGATGATGTCATCATCACCATCACCGACAACGGACCGGGCATTCCCCCCGCCCTCATTGATGTGCTCCTTGACGACACCGAAGCCAACGACAGTGCCACCAGCACCGGCATCGGTATTCAAAACGCCAACAAACGTCTGAAATATTATTACGGACCGACTTACGGCATTCGTTACAATAAGGCCATTTCCAAGGGGACAGAAGTCATCTTGCGCATCCCCTATAAAACCGTTCCGGGAGGCAAATAAATGTATAAAGTATATATCGTTGAAGACGAACATCTGGAAAGAGAAGCCCTCAAGATGATTCTGGACAAACAGGCGCCGAGCGTGAAAGTCGTGGGCAGCGCCGCCACTGGCACCGCAGCCATGGAAGGCATCGAAGAAACCGAGCCCGACATTGTGCTGATGGACATCAACATTCCCGAAATCAACGGCATCGAAGTGCTGCGCCGAGTCAAGAAAAAGGATCCCGCCAAAAAAGTCATCCTCATCACGGCCTTCAACGAGTTTGACTTTGCTCATCAGGCCATCAAAGCTAAGGTCGATGATTTTTTGCTCAAACCCATCCGTCCGGAGCAGTTGCTTGAGGCCGTGGGTCAGGCCATCGCCTCACTAAAAGCCAACGAAATCTCCCTGTTCACCGAAAAGATGAACGAGGTCATCTATGCCATCGTGCAGAAGAAATACGCGGCCTGCCGCAAAGCCCTCGGCGAATACCTGGATTTGCTCTATGACCACTACGGCTATGACCTTTTGGCCATCGAAAACGAAGTCGATCATTTTTTAAGCGAGATTTACGCCATCGAGGTGAGTGAAGCCAAAGAAAACGATCAGCCGGTACCGCCGCTGCCCACCAGCGCCCACCTCACCGGCCATTTTAAAAACCGCTACAACTTAAAAATCGAAATTATGAAGGTTATCGACCGCATTTTCGAGCGCACGGTGTCGGAAAACAGCAACCGCAAAAACACCATTGACGATATCTTAAATTATATCGACATGAATTGTCACAAGGACATCTCCCTTGATCAAGTGGGCGAATACGCCAACATGAGTTCATACTATCTCAGCAAGATTTTCAAAAAAGAGACCGGCGTCAATTTCGTCACTTATCTCACCAACCGCAAAATCGACATCGCCAAGGACATGCTCATCAACACCGATGTGCCGATTATCAACATCGCCCTGGACCTCTCGTATCACGAGCCCAATTATTTCAGCAAGGTGTTCAAAAAAAGCACGGGCATGACCCCGACGGAATACCGGAAGAAATACAAAAACCGCACAAAACCCTTTGACAGCGAATATTGATGAAAAAGCGGCGGGCGTTTGCCAGTTGGCGGTTTCGCCATCCGGAGATTGCCTTCTGCGAAAAAAGCAAACGCATCAAAAAAACCGAGCCTTTTGGCGCGGTTTTTTTGTTGCTTGATTGACTTGTCGAATGCAGGGAATCTGAAAACTATCTAAAATCCCATCTCCGTGAGCTTTTGTCCAAGGCCCCGGGCAAAAGCCGCGTGACCTTTTTCGGAAAAGTGCACGCCGTCGAAGGCGGCCTCCACCTGCCAGTCAGACGCATCGGCAAAGGCAATGCCTAAGCGGTCGGCCACTGCCCGGTAGCAGTCTCCGAATTTTTGGGATTCCACCAAAAGTCTCGGCTCCATTTGAAATTGGCCGCTTTCAATGGCCGGCGGTGCGATGAGCAGCACCTGCGTATCGGCGTTCGCCGTTTTGAGTTCACTCAGAAAATATTCCATGCACGCCGCAACATCGGCGGCTTTAAAATCCCAATGGACGATGATATCGTTGGTGCCGAGCATGACAATAATGAGCTCGACCGGCCCGTGACTTTTCATAATGTGCAGTGCTTCGCTTTTTTCCCAAGGGAATTTGGGAATGGTTCGGCCGTTTTGTCCTTCGTTGATGACTATTCGATCGTCAGAGCCAATCAAGGTCGTCCATAAGGCGTCTTCGGGATATCTCCCGCCGAGCACGCCTCGCGGATCATAGCCGTAGGTGTTGGAATCGCCGTAGCACACGACGCGTTTTGGTTGGTTCATGGTCGCCCTCCGATGATGATCTTATTTTTCTTTCACTGCTTCATTGGCAACAAATTTTCCGTATTTGGTGACCTCGCTGACGTCGGCGTAGACAATCGACGCGTAACCTTCTTCCCCATTTTGGAAAACTGAGACATACAGCCATTTTTGGGACATATCGCTATAGTAGACGCTTTGGAGGTGTTCGCCTTTGTAGGCGACGCGATAGAAGATATCTTTCCAGTTGACATTGGAGTTTTTGACGGCATTTAAGTAGGATTTACCTTCCATTTGCTCAAAGGTATAGCCGACAAATTCTTCGTACATATGATTGCAGGCCGTATAGAGCACATCTTCCAGCTCGCCGTTGTCATCCAAAACCACGTTGAAGAGTGCGTAGGGCATCGGTATGCCCATGGCGTATTTGGTGGAGGAGTGATAGACATCGGACGCACCGTCTTTGCGTCGGCGAAGGCCTTTGTGGCTGTCGGTTTTGTTGTCCACTTTGTCGGGATCCGAAAGGAGTTTTTCGTATTCGTCGATGGGCATCGGTTTGTAGAAATAATAGCCTTGAATGAAGTCGCAGAAAAATCCGCGCAGTTCTTCAAGTTGGTCAATGTCTTCAACGCCTTCGGCCACGACCGGCAGATTGAGCATGTGGGCCATGTCGATGATGCTTTTGATGATGTCGCTGCCGTGAGCCGCGTCCTTGCCTTCATCCAAAAAGCGCTTGTCGATTTTGAGCACGTCCACATTGAGATTTTGCAGCATGTTCAGCGAAGAATATCCCTTGCCGAAATCGTCCATCAAAATGGCAAAGCCCATTTTCCGCAGTCTCGCGACGCTTTGATGAAGCTTGGACGTCGCCTCGGCATAGGCGCTTTCGGTGATTTCAATCTCGATGAGGTGCGCCGGCAACTCGTATTTGGCAATCAATTCCTCAAAGCAAGCATCGACGTCAAGATAGTCAAAGTCCACCCGGGATACATTGACGGAAACCGGCAGGGCAGGCTTTCCGGCGTCGAGGGTTGCCCGCTGCCATTTACAGATTTCCTCCCAGATATAGCGATCGAGTCTGTAGATAAATCCGGTGTTTTCCAGCGTGGGAATAAAAGCGCCGGGTGAAATGAGCTCGCCGTGATGAATCCAGCGCACCAAGGCTTCCGCCGAGACGATTTTGCCGTTGAAGGCGTCCACCTTGGGCTGCAGATAGAAGGTAAACTCGCCGGTTTGGAGACCGTTTTGGACATCCATCAGCAATAACTGTTCGCGGCGCAATTCTTTGTATCGATTTTCATCAAATAGGCGCACTTTTTGGGTGTAGCTGCCGCGAATGACGGACAGGGCCATTTGGGCGCGGTCATAGAGCTCGACAGCGCTCTTCCCGATATTGTCGCAGATGTAAATGCCGACGGTGGGCGAAAAAGCTTCGGACACGGTGACTTTTTTGATGTAGTCTTCGGCCTGCTCGATGAAAAAGGCTCCGTCCTTTTCCAACACCGGCAGCATCATGCAAAAGTCATCGCCGCCCAGATAACCGGCCACCCCGTGATAATCCTCGGCAAGCTGCTTTAACACGTTGCCGATGAGTTCCAGATAATCGTCACCGGCTTTTCTGCCGAAAATGTCGTTATAGAGCTTGAACCGGTTGATATCGGTGGCCAAAACGGCAACTTTTTTGATGTCGGCGCCCGCAAGCCATCGATCGGCCTGGTCGTAAAAGGCGTCATCCCGGCTCAAGGGCATGTCGAGATAGGCGCTTTCCCCTTCGCCAAAGCGCCGGTACAGCGTCGAAGATTGATAAATGGCCTCCTCGGACAAAAAGGCGTTTCGTATGGTGACCAACACTGTCTCATCGGAAAGTTTGGAGGTGATTTCCTTCACGAGAATCGAGCCTGTGCCCAATATGGCATGATAGTAGATTTCGGTGTGATAATCTCGGTTGGTTTCGGCGCGGGCCGCCCGGTAGGTCAGCTCCCAATAGGTGGCGTAGCGCTCGCGATCCTCTTCGGCAATGCGAAGGAGTTTTTGGTTTTTATAGTTCTCATAGCCTTTTTGAAGCGGCGACACCGCCATCGGATCAAAATAGTCATAAATCACGCGATACGTGTCGGCTTTAGGATTGATTTCAACGATGCGAAGGAACGTTTCGCTGTCGGGCAACGCTTTGCCGGCGGACCATTTTTGCTGCTCGATTTGATTGAGCATTTTGACATAGTGCATCATCATGTCCAATCCGCCGATGGATTCGGACCACCATTTGCTGCTGATGATACAGGGGATCCTTTCGGCATTGAGCAATTTCATGGCTTGCTTGGCTTCACGCTCGAAAAGGGTTTTATCGATGTTCGTAACGACCGCGAAAAAGGCGTTATTCCCAACGCGATAGACGTTGATCGCCCGAAACACGCCGGAGAGCGTCGAGGACGTGGCGCGAATCATGCGGTCGATGGCAACATGGCCTTCCCGCTCGCCGGCCGTGTCAATTCCGACGATTTCACCGTAGAGCGCGCCGACGCTGTCATGCCGGCCAATGCTTTCCGCGTAATCGCACAGGCTGTTGATGTTGCCGATGCCGGTGAGTTTGTCGACGTAGCCGAAGCCTTTGAGATGGGTGATGACGGTATGATTGCGCATGCGCTCCGACAGATACATCCCGATCAATCTGAAAAACGCCGCCAAGGTTGTCATATCCTCCACCGGCGGATTGTCAATGCCGAAAAAGCCGACATTTTCGATGTTGGTGTTGAGCAGTCCCGTATAGAGACTGCGGATACCCCGGCGGGAAAAGGCTTCGTATAGCTTGGGGTCCCGTTCGCGAAGCATGTTCACGTCCGGCATCACGGCCACCGGATAGGCGTCAAGCGCGTGATGGACGCGGTACCACGGCTCCACCACATCGGGAGAGATGTTGGTGGTGGTCTCAAAGGGAAGGACCTTCCCCTCGGGTACCCAGGAATCCATCAGGTCAAACGTGCCTCTGTTGTTCTTTTCAAAAACATAAATACAACCGCAATCGAGGGCTTCACCGATAGCGGCAATAAAGTCACTGATGACATGCTCCGCGTTGGGATCAGTTAGCGCGCTGCGCATCCGTTTGCCGATGGCGCGCAATTGATCCCGAGCATGACTGTTTTTTTGATTTTCCAAATCAAACATGGCTGAAATTTCCTCCGGTGGGGATAATAAGATATATTATTGAAGGTTGATATTCGCAATGTCGTTGTCACAGGCTTGTGATTCGAAAAAAACACGGTTGTCTTAGGCAATGATATCATAAATGCACGAAAATTCATACATCGTTAAACATTCATCCATAAAAAATTTTTGTCGGCTTTTTCAAAGATAGCCTCGTCGATCGGTCACGCGGCTTTCGCGGGGGTGAACCCGGCAAAGTATAGCTTGCGCTGATATTATCTTTATTATAAATTACGGCGGTCACTCGAACGGTCACACGCCGTCATATCCATTAAAAATTTTTAACGCTTTTCTCACGAATCCTCCTTTTTCGCGCCGATTCTTAAAGCCGCTGGGCTTCTTTAAGGGAAAGTCTGGACAAATGTATCTAAGTTATGTATAATATTTGAGATTTGTATATTTTTTGTAACATTCAACAAGATCATTCGTTACTGATTCACAAAAAAGATTAACAGAAAGGACACGCCTATATGAACAAAACCTTCAGACAATGGACGGTCACCGCGCTGATCGCCTCCCTTTGTCTCCCTGTCGCGTCTCCCGTTTTCGCTGCCGACGCCCAAACCTCGCCGACAAGCGATGCGACGCCGACAACTCACATTGAGCAGATGGCCTCGCCGACACCGTCGGCCACCCCATCGACCACCCCCGAGGCAGCGCCTTCTCCATCGACGGAGCCCGCGCCCACGGCAGAGAACACCGATGCGACGGTCAAAACCAACGCCGCGACCCCGAGTGTGGTCTATGCGGTTCACACCCAAAACATCGGTTGGATGGACGAAACCCGGGACGGTGTCACCGCCGGTACCACCGGATGCTGTCTTCGACTGGAAGCCCTTAAGCTGCGTCTGGACGGCATGCCCTACGCCGGGGATATCGTCTATCGCTCCCACATTCAAAACATCGGCTGGGAAAGCGAAGAAAAAAGTGCCGGCGCCCTATCCGGTACCGAAGGCCAAGGCCTGCAGCTTGAAGCGGTGCGCATCCGCCTGACCGGCGAGATAGCCAATCATTACGACGTGTATTACCGCGCCCATATCGCCGACGCTGGATGGCTTGGCTGGGCCAAAAACGGTGAGTCTTCCGGCAGTTCGGGTTATGGGCTGCGCATGGAAGCCATCGAAGTCCGCCTGATTCCCAAGGGTGAAACTTCCCCCATCGAAACGGCGGCTTCATCCAGAAAAGCCTTTTGCGAAATGGGATTTGATTTCAACGCCCATGTGCAGGATATCGGCTGGCAGGATTCCGTCGGCAATTTCGGCATGGTCGGCACGTTAAATCAAAGCAAGCGTCTGGAAGCGATTCGTCTGCTCATTGACGATCCCGTTTACGCCGGCAACATCCGCGCCATGGTGCACATGCAGGATATCGGCTGGAACCAGGGCTGGGTTGACGGCGGCATCGCCGGCACCACCGGTCAGGGTCGGCGCGTTGAAGGGGTCCGCCTGGAGCTCACCGGCGCCACGGCGAACAAGTTTGACATTTATTATCGCGCTCATGTGCAAAACATCGGCTGGCTCGGCTGGGCCAAAAACGGTCAGGCCGCCGGCAGCGAGGGTTTTAGCTATCGCATGGAAGGCCTGCAGGTCAAAATCGTTCCCAAGGGGGCACCGGCTCCGGGGGACACGAGTGACACCTACCGCATTTATGTGCCGGAGATTATCATTCCGAATTTTGATCTGATTTGCGCGGTGGTGCAGCAAGAAGGCGGCGCTTCTTATGAAGGCGCCCTGGCCGTCATTTCCTGCATCATGAATCGCGCTGATTCCGGCCGTTGGGGCGGCCATGATCCCGTCAGCGTCATCACGGCGCCGGGTCAATTTTCGGCTTACCTGGACGGCGCCTACACCCGCTATCTGGGTTGCAGCTCCATCGCCGTGCAAAACGCCGTTCACGACTGCATCGGCAAAGGCGTTCGGATTCATCCCTTCCAATCCTTCAGAAGCTATCCCACCCCGGGCTCGACCTTCATTGTCAATCAATGGTTTTTCTAAAGGATCATTAATCAATTCAAAACATAATCTCATTCAAAAAAGCACGGCGTGAAAACCGTGCTTTTTCCATTGAGAATTGGACGAAATCATGCTATAATATAGTACACAAATGTTCTTCGCTCGTATTCCTTTCAAGCTCCCGTTCGGAGACGGCAAGCTCATGATGACGACTTTGTTGTCTTTTTATTCGCGTATACCTCTGGATGCCTCTAAGGATAACGACCGATTTAAAAAGAATAGATAAACCATTTGTTTAAATAGCCATCGGAATTGACTTTACCGCCAAATTCGATGGCTATCCGTATATATCCCCCAAACGACAGAATCACAGACTCGTGGAACAGGAGGAACAGATAATGAAAATGAACAATCCAAAGTTAACGCGCCGGCTTTTTTGCCTCGCGCTGATGCTGGGACTGATGCTCGGGCTCGGCAATACGGCAATGGCGCAGGAAATTGGAAGTTGGGACGCATTGAAAACAGCGATGACTTCTCAAGACACCAATTTAACGCTAACACTGACTAGCAATATCGATTCAGACGCGCCGTTGACGATCCCCACCGGCAAAACCGTCACGCTGGACCTTGCCGGTCACAATTTAAATCGGGGCCTAAGTGCGTCTGAACCCCAAGTCAACGGCCATGTCATTGAAGTCACCGGCGGAACCCTGACCTTGAAAGATTCATCTTCCGGAGGAGCGGGTCAAATCACCGGCGGCTCGTCAAAAGACAACGACGCCGAGACAGTCTATCGAGGCGCGGGTGGTGTGCTTGTATCAAGCGGCACCTTCAACATGGAAGGCGGGACAATCATCGGCAACACCTTTACAAAAACCGGAACAGACAACTATGGCGCGGGCGGTGTCCTTGTCTGCAATGGTACCTTTAATATGTCCGGCGGCAGCATTGCAGATAACACCAACACTGGCAGTCATGGCGGCGGCGTCTGCTCATACAGTACCTTCACCATGATCGACGGCACCATTTCCGGCAACACCGCGACCGGAGACGGCGGCGGCATCAACGCCAGCGGCACCTTCTCCATGACTGGCGGTAGCATTACCGAAAATCACGCTGATAACGGTGAGGGCGGCGGGGTCTATGTAGGCGCTCCAGATGCTTCGATAACCGGCGGCACCATTACCAACAACACCGCGAAAAATGGAGCCGGGGTGTCTGTCCACGTTGCTTGTAACATGACGAATTGCACCATTTCCGACAACACCGCGACCGGAGAAGGCGGCGGCGTGTGGTCAAACAGTAGCTTAACCCTGAGCAGCAACACGATTCAAAAAAACGAAGCCTACAACGGCGGCGGCGCGTATATCAGCAGCGGTCTCTGCACCATGAGCGGCGATACAATTACCGGCAATCAATCGACTTATGATGGCGGCGGTGTCTATGCGATCGGTGCCTTCACCATGGAAAGCGGTACCATTTCGAACAATACTGCCACTGGCATCGGGCTCGGCGGCGGTGTGTACACAAATGGCGTTTTCACCATGAGTTCCGGCACGATTTCAGCCAACACAGGCGGATACGGCGGCGGTGTCAATGTCGGTAGCGGCGGTAAATTCACCTTGAGCAACGGCACGATTTCAGGCAACACAGCCACTTACAAAGGCGGCGGTGTATTTGTCTCCAACACCGTAGACACGCAATTTACCATGAATGGCGGCACGATTCAAAACAACACAGCCGCTTCTCACGGCGGCGGTATCTATGCCGAAAAAGCCATCATCCTGGGAGGAACGCCCACCATCACTGGCAATACTGTCAATAGCAGAGCGAATAATGTCTTTTTAAGTAACTCTGTTCATGACGATAAAAAAATAAATATCGTCTCTGCTCTTACGCCTCCTTCAGATAAACCGATTGGCATAACCTTAGATGTTCCATCCAAGGATATCACAACAGGCGCTGGTTACGCCGATGACGCCGCGGCCCAAGCTGTGTTTACCTCTGACGATCCGAGATATGAGGTGACTAAGACAAACGCAAATCAAGCCGCGCTACAAGCCGCTCACTATAACCTCTGGGTCGGCGATGACGAAGTCACCGGCGAACGCCTCTCCGGTAACGGTTGGAGCTTTGATCCTTGGACGAACACCCTGACATTAGATGGATTGTCTTACAGCGGCACAGGGCACGGCGGCACAACAAAGAATCGGGACTATCCCCTTTACGCTTGTATTTTCTATGACGGCGCGAATCCACTCAATCTGGTCATTGAAGGCACCAACACCGTAAGGAACACGAAAACAAACATCCAAGGACTATATTCCTGCGGCATTTACAGCACCAAAGATATGACCATCAGCGGAAGCGGACAATTAACGACTTCTTCCCAAGACCATCATATTGAATACGGCATTTGGTGCTTCAACGCCTCGCTCACCATTAATGACGGAACCGTGAACAGCGGTTCATCCACGGGATCCTATGGCATTTTCGCCACGAATGGTGTGACGATCAACAATGGAACTGTGCGCGCTTCCGGTGATCGTGGTATAGCCGGAGGTGACGGACAAAAGCTGACCATCGCCAATGACGCAGTCTCCGTTGTCATCACCGGCCGCGGTACAGCCACCGATCTCTCCGTGGCCAACGCCGTCAAAGGCTATGGTTGGACCAACAAAGAAGGCACACAAGGTCAAACCGAGATTGACGTCAATACTAACGGTCAATCATTATCAACCTATAAAAAATTAGAATTTCCCACCAACACCTACACCGTGACATTCAAGGTGACCGGCGGCGCCTGGAACGACGGCACCACCGCCGATCAACTCGTCACTGTGAAAGGCGATGCACAAACCGCGCCGACCTTAACCGACGCGGACATCCCCGCCGTCGGCGCCAGACCGTCATCGGGCTACATAACCGGCAGCTGGCGCCCCTCTACCCCCACCGCGGGAACAAAAATCACCAAAGACACAACCTACACCTACGCTTACACGCCCAAAAACAAAATCACCCGCACCGTCACCTTCAAGGTTGAGCACGGCGCCTGGGATGACGGCACAACGGAAGACCAAACCGTCACCCTCGAAGGCTATGAGGGCGACACCTTAAAACTGAAAGAAGAGCAAATCCCCGCCGTTGGCAACAAACCCGACAAAGGTTATCAAGCCGGCAGCTGGGACACCGAGCCGAGCCCCGACACTCCGGTCACAGAAAATACAACCTATACCTACACTTACGATGAAAAGCCCATCATCATCCCCACTCTCTATTTCGCCGCCCATGTGGAAAATAAAGGTTGGGATCAAGCAAACACCGTCCTCGCCCCCGGTCAATCCGTCACCGTGGGCACCACCGGCCGCGCGCTTCGCGTTGAAGCCCTTGCCGTCATGGTGCCCGAGGATTTCCGTGTGATCGGTTTTGCCCATGTTCAAAATGTGGGCGACGCGGCCGTCAAAGAAGTGACAACCTCCGAGGATTACACCATCCCGGAAGGTTACAAAGCCTATGAGTTCGGCTCCACCGGCAAAGCCAGACGACTTGAAGCCATTTGCGTCGGCATCCTTGACGATGCGGGCAACTATGTGCCAGGCTTTCAATACGCCGCCCATGTGCAAAATGCCGGCTGGCAGGGCTATGTGCGAAACGGCTCCTTCGCCGGGACCCGCGGCATGGCGCTTCGCATGGAAGCCCTCCGTCTGACCTATGCCGATCCCGATGTCGTGCCCCCTGAAAAAATCAACTAAGCTGACACACAAAAGGAGTAGCAAACGCTGCTCCTTTTGACAGTTTTATCTATTGACGTACAGGATTCTGTACTTTATCATGTTAGAAAAGAAAAGGAGCGTTATCATCATGATCGCTGTGAAGGACACCCAATTTCGCAATGAAATGAAAAGCCATATGGACCTCGTCACGGATGATGACGAAACGATGATCGTGACGCGTAAAGAAAATAAAAATGTCGTGATTATTTCCGAAGAGGCTTATAACAATCTGCTTGAAAACATTCACGTCATGGGCAGCAAAGCCAATTATGACTGGTTGATGGAATCCAAAAAACAACTTGAATCCGGTCAGACAACGCAAAGGGACTTAATCGAGGTTTCCGATGAATAAATGCTTCACGGACAACGGATGGAAGGATTATCTCTATTGGGAAACCGAAGACAAAAAACGCTCAAGCGGATCAACAAATTAATCGATGATATCAGCAGAAACGGCAACGAAGGCATCGGTAAACCCGAACCCCTTTCCGGCGATTTGGCAGGCTTCTGGAGCAGAAGAATCAACCAACAAGACAGACTGATTTATCAAATTGAAGGCAATACATTATATATTCTGTCTTGCAGGTATCATGATGGACATCATTAACAATTTTTCCGAAAACCCGGTCCCGCCGGGTTTTCTGTATTTTTTGCTGTGCTTTTTCTCGCGTTCGGACTGATTCACTATTATTTTGATGCTATGAGAATAGTCAAGCGCGGCACGCCAACCCCCAAAGTCACACCGCTTCTCCCGCAATTGGCGAGTATTTTTAAAAATATTAAGGAAAACTCAAAAAAATATTGTTAGTTCAGCAGGCTTTTGATATAATTTTGTTGTATTGTAGTACCTTTTCATGACTTTTTAGACATTTCATCATTAGACAATATAAAAAAATGACATTTAACCTTAAGATTTTATGTTTAACGATAAAAAACGGGCACGCCAGCAAACCATCCCACGCCGATCATGCCCCAATTCCGCCGATTCGCGAAATCGCGGGAGCGCGGCATCTGCCATCACCCGCCAATCAATATAAAGATCAATAATAAGGAGGAATTTTTTTGGAACAAAAAGTAAAAACAAACGGTTTGCGATGGCTGTTTTGCCTCGCGCTGATGCTGGGGCTGATGATGGTCATTGGCGGCCCGGCGATGGCGGAGACGACGACAGTAAATACATGGGCTGAATTGAAAAGTATCCAATACCTCATCAAACAGTACAGTAGGAGTTAAGTTAGGTAAAGACTTGGAGGATAGTCCGTCAGGATCAACATTTTTGTATATCCCTTCTAATAAAACTCTCAAACTTAATTTAAATGGCCATACACTGAAGCACACAGGAACAGGCGCTTCACCCGATGACTCTGTTATCAAAGTTGAAGGAACCTTGGAAATAACTGGTGATGGAAAAATCACCGGCGGCAGAGGGCTCACAGGCGGCGGTATCTATATCAATGGCGGTAAAGTTATCATGAACGGCGGCGCCATTGAAGGCAATTACGCCAATCAAAATGGCGGCGGCGTGTATGTTGGTGCTAATGGTTCCTTCGATATGACCGGCGGCTCGATTACTGGCAACACCGCCACTCAAGGCCAAGGAGGCGGCATTTATGCCAACTCCAACATTGGATTGTATGGAAATTCCACTATCAGCAATAATTCGACCGAAGACATCTATTTGAAAAACGCACAAATTGATACTGGCACAAGTTTTCATCCTTCCAAAGCCGTTAGCGTGACCTTAGCGAACGGAGCCGGCGTTGTCACGAATGGCAATATAAAATATACCGATGGCACCGCGAAAAGTGCGTTCTCCTCTCAAAACTCCGCTTATGAAGTCCATGCAAATGAAAGTGGTCAGGCCGCGCTAAAAGCAGTCCAGGCAACACCCACAGACACTACAGATCCCACCGATCCTACAACACCCACAGAACCCGCGCAGCCCGCGACTTACACAGTCAAACTGACCGGCGGCGCGATGCCGATATCTCGGGCAGCACCTCTCAGACTGTTTCCAGAAACACCGCAATGGCCACTGTGACATACAAAGCGAAAACCGGTTATCATTTTGACGCATTCACAGACATCTCCCAAAATGGCGTCACTGCCGCAAGAACCGATGAAAACACAGTCACTGTATCAGGCTCACCGACCGCTAATGTGGAAATCACCATCCCGAACGCGGTTGCGAACGGCAGCACGCCCGCCACTGATCCAACCCCGGGAAAAGATGACACACCCATCAGCGCGAGCGTCACCTTCAAAGTGGTTGGCGGCGCGTGGAACGACGGATCCACGGCCGACAAGACCGTGACACTCACCGGCACATCAAGCGGAGAACTCAATCTGAAACCGAGCCAAATTCCCGCGGTCGGAAACAAACCGAACGCCGACTACAAAGCCGGCAGCTGGGACACAGTGCCGAGCACGCAAACACCGATCACAACAGACACGACCTACACCTACACCTACGCGAAGGATCCCGACGCCAAGGAAGATCAACCGGCGCCCGAAAAACCGACGGCGACTGACGTCACCCATCACACCATCACCGTCAAGGTTGAGCCCGACGAAGAAGCCAGCATCGACGGCGGCGGAACATGGGTCAGACCCAAAGACGGCGAAACCACCGTCACCTTCGATAACCTCGAACCCGGAAAAACTTACACCATCCTGGTTCGGAAAATCGCGACGGATACCAAAAACCCGTCACCCCCGTCGGAACCCCTTGTCGTCAGGACACCCGCTCACGGATCGGTTAAATCCCAGGTGGTCATCGGCGAAGGCCTCCCCAACTTGACCGTGGACGGCTTCGATGACGCGCTGGCGGCAAAACTATGCACACCGGAAGACCATGAAGCGCTGGAAAACGGCGAAAACATCCTCATCACCTTGAGGGCCGCCAAGCAGGACAATCCCCCAGCGGAAGACAAAGCCTTGTGCGACGAGCTGGCAGCGAAAATCGGAAAAAGCGCGGCCTTCGGACTGGCTCTGTCAGTCGATAAAAAAATCGGCGATGCCGAAGCGACGCCGGTCATCGATTTAGGCGGCAACGCGATCACCGTCTCCTTCGATCTCCCGAATGAGCTCACGCAAGTCCCCGTGAACACGCAGCGGACCTTCTACTTCATCCGTGTTCACAATGGTGCGGCGGAACAACTCCCCCACCACCCTGGTGGGCAGTCGTCTCTCCTTCCAAACGGATAAATTCTCCACGTATGCCCTGGCCTATCAGGACACCGCGGTTCAAAGCGACGGCACAAGCCAAACCACAAACGGCACAAACCAAAGCGCGGCAACCACAACCAACAGCAAAACCGCCGCGAACCGCGCGACCAGGACCGGCATCGAAGGCAGCAACAACCTTCACATCGCCCAGGCCATCGCCGGCCTTGCCCTGACCATCGGCTTTGTGGGATTCGCCTTGAGAAAAAATAAAGCGCGGCAATAGATCCAAACATTCTAAATAATGAGATTCAGCAAAAGCACGGCTTCATCGCCGTGCTTTGTTTTTCGCGCGAGTGACGAACTCCCCGTGAACAGCCATCCTTTTCATAAGACTTTATTCGGTGAAACAGATTGACGCCATAACAAAATCCATGTATCATTTTGTTATCTTTTAAAAGGAGGTTGCCCCATGTCAATCATAACAAAAAACAGGAAAGTCGATATTGCCGTCACAAGCGTTGAAGCCAATGAAGTCCTTAATGAAAAAACCGAACTCTATGGTCTCATTAAAGAAGGTCTTAACGATGTCGCAAAGGGCAAGACCTGTCCTTTGACGGATGCCATATCCGATATCAAAGCTGAGCGACAAAAATGAATAATACAATCCACATTACAGATAAATAAAGAAGAGATTTATCGTAGTGAAAAAACCTATAAAACGAAAATGCAAGACCCAAAGTTTTCGAAAGCTTACAAAATAATTCAACCCGATATGAACGAACTAAAATATTAATTGAGGAAGTAACCTCTCAAAACAGATGGCAAGTTGATAAAAACACAAATGTTCTTGCTGAATCGATAAATAATGGGATCAAAAGCAACGCTTGATGCATGTTATTAAATATCTTTCCCTTTTCTAATGTAAACGCCTTTCATTTATGATATAATGAGAACATCCTCAATGAAACCTTGCCTGTTTCATCAATCCTCGGAGTCTCATAATGAATAGTCAAAACCGAAAAACAATCAAAATCGCGGCCATTGCCCTCGCCGCCGTCATCGTCGTTGCCGGCATCGGGGTCACCCTCTTTGTTAAACGGCAGGCCGACACCGACAAATTGCTTTCCGCTGATGAAATCAGCAGAACCCAAAACGCTCAGAACAATTCCTCGGAGATCGTTGTTCACGTGGCCGGCGCCGTCAACGCCCCGGGGCTGGTGCGTCTTAAAACCGACAGTGAACCCCGGGTGGCCAATGCCATCGAAGCCGCCGGCGGCGCTACGGCAAGCGCCGATCTCGACAGCCTCAATCTGGCCCGGGTGATAGCCGACGGCGAAAAAATCACCGTCCCCGATAAAAACGCGGGCGCCGCGTCGGGTGCCGATGCCGCCGACATCATCAACATCAACACCGCCACCGCCGACCAGCTTCAGACCCTGCCCGGCATCGGCAAAGTCATGGCGGACAACATCGTGGCTTACCGCGAAGCCCACGGCGGCTTTTCCACCGTTGAGCAAATCAAGGAAGTCGACCGCATCGGAGATAAGCTTTTTGAGAAGATTAAAGATAAAATCACGGTTTAGATAAAATCACTGTCTAATGACTCACTTTTTATAAGCCGCGCGGTACCCCGCGTCCTTTGGGCGATTCGGTCGTGGCATTCGCCCCTATTCAATCAATATCACAGCGGTCACGCATGTTAGACCGCAAAACAAAAAGCGCCTCATCACCCGTTAACGTGATGAGACGCCTTTATTTTGCTTTTTCATTTTGATTAAACGCTTATCGTTATCTCAAATGTCTATGCCGATGACGAGCGTCAATCCATAAAATTGGTGAAGACATGTTCTTCATAAACCGGGGGTTCGACACCCGCCGCTTTGGCCGCGTCCTGGCTCTTAAGCAGATAAGCCATATTCTGCGCCAAAGTCCGCATGGTCTGCATTCCTTCCAGATCTCTTTTTGCCTGTTCAGCCGTGTTGCCGTGGACCTGATTCCAATATTGGGAGCCGACAACGTGCATGTTGGCGATTAAGAAATATTGATTGAGCCGCTCAAAGGACGCCGTCGCGCCCCCTCTGCGGCAGGTCACCACCGACGCGCCGAGTTTGCCGGCCAGCTTAGTTTTATCGATGCTGTAAAACAGCCGATCGAGAAAAGATGTCAGCCGTCCGTTGGCGCCGCCGTAATACACCGGTGAGCCGATGACCATGCCGTCAAATTCATCAAAACGCGCCGCCGTTTCGTTGACCGCGTCGTTAAACACGCATTGTCCCGCCTCTCTGCATTTGCCGCAGGCAATGCAGTCCTGCATTGGCTTTTTGCCAAGCCACAAAATTTCGCTTTCCACACCGTTTTTGTTCAGCGTGTTCGCGATTTCCGAAAGCGCCGCATCCACGCAGCCGTGTTCGTTGGGACTGCCGTTAATCAGTAGTATCTTGCTCATGATTTGATTCTCCGTTTTTTTTTATTGCTAAAACGCCATGTTTTTCCGCCGATAGTTTTCACACTGCTCGTCGGTCACTTTTCCTTCCTCTCTGTCAAGTGAGCGATGATTTTACGAAATGATCGGCGTGTTTTTTTAGACCATGTCACCTCACGGTGCGGCGATGAGCCGCCGAATGTTATCCGCGGCCGCATGAACAAGGGATTATCCTTCGTACTCGTGAAGCATGGCCATCACCAGCTCAAAGGCGGTTTCCACCGCGGTTTTTAAAAACACGTCAAAATCGATGGTCGGGGCGTCGGCGTTGGCATTGTCGCTGATCGAACGGATAATGACCGCAGGCACCTGATTAATCCACGCGGTTTGGGCGATGGCGGCCCCTTCCATTTCGATGGCGGCGGGGTGGAACGTTTCGGTAATGCGTTCGGCCAGTTCCCCGCCGGCGACAAACTGATCCCCGGAGGCAATCAGTCCTTTGTGCACCCGAATTCCCTTCAAATCACAGGCTGCCGACGCCTGTTCGGCCAGATTCACCAGCATTTCGTCCGAGGGGAAATGCTTAACACCCATATCGGGAATTTCTCCGGGGGCGTATCCCCGGCAAGTGATATCCATATCGTGATTGACAGCTGCCGTGCCGATCACCAAATCCCCGGGGTTGATTTCCGGATCCGTCGCGCCGGCCACCCCGACATTGATGAGATAATTCACATCGTAATGGGCGATCAGCGCTTCGGCGCAAACGGCGGCGTTGACCTTGCCGATACCGCATTGCGTAAGCACCGCGTGTCTGTCCGCCAATTCCCCTTCATAAAAAGTCAAACCCGAGATCTGTTTGACTTCGTTAATGCGCATCGCTTCTTTAAAAGGGGCAAGCTCTTCGGGCATCGGGCAAATGATCCCGAAAGTTGTTTGCTTTGCCTTTTCCAATTTGTCCTGTTGATAACGAAACAAGCCGTAAGTTGCCGCGGCGGCTGTGCCCAAAGCGCCGACAGCGATCGGCCATTTTTTCTTGCTCATGTCTGCCTCCTTCAGTTTCATATTTCCCGTAGGATTATCCTCGTAAGTGTTACGCTCATTGTACCACGTTCAGTCAAATGTTCAAGGTCTTTTAGGGGCTTTTTAACAATGAAAATGGATAACCCGGAGCCGTGTGATTCCGCCAACCAACGCGTCACCACGACGTGAGCCCGGCTTCTTTTTCGTGCATCTTGAGCGCCTTTGTGATATAATGATATGAATTCACGCATTATCAGATAAGCATAAAAATTATGCCATAAGGAGATTTATATCATGGAAGAACGGCAATTCGCAATGCTCATTGACGGAGACAACATCTCCGCTAAATACATTGCCGCCATTTTAAACGAGCTGAGCGATTACGGCATTGCCACCTATAAACGCATCTACGGCGACTGGACCAGCACCAATGCCGTCAAATGGAAGGACGTGCTCCTGTCCAACTCCATCACACCGATTCAGCAATTCAGCAACGTCAGCGGCAAAAACGCCACCGATTCGGCGCTGATCATCGACGCGATGGATATTTTGTACGAAGGGCGCGTCGACGGTTTTTGCATCGTCTCATCGGATTCGGATTTTACCCGGCTGGCCAGCCGCCTGCGAGAATCCGGCATGACCGTCATCGGCATGGGCGAGGAAAAAACCCCTGACGCCTTCCGCAATGCCTGCTCCAAATTTGTCAGACTGGAAAATATTCTTGAAACCTATGTGCAAGACGGCGGCGACACCGCCTACACCTCCCGGGGCAAAAAACGCGCCACGGTCTCCCGGACGGCAGTGGAAAACACCATCGCCGGCATCATCACCGAGAACGAAAACAAGGGCAAGCTCACCGGTCTCGGCGAAGTGGGCTCCCGGGTGGGCAACAAATATCCCGACTTTGACGTGCGAAGCTACGGCTACAGCCTGCTCTCCAAATTTCTGGAGGAATCCAGCCGCTTTGTCATCACCGATACCAACCGCGGCATGACGGTGAGTCTTCGCGCTTCGGGGGAAGCCGGCCGCCAGGTGGAGGACTACATCATCGCCCGGGTTCGGGAAGCCGGCCCCAAGGGCATCAACTTAAGTCCCCTCGGCAACATGGTCCACGACGCCTTCCCGAAATTCCGTTTTAAAGACAAGGGCTATTCCAAATTCTCGGTGTTTGTGGCCAGCATACCCGGCTTGGTGGTGCGGGAGTGCGAAGACGGCATCACCCGCGCCTATTATGAAGGATGAGGTAAACGCCGATGACAATCATCACCAAATCCATTGACACCGCATCTCACACAGGCTTTTACGACATCACCGCCGACATCCAAAACGCGATTCAAAAAGCCGGCGTGACAAGCGGCATCGTCACCGTCTATGTCCCCCACACCACCGCCGCCCTGACCATCAACGAAAACGCCGACCCTGATGTCAAGACCGATCTCATCACCCAGCTGGACCGCATGGTTCCCTGGGAGGCCGGCTACCGCCATCTGGAGGGCAACAGCGCGGCCCATCTCAAAGCCTCAATGATGGGCTTTTCCGAGACGGTCCTCATTGACGGCGGCCGCCTCGTCCTCGGCACCTGGCAAAGCGTCTATTTCACCGAATTCGACGGTCCCAGGCATCGCCGCTATCTCATCAAGATCATCGCGGATGATTCGGAGGTTTGAGCATGCTCCACATCGCCAAACGGGTTGCCGACATGCGCGAACCCGAAATATTAAAATACAATCCCCTCATCGCCAAAGCCGAGGCGGCGGGCAAAACCGTCTACAATCTGGCCATCGGTCAGCCGGACCTCAAAACCCCCAACGCCTTTTTAAGACAGGCCGCGGCCCACAAAGGGGACGTCCACGCCTACGCCATGCCCGAGGGCTCGCCTGAGCTTCGCACCGCGGCCCAGGCTTATTATGCCCGGGCGGGCTACCGCTTTACGCCGGAGGACATCCTCGTCACCGGCGGCGGCAGCGAGGCGCTGATGTTCGCCCTCAACACCGTCTGCGATCCCGGCGAGCGGGTGCTCATTCCCGAGCCCTTCTACAGCGTCTACAAAGATCTGGCGACGTCCTTAAGCATCCGCATCGACGGACTGAAAACCGAAACCGAAAAGGGTTTTGACCTGCCCGATGTCGACGTCATTGAAGCCGCCGTCACCCCCCAAACCCGGGCGATTCTCATCACCCATCCGGGCAATCCCACCGGCAAGGTCTACACCAAAGCCGAGATTGACAGGCTCATCGCCGTTTGCAAAAAGCACGATCTCTTTTTGCTCTCCGACGAAGTTTACCGGGAATTCCGCTATGACGGCACCCCCTTTGACAGCCCGGCCTTTGATCCCTCGGCCCGGGACAACGTCGTGATTTTGGACAGCATCTCCAAACGCTATTCGGCTTGCGGGGCCCGCATCGGCTTTATCGCTTCGGCCAATCCGACCTTCATTAAAGCCGCCAAGAAACTCTGCGAAATGCGCCTGGCCGTCTCCTCCGCCGATCAGGCCGGCGCGGCGGCGCTGCTCGCCATGGGGCTTGGCTTTTTTGATAACATGCTTGCCGAGTACGCCCGCAGACGCGAGGCGGTCGACGCCTGTCTGAAAAAAATTCCCGGACTCGTCTACCAAAAGCCCATGGGCGCTTTCTATTATATGGTCGGCCTTCCCGTGGACGACGCCGACGCCTTCATGCGCTTCATGCTCACCGAGTTTGACGAGGACGGCGAGACGGTCCTCTTGGCTCCGGCCGGAGATTTTTACACCGATGATCTCACCGGCAAAAGCGAAGCCCGCCTGGCCTATGTGCTGGAAGAAGACAAACTCACCCGCGCCCTCACCCTGTTAGGGCACGGCATCGCGGCCTATCAAGCCAAAACCGATGAACAACAACGCCCCGCCAACATCATTAACAAATTTATATAAAGGACAAACTATGAATCCCATCGATTTATCCAAAGTCGCCAAGGGCGACAGCCTCATCGGCTATCTTTTTATCAAATCCCAACTGGTGAAAACCGCGTCCAACGGCAGCCGTTATTTCAACATGACTTTATCCGATTCCCATTTCAACGGCATGAACGCCAAAATGTGGGACGTCAAGCCCGTGGACGAAGAGGAATTCACCACCGGCAAACTCGTCAAAATCAAAGGCAAAGTGCAGGAATTCAACGGCAATCTGCAAATGATCGTCGGCCGCATGCGCCTGACCAACGAAGGCGATGACGTGAATCCTGACGATTTTGTGGAGACGGCTCCCATCAGCGTCAGCCGGATGATGAAAGACATCATCGACACCATCGACGCCTTCCACAACGCCGATCTCAAGGCCATCACCCGGGCCATTGTCGATCACCATAAAGAAGACCTGGCCTACTTTCCCGCCGCCAAAAAAATGCATCACGCCGTCAAGGGCGGCCTGCTCTATCACACCCATTCCATGCTGATGGCCGGCAAAGCCCTGGCTGATCTCTATCCCTTTTTGGATAAAGATTTGCTTTACGCCGGTATCATTCTTCACGACATGGGCAAAACCGTCGAGATGGTCTCCGACGAAAACGGCTCTGTTGACGATTATTCCGCCGAGGGCAAAATGCTCGGTCACATCATCACCGAAATCAGCGAAATCGACCGCTTCTCCGACAACCTGGGCATCGATCCCGAAATCACCTTAATGCTCAAGCACATGATTCTCGCCCATCATTACGAGCCGGAATTCGGCAGTCCCGTCCGGCCGATGTTTCCCGAAGCGGAATTGCTTCACCATCTGGACATCATCGACGCCCGCATGAACACCATGAAGCGCATCGAGGACGGTCTGCGTCCGGGCAGCTTCTCCGAAAAAATCTTCGGCCTCGACGGCATTCAGCTTTATCGCCGTAAAGACCCATTAGCCTATCCCGACAAATAATAGACAGACCAATAACGTGACGCCGCAGAGTCTTTCCGACGTGCTGCGGAACGTGATGAAGGTTCCCCTTGATGAATGATGAATGATTAACGATGAATGATTAATGATTGTGGAAGAAATCCGGCCGAGCCGGATTTCAAATTGAGAAAACCTTACCGAGTCCAAAAAGGCTTCTTCCCCACCGGGGAGGAGCTGTCACGCTTTAGCGTGACTGTTGGTAGGGCGCGCCGATAGGCGCCCTAAAACAGCTCACACCATCAAAAAGCCAAAGAACAACCAAAAAGTCAAAACAAAGAACAGCAAAAAATCAAATCAGAAACTCAGGCCCAGCCTGAGTTTCATCCTGAATTATTAATTATTAATTATCCCAAATTATTCATGGGAAACAAAAACTGAAAAATATTACGTCTAAAAAAGACATATTTTATCAAAACCATCATAAATACATTTTAACACTCAGCTCAATCTTTGAAAAAGAATAACAATCCCTAAAA
>JAFRBB010000012.1 GCA_017405085.1 Eubacteriaceae bacterium
AGATTATGAAGAAAAAGGGATTGATTCCAAGCAGCAGTTCTTTTATTTTTTGCATTCAAAGCTTTTTTATGTCGAAAATCGTTCCAAATAGAAAAGCCGTGCTTAACTCAGTTGTTTAAACACGACTTTGTCTTTGGTCTGGCCCGGCATTGCCGGGTTTCGTTTGCTTTTACGAAAATATTTCCAAGCTGGGATTATCGTGTCACAGCAGAGCGATAACCCCTTGTCCGCAAAATCAGTTGCTAAGGCAACGACATAATTTACCGATTGACACTCCCCACTTCGGAAGACCATTTCGAGTGAACTTATATTGCCCGCCCGCAAAAATGCTCGCGACATCATTTCATCTATAATCAAAGGAGTCGATATGACCATCACACAGCTCACCTATTTTCTCACGATTGTGGAAGCCGGATCGTTAAACAAAGCTTCCGAAAAACTGTATATCGCTCAGCCGTCGTTAACCGCGGCTTTAAAGGAACTGGAAAAAGAACTGGGCTTTACGCTATTTTACAGAGGTTCCCGGGGCGTCACCTTGACGCCTGAAGGCGCGGATTTTCTGCCCTATGCCGGACAGGTTGTCGAACAATATGACAACATGATGGAATACGTGGGAAAACGGGAAAGTCAAAAGAAAAAATTCGGCATTTCCACCCAGCACTATTCCTTCGCGGTCAAAGCTTTTGTGGATCTGGTGAAAGAATATGACACCAAATCCTATGAATTCGCTATCCGTGAAACCATGACCCGCGCCGTCATTGACGATGTGGCGACTCTGCGAAGCGAAATCGGTATTCTCTATCTCAGCGATTTTAATCGGGCCGCCATTTTAAAGCTGCTGGGCAATGCCGGACTGTCTTTTCATCACCTCATCGATTGCGAAACCTATGTGTATCTGTGGCGAGGTCATCCTTTGGCCGGCCGGGATATCATTCGTTTTGAGGAACTCAAAGATTATCCCTGCCTTTCTTTTGAGCAGGGCGACGCCGCTTCCTTTTATTTTGCCGAGGAAATTTTGAGCACAGCGGAATATATCCGCACCATCAAAGCCAATGACCGCGCGACAATGCTCAATTTAATGATCGGACTGAACGGCTACACCCTTTGCTCGGGCATTATTTGTGAGGAACTCAATGGTGACGATTATCTCGCCGTGCCCTTCGCGGCGGATTCCGTCTCAGAAAGCTCAGTGATGTCCATCGGCTACATCACCAAAGGAAACAGACTTGGCCCCATCGGAAAAAACTATATCGAACAAGTCAAGAAATATTTAAATATCGACTAACGATGCGAAAGACACCATGCTAAATGCTGCCCGAAATAAATCTCCGTCTCCCATTGCATGACGCGCATCGAAGGATAATCCCGGGTTTGACCGTCCGATAAATGCCTTGTTTATCCAGAAACGCGTTGTGGTAACTCTGACTTTAATGAAAAATCATGATGTTTTCCCATTCTCTTTAAGATTCCCGTTTTTTCGTCGATCATCATCAATCTTTTATCAAACAAAATAAATTGTCGCTTTGCTCTCATCGCAAAGCGTTTTTTTGTTATAGTCACTGTCTATATCTCGATATCAAAAGGCGATATTAGACAAAGCTCAAAAACCGCGCTATCATAAACACATCCCAAAAGAAACGGAGAAAACCATGATTCACACAGACAACCGATGGCATTGCCTTCGCATCAATCTCATCGGAAAAGGTTTAAGTCTTAATCGAATGTGAGCGATAAGCTCTTGACAAATATTTGGATGACCGACGCGCTTGCGCGTCAGGGCATCAGGATATTTGGCAAGACAAACGGACATGAGCACATAGCGCGGCAGCGCGGGTGCGAATGGACGCCGAATTGCGGGAGCGTAGCGAAGCAATTCGGGCTTATCGCGTAACTTACGGATCTTGAGACATACAACCATTTGACAAGGCAACGGACATGAGCACATAGCGCGGCAGCGCGGGTGCGAATGGACGCCGAATTGCGGGAGCGTAGCGAAGCAATTCGGGCTTATCGCGTAACTTACAGATCTTGAGACATACAACCATTTGACAAGGCAACGGACATAAGCACATAGCGCGGCAGCGCGGGTGCGAATGGACGCCGAATTGCGGGAGCGTAGCGAAGCAATTCGGGCTTATCGCGTAACTTGCAACCGATGAGCTTACTCATCTGGCCAAACGGACATTTGACAAGGCAACGGCCATGATCACACAGCGCGATTCCACCCGCTTCGCTCGATAAGTTCACATAGACCAAACCAAAGATTTGGATGCTCACTTAAGCGCGGGTGCGAATGGACGCCGAACCTGGGAGTGCGTAGCACGTAGGGATCGGGTCTATCGCTTATTAAATAGTTTAGTCATTTCAACAATTCAAATAAAATCGAAAAACAAAAAACCATCATGATCATCCCTCATGGATTATCACCAAAACATTTAACAAAAAAGGAGAACATAAAATGTCAAACGCAATTAACGATTCCAAAAACTGGAGCTTTGAAACCAAACAACTTCACATCGGTCAGGAACAAGCTGATCCCGTCACCGACGCGAGAGCCGTCCCGATTTACGCCACGTCCTCTTTTGTCTTTCACAACAGCGAGCATGCCGCGGATCGTTTCGGTCTTCGAGACGCCGGCAACATCTACGGCAGACTGACCAATCCCACCCAGGATATTTTTGAACAACGTATCGCCTCACTAGAAGGCGGAGTCGCCGCTCTGGCCACGGCATCCGGCGCCGCGGCGATCAATTACACCATTACCGCTCTGGCCAAAGCCGGGGAACACATTGTTGCCTCCAAAACCATTTACGGCGGCACCTTCAATCTTTTAAGCCACACCTTGCCGCTGACCAACGGCATTGAGACCACATTTGTCGATCCCGATGAAGAAGGCGCTTTCGAAGCGGCCATCAAGCCCAACACCAAAGCCATCTTTATCGAAACCTTGGGCAATCCCAATTCCAACATCATCGATATCGAAGCCGTGGCCAAAATCGCTCACGCCCATCAAATCCCCCTCGTCATCGACTCCACCTTCGCCACGCCCTACCTCGTTCGTCCCATCGAGTACGGCGCTGACATCGTCATTCACTCCGCGACCAAATTCATCGGCGGACACGGAACGGCCATCGGCGGCGTCATTGTCGACGGCGGCACCTTTGACTGGAAAGCCTCAGGCAAATATCCGTGGATTTCCGAAGCCAATCCCAGCTATCACGGCATTTCCTTTGCCGATGCCGTCGGACCCGCGGCCTTCGCCACCTATATCCGCGCGATCTTGCTCAGAGATACCGGATCCACCCTATCGCCTTTCCACGCTTTTCTGTTCCTGCAGGGCTTGGAAACTTTATCGCTCCGGGTGGAACGACATGTGGAAAACGCCCTTCAAATCGTCAATTATCTCAATGACCATCCCCAAGTCGAAGCCGTGCATCATCCTTCCCTTGAAAGCGAACCGAGCCACAATCTCTATCAAAAATACTTCCCGAACGGCGGCGGCTCCATCTTTACCTTCGAGATTAAAGGTGACGATGAAACAGCCAAGACCTTCATTGACAACCTCGCGATTTTCTCGCTTTTGGCCAACGTGGCAGATGTTAAATCTCTTGTTATTCATCCGGCAAGCACGACCCATTCCCAGTTAAGCGACGCGGAATTGTTGGATCAGGGCATTAAACCCAACACCATTCGACTGTCTATCGGCATCGAGAAAATCGATGATTTAATTGCGGCCTTGGACGCGGCTTTTGAAGCGGTTCGGTAAAATCAATTTGACAGAACACAAGTTCTCATACCATAAACAATAAAACAAAACACATATACGGCAGATATTCATAAAATGTTGATGATATAATGATATAATCAAATCGAATGCTCCGCGCGGTGATCAATCATATCATTATTCCGCGGAGCTTTTCAAAAAAATCACAGGAGAAAAAAACATGGCAGATATCAAACAAAGTTCACTTGATTTAATCGGGAAAACCCCGATATTAAAACTTAATCGTTACAGCGAAGACACGAATATCTCAGATGTTAACGTCCTCGCGAAATTGGAATATCTAAATCCCGCGGGATCCGTTAAGGACAGAATTGCCCTGGCCATGATTGAAGACGCCGAAAAAGCCGGCGTGCTAAAACCCGGCGCCACCATCATCGAACCCACCAGCGGCAACACGGGCATCGGTCTGGCCGCCGTCGCCGCCGCCAAAGGCTACCGCGCCATTCTGACCCTTCCGGAAACCATGAGTGTGGAACGACGCAATCTTTTGAAGGCCTACGGCGCGGAAATAGTCTTGACTGACGGCGCAAAAGGAATGAAAGGCGCCATCGCCAAAGCCGATGAACTGCTCAAAAGCATTGACGGCGCGGTGATTCCCGGCCAGTTTGTCAACGCATCCAATCCCAAAGCCCATTATGACACAACGGGTCCGGAAATTTGGGACCAAACCGACGGCAAGGTGGATATTTTCATCGCCGGCGTCGGAACCGGCGGCACCATCACCGGTGTCGGTGAATATTTAAAAGAAAAAAATCCCGCCGTTGAAATCATCGCCGTCGAACCGGCCACCTCACCCGTTCTCTCCAAAGGTGAAGCGGGGCCCCACAAAATCCAGGGCATCGGCGCCGGTTTTGTGCCCGACGTCCTCGACACCGGCATTTATGACGAAATTATCACCATCGACAACGAAGACGCTTTTGCCGAAGGCAAACGATTCGCCCGTACCGAAGGCATTTTGGTCGGCATTTCCTCCGGCGCCGCCCTCAAGGCCGCGAGAATCATTGCCCATCGTGAAGAAAACAAGGGTAAAACCATTGTTGTGCTCCTTCCCGATTCCGGTGACCGCTATTTATCGACACCGCTCTTTTCTTAAAGCCATAACCGGAAGGGCAAAATCATTTTGATAAAATTGTCTGATTTCGTCTTCGCGTGAATTCACCACACCCATCACGCCGCGGAATCGGACAATTTTTATACCCAAAATTCAAAAAATCCGGCCTTCTGATGCTTCATCAGCCCTTTGATTTGCCGAAAAATGAAATTGCCGACGGAAAACCGCGTTACAACATCGAGGTGTATCATGTGTGAATTATACGGATTTACGGGAAAAAAAACAAAACAACTGAATAGAGATTTAACGGAATTTTTCTCTCATTCCAACGCGCATCCCGATGGCTGGGGATTGGCCTTGATGAACGATAACAGACATTTGATTCGTAAAAGACAATGCGCGGCTCATCAAAGCAGCGAGCTTCGTCAAATCCTTCGTTCACCGATACGCTCAGAAAAAGCCATCGCCCATATCCGTTTCGCCACCGTGGGATACGATGACTATAACAACACTCATCCATTTTGGGCTGAGGACGACAGCGGCAGATCCTGGATTTTTGCTCACAACGGCACCGTTTTTGAAGGTGGAGAAAAACTGAGTCCTTATCAGATTTCTCAAAAGGGGACAACGGACAGTGAACGCATTTTTTTGTTATTGCTCGACCGCGTCAATCAAGCCCTCCGAAAAAAAGGCGGCGCCTTGGATGCCGATGAACGCTTTGCTGTTGTGGACGGATTGGTTCGGGACATTTCCCATCGCAATAAAATCAACTTGCTGATTGATGACGGCAGCTCATTTTATGTGCATACCAACGAGCGGGGAACACTGTATTCACAGGAAAACGCAAACGGCGTCACTTTTTCCACGCATCCCCTGGGAAAAGCGCAATGGGAACCCGTTCCCATGATGACAACGCTGGCCTATCAAAACGGCCGGCTTTTGCGGGCCGGCACACCCCATCACAATGAGTATATTCCGGATGAAGAAGCGATTGCTGCGTTGTTTTTGGCCTATTCCGGATTGTAGAAATTTTTCAAGGAGAAAAAATCAATGAATGAACACATCCGGAAAATGCTGTATAAACGGTATATTACACCGACAGAAAAGAAAAGGGATCGACGAATCGGCGTTGAAATTGAGATGCCCATTGTCAATTTAACCGGGGAAGCGACCGATCATGACATCTGTCGGCAGGCCTTTAACACCGCTGCGGCCTACTTTGGCTTTATCCCCCATCTTTATGATCAAAAAGGCAGATGCCATGAGGCGATGCATCGGAAAACGGGAGATCTGTTTTCTTTTGACTGCTCTTACAACAATTTAGAAATCTCCTTCGGTCCGGAAAAAAGTCTCATCGACGTCGCAAGCAGATTTGCCTCGTACGTGGGCGTCTTAAATGCCAAGTTGGAAGCCGATCATCATCTTTTAACGGGAATGGGCATTTCACCCTATTATAAGAAATGCCGAAAAGATTTTATTCCCTGCGGGCGTTATCAGATGCTGGAAGGCTATCTCAAAAAAGCAACCGACTGGAAAAAAGCCGGCGGCTTCCATCCCTATAATCATTTTGCTTCTTTTGCCAGCGCGACCCAGGTTCAGCTCGATGTGAAAAAGGAAAATCTCATTCAAACGCTAAAAACCCTTTCTCTTGTGGAGCCGATCAAATCCCTGCTCTTTGCCAATTCTGTCATGGAAGAAGATGAACCGGGTACGTTATGCGTCAGAGATGAGCTCTGGAGCTACAGCACTCACGGCATCAATCAAAGAAATGTCGGGTTGTTTGCTCAAAATCCAGAAACCATTGATGAATTGATTGATTACATTGCTTATACCAGCATTTTTTGCGCCGAACGTGATGGTAAGTACCTGTTTTTTTACCCGATTCCCATTGCTGAGTATTTTGAACGTGCCACCATTGTCGGGGAATATTATGAAAACGGCCGTTATCTGACTTGTTCTTTTAAGCCCGAACACCGGGATATCAACTACCTCAGAACTTATAAGCATCTTGATTTGACCGCCAGAGGCACCATTGAATACCGGAGCCTTTGCACCCAACCCCTTTCTGAAGCCTTTTCCGCCATCGCCTTTCAAATTGGCTTAAGCGAGAAAATTCCCGAGCTCTCCGAATTGTTCTCCGGTGACGCCGCCTTATATCATCACGGCCTGACGGCAGACGAGCTCAGATGTCTTTTTAATCACGCCCGTTTCCCGAATACGTTGGATGAGCGCAGATTGCGAAATTTGATCAAATCTGTTATCGCGCTTTCCGAAGAAGGTCTTAAGACCAGAGGCTATGGTGAGGAAGTTTTTCTCGAAAGTGTCTATGACCGCGCCGAAAGGCTCTCCTCCCCCGCCAAGGACATGCAGACCATGTTAAATGACGGGGTGCCGATGAATGATATTATCTATGATTACGCCGCACTATAAAACATGACAAAAAATGACGGCCGCCCTTAAAACCGATATGGTTTTAAGGGCGGTTTTTGATCGGAAAACCGTTATGAATGGTCTTTTGAAATGAGCGTGTGCTGCAATGCTTTGCTCTGCGCCATGACAAATGTGATAAACGCCCGGTACATTTCCCGGTATTCGGGATTGTCAATGCGCGCCGTATTTTGATCGATGACGGCTTCTTCCCGCTCGGCATCATAAATCGGCAGGTTATTTTCACGTTTGGCGGCGGCGACGCCTTTTGCCGCGTTCATCCGCGCTTCATAAAGCTTTGCCATCTCGGCGTCGATGCGGTCAATCTCCGCGCGCAGTTCATTAAGAGTGCGTTTCGTGGCAGTCATGACATCACTCCTTTCATTTCAACAAGCAAATCCAAAAGACCGACGGCACACGCGGCTTCCACCACCGGCGCCGCCCGAAGCACAATGCACGGATCGTGACGGCCTTTGATATGGATATCCGTCTCTGTCATTTCCGCTAAATTCACAGTTCGCTGAGTTTTTGCGATGGATGGTGTCGGTTTAAAAGCCACGCGAAAGACAATGGGCATGGCATTGGTGATGCCCCCATTAATGCCGCCATTGTGATTGGTCCGCGTCCTGACCGTCTTGCCGTCTGTCACAAAAGCGTCATTGGCAAGGGAACCGCGCATGGTCGCGAAATCAAAGCCCGCGCCGAAACTCACCCCCTTCACCGCCGGAATGGCATAGAGAAGAGAAGCCAGCACCGATTCCACACCGTCAAACATCGGTGAGCCGAGCCCCCCGGGAACCCCCGTCGCGAAGCCTTCAATGACACCGCCGACGCTGTCTTCTTCCAATGCCGTTTCTTTGATTTCCGCAAGCATCGCCTCTTTTTTGGTCTCATCCGCCAGAGGAAACATGGGATCGGCCGCATGAAAGGTCTCATAGTCCTCAGGCGTGAGCGTTGTGTCGTCAAAGACACGACCGATGGAGACAATCCGCGAGGAAATGACAAGCCCGGGACATTCGGCCGCGAGCACCTGCTTGCACACTGAACCCGCAAACACCAAAGGCGCCGTGAGCCTGCCGGAAAAATGACCGCCGCCGCGATAGTCGCTGTATCCGCCGTACCGCAGCTTTGCTGTATAATCGGCATGGCCCGGACGCATGAGATCTTTGGTTCGCGCGTAATCACCGGAACGGGTGTTGCCGTTTCGGATGATGCCGGTCAGCGGCGTTCCCGTGGTTCGCCCATTAAAAAGGCCGGAGACAATCTCCACCCGGTCAGCTTCCTTTCTCGGCGTGGCCAGCGCTTTTCCGGAAGCGGCGCGCCGCTTCATTTCTTCCTCAATCAACGTTTCATCGATGGGAACACCGGCCGGAAGGCCGTCTAACGTCGCGCCGATGGCCGGGCCGTGAGACTCTCCGAAAACCGATAGCTTGATGTGATTTTGCCAAAATGAACTCATAACGCCGCGCCTCCGATGGTTTTGTAATCCGAAAAGAAATCAGGATAGGATTTTGCCACAGCCTCCGCGCCGTCAATGATCACGGGATGAGCGCACAGGGACGCCGCCGCCGTCATGGCCATGACGATGCGATGATCGTTGTAAGCATCGACCTTTCCTCCGAAAAGCGGTTTCCCGCCGTCAATGCGCACACTATCCGCGTCCGATTGAATGGTGGCTCCCAATCGACTGAGGGTATCGGTTACCGCGGCCAGTCTATCCGATTCTTTCAGACGAAGGCGCCCGGCGCCCACAATGCGCGTCGTGCCCTTCGCGGCGGCGCCGATGACCGCGAGAATCGGCACCAAATCGGGGCAGGCCGACGCATCGATGTCGATACCCCGTAAATCCGAGGCCGAGACAAACAGTCCCCTTTTTGTGTAAGCGAGCCGTCCGCCCATTTGTCTTAAGATGTCCACAATCACCCGGTCTCCCTGAACATCATCGGGTCGGAGACCGGTGAGATGCAAAGCGCCGCCGAAGGATGCCATCGCCGCGAAAAACGCTGCTTGAGACCAATCCCCGGGAACCGTGAGACACGCTCTTTGATAGCGCTGTCCGCCGGAAATGATAAACCGTCTGTGCCCGTCACAGTCCACGCGTACGCCGAAGGCAGCCATGACATCAAGGGTAATGTCCACATAGGGCGCCGACTCCAATGGGCCGTCGATGATAATTTCAGAATTCCCTCGGACAAGAGGAAGCGCCAGCAAAAGGCCCGTCACAAATTGCGAAGACACATCGCCTGGAAGATGATAAACACCGTGCTCTAATTTCCCGGAAAGCGTCAAAGGCAGCTCCGTCTTTGAATCCGGTTTGGTAAGCGTCAGCGTCGTGCCCGCAAAAGCATCGTGATACGGCCCCAAAGGGCGCTCGGGAAGTCTTCCCCGCCCGATAAATTGGGTGTCCTTGGCGTCAAGACCGGCAATGGGGATCAAAAACCGAAGGGTCGAACCCGACTCTAGGCAATCGATGGTTTTTCCAGCGGCTTTCGGCATGGCGCATCCGACAATCGACAGCTTAAAAAGCCCTCTCGGCTGCCGGGTATAGGAAATTTTCGCGCCTAAAGCTTCGCAGGCCGAGACCGTCGCGCGAATATCATCCGAAAGCAACACACCTCTGATCGTCGAAGTTCCTTCCGAAAGGGCCGCCGCGATAATCATCCGATGGCTCACACTTTTGGAAGGCGGCATGGCAAGGCTGCCGGAAACCCGGCAAGGCAAAATTTTTTTCGTGCTCATAAATCGTCCTTACGTGAAAAGCTGAAGGGCCTTATCCTTGTGAACCCGGACGATTTCAGCAACGCCGATTTTCGGAATCACGCAGACATTCAAAATATCTCCTTCGAATTTCTTATCGTTATTTAAGATGCTTTTGATTCGTTCGGTGTCCATCTCCGGCAAATCTTTCGGTAAACCATAGGTGTCCAGTAAAACGGCGAGATTTTTGAGGTTTTCTTCCGGCGTGATGCCTTCGCGCACCGACATCCGCGTGATGTTGTACATGCCGATGGCCACGGCTTCACCGTGGGTATAAGTCCCGTAATCAAAATAGGTTTCGATCACATGGCCGATGGTGTGCCCGAAATTCAAAATGCGGCGCACCCCGGATTCTCTTTCGTCTTCCTCCACCACATTGCGCTTTATTTGAAGACATTTTGTGACAATGTCCTCCATATCATCAAGGAGGTCCTCCTGATATTCATAACCCATCAACCGGACAAAAAGTTTGGATGAGCTGATGCAGCCGTATTTGATCACCTCGCCCATGCCGTCCATGAGAAAATGATCGTCAAGGGTTTTCAAATATTCCGGATCCACCAAAACGGCCTTGGCCGGGTAGAATGCGCCGACCAGATTTTTGCCGACGGACAGGTCAACCCCTGTTTTACCGCCAACGGAGCTGTCCACTTGAGCTATCAGCGAGGTGGGCACCTGATAAAAATCAATCCCGCGCATATAAGTGGCAGCGGCAAAACCAGCGATATCCCCGACGACGCCGCCGCCGAGGGCAATGATGGCATCGGCCCGGGTCACGCCGTATTCCGAAAGCTCATAATAAATGTGTTCGAGGGTGGATAAATTCTTCGACTGTTCGCCGGGTTCGAGAACAATGGAAAAAACCGCCGCCCCAAAAGATTTCAGCTGCTTCTTAAGCGAAACCAGATGATGCTTGGCGACATTGCGATCGGTAATGATAACCATGTTGCGATAGGCGCCGAAGAATTGATCCATTTCAAAAAGGCGATCCTTCAAGCCATTTTCAATCAGAATTTGCGTGTTATCGGTGTGTTGTGTTTTACAGGTTAATTTTCTCATGCTTTTGATAAACCTTTCTCTTTATGCATATCATGAATCGAAAAATCACCGTCTCCGATCCGGTTATTCGGTGCGTTGATCAGTGGCACCAGGATTCCGGGGGATTCGCTTTCATCGATTACCGCCCACAAAGCGCGGCATTCAAACGAAACAGAGAAATCACCCGACGAAATCAAAAATTGCAAATGCACCGAGTGAGAACATCTCGTTAAACTGTTTGCTTTTTTAATTAAGCCAAGAAACGTTTTCCACCGTCAATGCACCGGAAATCGTGATGATTCCTTGAATTTACAAGGTGAATGTCAATTTATATTTTAGGTGATTATAAGAACTTTTTCAAGAGAATGTGACGAAAACTATTGCATCAAAACAAAAAACCTTGTAAAATGTTTACAGGCTTATCATCTCATTGATAAATAGACACACAGTTAAACAAATAAGGACGGTAAACCCATGAAAAAAGACAAAAGCAAAAAAGACAAAACCAAGAAAGACAAAAAGAAAAAGAAAAAACAATCGGACATTGCTGAATTGTTAGAAACCGCGCTGGTCGAGGAAGTCGAAGCGGCTCTTGGCAAAAAAGATAAAAAGAAAAAGAAAAGCAAAAAAAAGGATATGGCTAAAGCCGCTCCCGCCAAAGCAAAAGCAAACGAAAAATTAGTAAAAGCCAAAAAAAGCACCGGCAAATCGACTAAAACCGTTGATGAACCAAAACCTGAAGCGGATGTCATCGCCAAACCCGAAAGCGAAGAAAAGAAAATCGCCGCGCCCAAACGCGCAGCCCGTAAACCAGCAGCGCGCAAAAAAACGGCCGCAGCCAAACCGCCCGTTCGACGGGCAAAACCCGAAGCCGCGCCCTCTGTCGATGAAGATGCCCCCACAGACATCACATCTCTTATCGCCGCCGCTTCCGATACCCTCTATGCTTTCTTTTCCGAGCCTTATGTGTTAGAAGACGGTAGCACTTTAAGTCCTGCCGAAGCGCGCACCTTAAGCTTTACCTGCGATCAGGGCGGTGTCACCCTCACCATGATCGCTGCCGACAGCGGCGCCACCAAAAGCGCCGTCACCAAGCCCGTCAATCGATTGGTTGACAAAAACATGCTCGTCCGCAAGCCAATGCCCGGCAACGGCCGTGAAAAACTCATCGTCGCCACCGATAAAGGTTTATTGGCGCTGAAAGAAATGAAAGTGCTCAAAAGTAAACGTCTCGCCAAATTGGCAGAACTTGAAGCGTCAATGGACAAAGCGCAAATCGAGGTGGTCAAAGCCTATTTGGAAGCCCTGTTCACCTTATGATAGGCGACGCAAAACCGAAACGCTGAAGAACTCCTCAGTCGCCATCGGCGACAGCTCCCCTAATTTAGGGGAACCTTTTGTTCTCATCAAGTTTACAAAAGCCCCCAAAACCCATCCCTAAAAACAAAAATAAGAAACTCAGGACTAGCCTGAGTTTTTGATTTTAGAAGAGCCGACTGCAAGCAATCTGACCAAAAAAGAATAGCGAACAACTCACACAAAGGATAAATTCTCGCTAGCTGTTCACAGAAGAACCCTTCCGTCATCTCGCTAAAGCGAGATGCCACCTCCCCTAATTTAGGGGAGGCAATGTGCTCAGCGAGGTTACAAAAGCTCCTAAAGCCCGACCCAAAATCAAAAAAAGAAATCCGGCAAGGCCGGATTTCAACCAGAATTATTCATTATTTGAGCGATAAGCTCTTGTCAAACGGCCGTATGGGCAATGAGCTTGCTCATCAGAACATACGGACATTTGACAAGGCAACGGACATGAGCATATAGCGCGGTAGCGCGGGTGCGAATGGACGCCGAATTGCGAGAATGCGAAGCATGAAGCAATTCGGACTTATCGCTCAGTTCCTTAAATATTAATCATTAATTCATCCGCCGGGCAACAATGGCCAGTCTCCCATCCTCAAATTCCACTTCTTCGGTACAGGTGGATAACGTCAAAATTTGATCCCCGGGAGCAACACTCACCCCGGTATCAATGACGCTGTTCTTTCGGATATTGTCATAATAGGCCATAAATTCCGCTTCATTAGAAAAATCGGGACGGCGATAATCCATCCAGCTTTCCACCCGGAGCACCGAGAAGATTTCATAATCGGCGTTACCTCCCCGTTCGGGCGGCAGATTGTAATGAATGATTTTGTGACCCGCGTAAAATTTGGGATCATCAACATAGTTGTGCAAATCGTCAAACATCACGTGAATGCCGCTGTTTTGATTAAACACCGAGTGGCCGTAAAGCACGGCGTTACGACTCATGGGGTCCCATTTAAAATCGCAGTCCAAAAAAACCGTTCCCCGTTCATCAACTTGATTATAAAAATTATAATTCAGATAATAGGCGTTGTCCGTGCCCTGCACCACCGGCGTGTCAATGTTCGATCCGTCGATTTTAAGCCAGCCCACGGTTTGAGGATTGGTTTTTTTAAGCTCTTCCCAATTGGTGCCGCCGCCGGAAGTCATCCGTAAAATCGGCTCATTGTTGGGAAATAATTCACGGTAAGCAATGGCGCCGGCCACGCCTAACAGCGCGATCACCACGAGAATAATCACAATGTCGATGATGATTTGTCCCGCCGAGCGTTTCTTTTTTTCTTTTGTTTGATTTGCCATGTTCACACTCCAATAAACTTGAGTAACGCGTCATAAGTATTCGCGATACAGACCGGGTTTTCCGCGCTGAGTTCCGCGGGAGAACCATTGCCCCAACTCACGCCTGCGCCGTCAATGCCGGCCTCCCGCGCCCCGGAAATATCCGTTGCCCGGTCTCCCACCATCAATACGCCTTTTTTGGAGTCGTCATCCGCGATGTCAAAGCGTTTCAGATAAGTATTGATGATGTCCACCTTACATGTACGGCCGAATTCGGGCTCCGGCATATAACCGACCACATCCTCGGCGGAAAGGCCGATCTTTCCTCGAAGAACAATGGGCTCGGCGCAGTCGTGCCCTTTGTTGGTGCAGACGCCGACGCGAATTCCCGCGGCCTTCAGTCTCGCCACAGCTTTCGCGGTGCCGTCAAAAAAGGGGTCGGTAAACATCACGCCGTTGTCCTTGTATTCTTCAAGATAATAGGCGCGGCCCCGTTTGGCATCCTCCCGGGAGAAACCAAAGGTGTCCACCAATAAATCCTCCAGAGGCGGGCCAATAAACGGTTCGACCTCATCAATGTGCGGATTGGGATAGTCCAGCCGCGAAAGCGCCGTCTCAAAACAATGCCAAAATCCGTTTTTGGAATCGAGCAGCGTCCCGTCCAGATCGAAAATAACGGTATGGTATTTTCCCATATTCTTCTCCTGTGTCCTTTGTTTTTTCTATTATAGACTAATCCTCCGCTTTTCGCAATTCACTAAAATGAATTGTGCCCGATCAGTCCGTCACGTCAAAAATCAATGAGCTAAGATTTCAAAATACCTCTTGATGATTTTTCCAAAAAACACAGCAAAAGCGCCGGGGCTTTTATACACTTTTAAAGCGCGGTCATCACACCATAGTTAAGGCGTTAAGTAAAGCGGAACCCGCCATCTGCGCTTGCCGGGATCAACGGACAAATGATATCCCGCGGAAAAAGCATAGGCAAAGCGCGAAATTGCCGTCAATTTCAAATTTTATAACAAATCCCTATCGTTTATTCTCATTTTATATTATACTAAGATAGTTATCATTATCTCATGAGGCACAAGCGTAGCGCCTCACCGAATCGGAAAGGACAATTCACCATGGCCGATAGCCAAAACGCAATCGCAAATTCCATATTAGATACCATCGGATCCACCCCGATGATCAGACTGCACAGACTGAATCCCAATCCCGCAGTCGATCTTCTCGCCAAAGTGGAGGGCTTTAACCCCACAGGCAGCATCAAAGACCGCATTGCCCTCAAAATGATCGAGAACGCCGTTGAAACCGGCGAACTGACCCCCGGCAAAACCATCATCGAACCCACCAGCGGCAACACCGGCATCGGGCTTGCCATGGTCGGCGCCCTGATGGGATACCCTGTCGAAATTGTCATGAGCGCGTCGGTTTCCGTCGAACGACGGGAAATGATCAGCGCTTTCGGTGCGAAAGTCACCTTGACCGCAGCCGACGAGGGTACCGACGGCGCCATTCGCTATGTGCGCGAACGCCTCGCGGAAAATCCCGACGCCTACTACAACCCTAATCAATTCGGCAACGATTTTAACAAACTCGCTCACCTTGCCACCGCCGAAGAAATCTGGAATCAGACCGGCGGAAAAATCACCCATCTGGTGGCCTCTCTCGGCACCTCCGGCACTTTGATGGGCTTGGGTCTTGGCCTTCACACCCATAATCCCGACATTCAAATCATCGAAGCCCAACCCGAAATGCACCACGGCATTCAGGGACTGAAAAACATGAACGAAGCCATTGTCCCCGATATTTACGACCCCGATGCCGTCGACCGTCATATCATCGTCGAAACCGAACCCGCCTATGAATGCGCTCGCCGCATTGTCCGTGAGGAAGGCATCTTCGTCGGCATGAGCAGCGGCGCCGCGCTTTACGCCGCCGAACAAATTGCCGCGGAGCTCGATCATGGGTGTGTGGTTGTCATTTTCCCCGACCGCGGAGAAAAGTATCTCAGCACGGCATTGTTTGAGATCAACGAATAATATAATTGAAAAATCGTTCTTGAAATCCGCTGCAGGCGGATTTCTTTTGGTTCAATCACAAATTCTATGGGATTTAGGATTGCGGACGTAGCTTCTGCGGCTGGCATCGAATAGCTTGAGGAAAAAGTATTCATCATCCGGATATCCGTAACCATGTTGCCGGAGCGTTTTGATTTTCTGGTTGATGCCCTCGACTTTACCGCTGGTGATTTGGAAGGTGGCGTGAGCAATGATTCCTTCAAAGTGATTATCCAGCAGTTTGCGAAACCAGAGTAGGTGCGGGTTGCCTGTGGCTTCACAGATGTCCATGATGTCAATGTTTTTCTCTGCCATACGAGCTTCGACCGTATCTTTGTAGGCCTCGTCCAGTTTTGCCTTAATAAGATCGAGCGTGAATAGAAGTGCATTCTCTTTTAGAAGACTATCATATTTGTCTTCATAGCCGGCTTTTCGGATAACATCAGGCGTGCCAAAGAGAGTACTGCCCCGATGAATGATGCGACCTGCTTCGGCATCTCTATCTTTCTTTTGTAGTGTAGAGCGCTTGGACATGAGTATATATCGGGTCTTTTTCAATGCTTTTGCAGCCTCGATATTTCCCTCATCGTAAAGACGTCGCTGTTCATCTTTGCGGACTTCGCTGACCACCTTGTCGTTGAAATTCTTGATTAAATGGAAATGATCAAAAACCGGTTGGATATGGGGACAGCGCTCCTCAAATGCTTCTTGAAAGTCGGAGTTCATGTCGCAGGCAACCGCTTCTACACTATCCATCCATTCCAATCCAACATGATTGATGAAATCGTACACGACTTGCTTCTTTTTGCCGTTAACAATCCAGAGGATATGTCCTGTCTCCATGTCGATGATGTGAGTGGCATACTTTCTGCCGTTGTGGAGCTTGAATTCATCTATACCGAGGATCTTTGTAGTTTTCTCCGGTTTGATAATTTCCTTCCCGTCCATGGTATATCGTTCCTGCAAGCGTTTCTTATCAATGGCTTTTACGACATTTTTGCCGAGACCTGTGATTTCTGCTACTTGTTTGTTGGTATATGTTTCCATGGCAAGAAGATCCCTTGTATATTGATATAGTTCCCTTGTTATGCGGTGTCCCGGAGCCTTGAAAGAAATGAACTGACTCTTTGTAGCTCCGCAGTCAGGGCATTTAAACTGGTTGTGCGGAAAGAAAACACAGCTCAGATTACCACCGAAACACAAATGCCGTAGGGTGATATTTTGATGAGCATTAATATGCATGCGTCTTCCGCATTTGCAGACGCGGTCTTCTTCCTCAATAGACAGACTGCCGCGAAAGCAGAGCACTGTGCGTCCGGACTGAGCCGTCTCTATGGTCGTTTCTTCATTCCTGAAACCATTCAGATATGATGGTATCTGAAGATATTCATTCGTCTCTGTCTCAAAAAAGAGTTGACCATTAGCTTCTGAGTGTATATACTTCATTTTGAAGAGCCTCCTTTAGGGCGGAGTATTTGGTTGCTTAAATATTCCCCTATCCTAATCTATGGCTCTTTTTTATTCAACTCTTTTGTTCACCAGCATCCCACAGAAAAAGTGATTGACCCTTTCTTTTTTTGACAGATGATGCCTTAACATATAACGAACCCGATCCGATCGTCATTGAAATCGACCGACAATCGTGGTTTAATAGCCATATCATCAGAAAAAGGAGCTATAGACTGACCGAATCCGGCAATCCCCAAAAGATCAAGGACATAAAATATTACGATTTAATTCAGCAAATGACCTTAATGGATGACGCGTTTGCCCAAGTGTTTTTCGAAAACAATCTGACAGCGATGACGATGCTATTAAAAGATCATCTTGGAAAAGCCAGATATTCGCGCTACTGAAGTCCGTGTCCAGCACAAAACTCCTAATTTGCACAGGCACTCCGTAATATTGGACGTCACTGCCGCCGATCAGGACGGCAAGCACTACGAAACGGAAATCCAGCGCGGCGATGCCGGTGCCAATCCAAAACGGGCGCGTTATCATTTAAGTCTCATGGTTACGAGTAGCCTTGAAAAAACGAGAAGATTTCACGGCTTAGCCGAAATCGGTTGTGATTTTCATCACCGAAAAAGATGTCCTAAAGAAAAACAAACCGCTGTACCGCATCGGACGGTAAATCAAGCGGGCGATGAAATGTTTGCTTTTGACGATGGAGAGAATATCATCTATGTGAATGGCGCATATAGTGATGTGAACACTGATATAGGAAAATTGATTCACGACATTAAAAGCAAAGAAGCGAAAAGATATATTATTCGGAAAATGCCGAAACAGCTACGTATATAAAGGAAATTAATGAAGGAGCAAAGACAATGAGCGGTGTAATAGAAAAATTAATAGAAAAAGAGAGACATGCAGTAAAATAAGAAAACACCATTAATAATGCCGGATTGTTTTACCAAAAAGCAATTGAGCAATCTGTGATTATTGATGTAATTTCTGAAGGATTGAAAGTCAATCACTCGGAAGCCGAAGAAATATTCCGCAAGGAAATCCTAAACGAAAAAGAAACGGCATGAGATTTCGCGGAACAGAGAAATGAAAGACATATCTTTATCAGTCGGACTTCGGGAAAGGCTGATCGAACGCATCGAGGATGAATTGGATTTAGCAGTCTTTAACCGAGCGGTTTCTGAAAAACTCGAGGATGATGTGACCTGTTCTTTGACTGAAGTCATATCAATGCTGGAAACATCGTCTAACGTCAAGTGTGATTAACAAAAATTGTTAGCACTCACAAACCCAAAAAACGGGCTTGGCACCATAGCCTAGCCCGTTTTGCATTTCAAATATAATTTTACGCGGACACTTTTCATCTGACCAATTCATTACCGAAAAGCGATTGTCCGCATCAACCGCTTACTGCTCCTGCGATTCCTGCTTAATCTGTTCAGGCTGTTTCTTCTGCGGTTTGAATTCTTTAAACCATTCGGCGAATTTCTGCGATACGTAGCCGAACACATAAATAGAGCAGGCCACACCGACAATCCAGCCGATATAGGGCAGCATGCCCACGATGACCAAAACGGCAACGCCGATGAGCATCGACAAGACGGGATGCAGTTTCGGCAAGATCAACCGTGTGACGGACGACGCGGTAAACGCGACGCCGATGCAGGTAAAGAAGAGATATGCCAAAAGCAGCAGCACCGCCAACGGCATGCCGATAAGTGTGAAGCAGAGTGCCATAATCACGATCGGCGCGCAGATCCACACCAGTAGGCCGATGAGGATATATCTCCCTTTATTGGCCATGAACATGTCGATCGCTTCCTCGGCATTTTTGCGGAAAACGAGGGTGATCACCAGCCCGATGAGAAACACCGCGACGATCCAGAACAGACCGCGCATAATCGCGTTGGTCACCGCTTGGGCCTGAGCCGCCTGTCTCTCCGCAGGATCTTCTCCCTTCGTTATCACTTTTTCGTATGAGATCTTGTCCTTATTGACCCCGGCGGCAATCTCCGGTTCATTTTCGGAACGGATCATTAGTTTACCGTTGATGACCGTGTCCTGCCCGATAATAACTTTGCTCGCCTCGATGGCGCCGTCGCCGTTGAGCTTGCCGTTAAAAGCAACCACATTCCCCGACGCCGTCAGCGCGGAACAGTCGGCGTTGATATCGCTCACGCTCCCCGTAGTGAGGATACTTCCGAAATTGGAGCCCTTCACCGTGATGGTGTCGCCCATCAGAAAGGCGTTGCCGCCGTCTTTGACATTGGCAATCTCCACATTCTGACCCATGCCAAAAATGTCGGCAATCATCGGAATGGTGTCGATTTTCAGGTTTTGTGCACCTGCAAAAAGATTGCCGCTCACGTCGCAATTTTTGACGATCACGTCCTTTCCCATCAAAAAGGCATCACGGCATTTTTCGCCTTGAATTTCGGCGCTGCTGTCCATCTTAAAGACATTTCCCGCCGTGTCATGGTTGGCGCCGGAGCCTTCCTGACTGACCTGAGTCGACTGAGCCATCGCCGCAGACGAGCAGCAGAGCATGATCAGTATGACCACCGTCAAAACGCTAAACAATTTTTTCATTTTGAACCTCCTTCATATTTTCATTTAATGGACCATATAATTGCTTTACGGTCATATTATACATCTGAGTCCGATCGATTACAATATTGTCCGAACAAACGGTCGTTTTTAAAGCACGAACGGTCAAAGACTATTCGCCTCTTAGACCCTGCCGAAAAACGGATCAGATTTTCGCAGCGAACCGAAAGTGCGCAAGGTGACTTTTTGCGTTTTTTGTCGAAAAAAGTCCGTTGAAATGTTCGATATTTGTAGCGTTTACGCGCCAAAGATGGTATAATAAAATCGCAATTATTTTATATTGTAATAGTTTTAATATTTAAGGAGGAACACCCAATGGTACTTATTGTTTTACTCGTCATCATTGCCATTATCGTCATCGGCGCCATCTGGTTTATCAGTGTGCGAAACGGCTTGGTCGGAGCTCGAAACCAAGTTGAAGAAGCATTCTCAACCATGGACGTCTATTTAAAGAAACGTTATGACCTCATCCCCAATCTGGTGGAAACCGTCAAAGGCTATGCCCATCACGAATCCGACACCTTGGAAAAAGTTATCGCCGCCCGCAACGCCGCCATGTCCACCTCATCCGACGACATGGACGCCAAACTCAAAAACGAATCACAGCTCAGCGGCACATTAAAAACTCTCTTTGCCGTTGCGGAAGCCTATCCCGATCTCAAAGCCAACCAAAACTTCATCGATCTGCAAGAACAACTCAAAGCCATTGAGGAAGATATCGCCAACGCCCGCAAATATTACAACGGCACCGTTCGCGCCTACAACAACAAAGTCGAAATGTTCCCGGGCAGCGTCGTCGCCGGCATGGGCGGCTTCACCCGCAAACCCTACTTTGAAGTGGATTCCGCCGAAGAACGTCAAAATGTCAAGGTCAGCTTTGACAAATAATCCCATAGCCAGTCATTACAGCCGGATTCATCCGGCTTTCTTTAAATCAGAATAAACGCGAGAAAAACGTCAAACAAAACGAAAAGACGAAAGGCGCAAAACGGATAAACCAAAGCGAAATGATAAACCGAACGATGGGGTCAATTTAATCAAAAGGCTTTTCGGCGATAAGCTCACGCGCCGCGTCAGAATGGCGTGAAGCCTACCGCGGACAGCCGGCGAATCACCCATCGTATCATATTCACAATAAAAGGAAGTTCTCATGAAAAAACGATTTTTCACAATCGGCTTGCTGATCTTGCTTGCCTGCCTATTTTTCCCGTCGGCGGTTTTTGCCGAAGCCTATACGACGCCTCAATACGACGTCAAATGGACCGTGGGGGAAAACCGGTCCTGCCACGTGGAAGAAACCATTCACGTCCATTTTTTGGAACCCCGCCACGGCATCTATCGTTACATTCCCATCAAAGGCACAACCTATCGGGAAATTGACGGCAAACCCACCGAAATTACCTACGCCGCCACGGTTAAAAACGTCAAGGTGGAAGGCTACGAATACGACGTCAGCACCAAAAACAACAACGCCGTCATCCAAATCGGCGACCCGGATTCCACCGTTAACGGCGACCAAACTTACAAAATCACCTATGACTACGATCCCGGCGCCGACGGCACCAACAACTACGACACCTTCTATTCCAACATTTTGCCCTTCCAGTGGCCGACGGCCATCGATTCGGCCAGTTTTACCATCAACATGCCCAAAACCTTTGATCCCAAAAACGTCAACATTTACGCCGGGAAATACGGCGCTGTTGATGGCTCTATCGTTGATTACAATGTGAGCGGAAACACGGTTACTGGGCACACCACCAAATCCCTCGAAGCCAATCAGGGAATCACTGCCAACATTTTGCTTCCGAAAGGCTATTGGGTAGGTTTTACTACGGGCTACGAAGGTGTCCCCTTTACCATCGGCGCCTCTATTCTCGCCATCATTTTAGGCGTTGTGCTATATTTTATTTTCGGCCGCAGCAAAAAACCCGTGGAAGTCGTGGGCTTTTATCCGCCCCACAATTTTCCGCCGGCCTATGTCGGCAAAATCTACGACGGTGATGTCTCCAACGATGACATTATCGCCACCATCATCTATCTGGCCGATAAAGGCTACCTGACCATTGAGCAAACGAGCAAGAAAGCCTTCACTTTTCATAAGCAAAAAGCCTTAGCAGGCAATGAAGAGCCCTATGTCAGAGAGGTCTACAACGGCCTGTTCGAGAAAAAGAATGATGTCACTTCCAAAGATTTGGAAGATGATTTCTACATCGCTGTTCAGGAGGCCCAGGACAGCGTCACGTCTTATTTTGAAGAAGAGGATCACAAAATCGACAGCGGAAAATCTACAATAGGCACATTGCTCATGAGTGTGCTCGCGCTTGTTACAATGTTTGCTTTTTCCATGGCCGGTCAGTTTAAACAAACCCATAACATTCAACTGATCTCTTCTCTCATCTATACCGCTGTTTTCGGAATCGGCGCTTTTGGGTCAATTAAATCGATCATTAAAGGGATCAAGCAGATTAAAGACAAAAAAGCCGGCAAGGGTATTGTTCAAATCATCATTAGTATCGTCATCACACTGATTTTGTTCGGCGTTGCCAATATCATGCTCGAACTCGGTTATGGCGTGACCTTCCTCGCTTTCTTGGCCATCGCAGTATTAGGCGTTTTGTCTGAAATCTCCACAAGCCGCACCGACCTCGGCACCACCTGGTTCGGTGAGGTTTTAGGCTTTAAAAACTTTATCGAAAAAGCGGAAAAAGACCGCATCAACGCCCTCGTGGAAGAAAATCCCAACTATTTTTACGACATTCTCCCCTACGCTTATGTGCTCAATGTCACAGATAAATGGGCGAAGAACTTCGAGCATCTGCCGATGGAACCTCCGGTTTGGTATTCCACCTATGACAGCTATGACGTCTTCAACGCGATGATGTTCTCACGAATGATGCGCACAAGCATGAATCACATGAGTTCAAGCATGATCAACATCCCCTCCGATTCCGGAAGCGGCGGCTTCGGCGACAGCGGCTTCGGCGGAGGCGGCGGTTCCGGCGGAGGCGGTTCCGGCGGAGGCGGCGGCGGAAGCTGGTAATACACGATAGACACCATAACCCTTTCAACCGGCTCAACCGTCATACCGAAAATTTTATCATTTAAACCCAATCAAGGCTGCTTTTCCGACGGAAAGCGGCCTTTTCATCTAAAATGACACCTTTATCTTTTGTGATAAAGATCATTTGATGGTTTCTCATCCGGCAACCAAACTCGATCAAAACCGCACTTAACAAAAGATCGTTTTAATCGCAACAGGTTAGTATCCGGAACGCCGGCCCCTCAACAATATCGCCTTATAAAGCATGAAACACCATTGACGAAATGGAAAAAATATTGTTAAATGATATCCTATCCTACCAACGCGAGAGGTCAACATGAAAACAATCATCAAGTTTACGGGATGTCAACTTATCTTGATGATCGTGCTCCTTGCCGCAGGCAGCTCATCTGTCTTCGCCAACGAGTATTATGATACCGGGCGCTTTGACGTCACAGTCAGCATCGGAGCCGACGCAAAATGCCGTGTCAACGAACGAATCAATCTCCTATTTTCACATTCGCAAAACGGTATTCGTCGTGCATTGCCCACAGACCGCGGCGTCCATCGGACAGTGAACGGCAAGGACATCGTCGAGAACGAGCACATTGTCTACAGTGATTTTAGCGCTTCGGGAAATGAAGTACACACCCAAACCGACAATAAACAATTGATGGCTTATATTTACAGTGACGCGCCGGTCAGCGGTTATCAAAGTTACAGTCTAAGCTACACCCGAGATGCCGGTGATAACGGTCATGCCGATTTTGATGACCTAATATTGCCCGTCCTGCCCTACACCTGGGATGACGATATCAGCGAAGGTCATTTTAAAATCACCTTGCCCGAAGCCGTCGATCCCAAATGCGTCGCCATTTACGCCGGAGAGCACGGTGCCAAAGACGGAGCAGGCGTAGCTTATATCATCAGCGGGAAAAACATCACCGGACATATCACAAAAGTTCTGGGCCCCTGCGAAGGCGTGACGATGGTTCTTCGCGTACCGAAAGGCTATTTTAAAGGCGCGGCTACCGGCAGGGATTTTTTAATTCCCGATGCCGTCCTCGGCATACTCGGCTGTCTGGCGGCTTATCTGCTTATCCGCCACTTTCAAAAACAGCAAAACAACGCTCAACTTTCATCTACAACCCACAGCGTTTTATCCAGACATGATTATCGCGCTCAAACGGCTTTTCGCCTGCGCTCGATCGTCATGATGATGGCACTCATCGCGTCTCTTGGTCATGCCTGGGCCATGATGTACGCAGCGCTCCGCAGCTTCTCCCCTGTCATCGGACTGACCATTTGGCTCTTCGCGGCGCTTTTGCCAGCGGTGGCCGATGCCCTCGCCGTTTATCTGTTTTTTAAATATAAGGACAATGAAACAGCGCTGATATGGTTTGTTTTATCCGCAATCGCCGCGTTGCTCATCAATCTCTGTGCCGTCATTTTCTGCTATACGATCATTCATACGGTCGTCGTTCCGGCTATGGTATACGCGGGATTTTTGGCTTTGGGCTTTGCTTACGCCTTTTTCACCAAAAGCCTGAGACCATTTAGAAAAGGGCAGGATTAACGAATGACAAACGAAACCCCGGAAACAACATCACGATATTCCATTTTTCAAAAAGCAAAAAGCGGCGGCTCCTATTTCGCGAGCCGCCGCTTTTGTTATTTATTATATTTTATGCTTTCGGAACAACGCAGTCCGCTGTTTTATAGATATGATCCGCCGGAACGATCCCCCGTACCGCCGAAAGGGGATAAACCACCGCTTCGCGTCCGACGATCGTTCCGGGATTGAGCACCGCGTTGCATCCCACTTCAACATGATCGCCGAGCATGGCGCCGATTTTTTTTAGTCCGGTCTCAATGAGCTCCTCACCGTCTTTCACAATGATGTTTTTTCTGTCCGCCTTCACATTAGACGTGATGGAACCGGCTCCCATATGGGCGTAAAATCCCAAAATGCTGTCGCCGACATAGTTGTAATGCGGTGTTTCCACATGGTCAAAGAGAATGACATTTTTGAGTTCGACGGAATTGCCGACAACGGCATCCCGCCCGACCAAAGCGGAGCCTCGAATAAAAGCGCCGTGGCGCACTTCGCTTCCTGCGCCGATAATGCAAGGCGTTCCCAAGAAAGCCGATTGATAAACCCGCGCGGTTTTATGGACCCATACACCGGGGTGCACCTCGTTATATTCATTTTTCGGAAGGGACGCGCCAAGCTTGAAAATCATGTCAGTAATCCCGGAGAGCGCTTCCCAAGGATAGACAAAGCGCGATAAATAATCCGCGGCCAGCGTATGCTTTAAATCGTATAAATCTGAAATTTTATATATCAACGGAACCAACCTCTTTTGTTTTTTGCTTTTGTCATTCTATCTTACTTTCGCCAAAAATACAAATGTTTTATATGTCTTTTAAAAGAATGGAAACAAAAGCATAAAAAAATCGCCTTTCGGCGATTATTTTTAAAATTGGTGGAGACAGGGGGACTTGAACCCCCGGCCTTCTGAATGCCATTCAGACGCGCTCCCAACTGCGCCATGCCCCCACGAGCAAACTGCTTGATTATAATAATATAAAGCGATTATGATGTCAAGCCTCAAATTTAATTTTTTTATAATTTTTTTAAAAAGCGACGCGAAAACCCGTTATTCTCACGGGCTTTCGCGTTTCATTGATCAATAAGATGTTCCGGTTTGACTTAAGACAAATATTTGGCGTCGCGCCGATTCGAATGTTGCCTTAGCTCCACCAGGGTTTTCTGTCAACGGCTTTTTTCGCGGCCGTGACAATGGCATCCGCGGTAAGGCCGTAATGTTCAAGCACTTCAAGGGCTTTGCCCGATTGTCCGAACTGATCGTTAATTCCGACTTTTTCGACGTGGACGGGTTCCGTTTCCGCAAGCACTTCGCAAACGGCGCCGGCAAGTCCGCCGATGACGGAATGTTCTTCCGCCGTCACAATCGCGCCGGTTTCCTTGGCGGCGGCGACAATGGCTTCGCGGTCGATGGGTTTAATGCTGCCCATATTGAGAACCCGAGCTTCAATCCCTTGGGATTTGAGGGTTTCGGCAGCTTCCAAGGCGCGTTCGACCATCAGCCCGATGGCCATGATGGTGACATCTCCTCCGTCTTTTAACATGGCGGCTTTACCGATTTCAAATTTGTAATCTTCGGGCAGCACAACGCCGGTCGCCAGTCTTCCCAATCGGATAAATACCGGGCCTTCGTGGGCGATGGCGGCATCCATCATACGGCGTGTTTCCACGGCGTCGGCAGGCACCAGCACCGTCATATTGGGAAGCACGCGCATCAGGGCGATATCTTCGACAGATTGATGAGAACCGCCGTCTTCCCCGACGGAAAGTCCCGCGTGGGTACAGGCGATTTTGACATTGAGCTTGGGGTAGCAGATGGTGTTTCGGATAATTTCAAAAGCTCTGCCGGCGCCGAAAATGGCAAAGGTGCTGGCAAAAGGAATTTTACCGGTGGTAGAAATACCGGCTGCCATCCCCATTAAATCACACTCGGCAATGCCGGCGTTGAAATGACGTTCCGGAAAGGCTTTTTTAAAAATACCGGTTTTGGTGGCACCGGACAGATCGGCATCGAAAACGACGATTTCCGGATGTTTTTCACCCAATTCTACAAGGTATTTGCCGTAAGCTTCTCTGGTGGCAATTTTTTCCATGATCATTCTCCTAACTTTCAAAGGGCATTACGCCAAATCCTCAAGGGCAATCGCGAGTTCTTCCGCGTTGGGACCTTTGCCGTGCCAGCCGGCGTTGTTTTCCATATAGGAGACGCCTTTGCCTTTGACGGTTTTGCAGACAATCACCGTCGGTCTTTCGGTTTCGGCATCCGCCAGAACCAGCGCCGCGCGAAGCTCATCAAAATTATTGCCGTCGGCCACGTTGATCACATGCCAACCGAAGGCGGCAAATTTTTCGTCAATAGGGTAAGGACTCATGACGTCGGATATGGCACCGTCGATTTGCAAATTGTTGTTGTCCACAAAAGCGGTGAGGTTTGAAAGGCCATAGTGGGCTGCTGCCATTGCCGCTTCCCAAATGATGCCTTCCTGGATTTCGCCATCACCGAGAAGCGCGTAGGTTTTCCAATCGGCGTTTTGAATTTTCGCGCCGAGAGCCATGCCGACGGCTGTGGAAAATCCCTGTCCGAGCGAACCGGTGGACATGTCGACGCCGGGGACATGATCCATGGCGGGATGTCCCTGCAGCATGGCGCCGAGCTGACGCAAATGATCAAGCTCTTCCTTCGGGAAAAATCCTCTTTCAGCCAATGTCGCGTACAACACCGGCGCCGCGTGGCCTTTAGACAGCACAAAGCGGTCGCGGTCGGCCTTTTGGGGATCGGCAGGATCGATGTTCATCTTTTCAAAATACAACAAGGTGAGAATTTCTACTGCGGAGAGAGAGCCGCCGGGGTGACCCGACGCTGCTTTGCTGACGCTTTTTACAATGTCTTTTCGGATTTCTTTGGCAACGTCATTTAAATTTTCCGTCAAACGATCCGTAGACACTTTGTTGACATTCTTGACGATGTCTCTGCGTATCTCTTTGGCAACGGCATTCAGATTTTCCATAAAACGCTCCTTTGCAAAATTATTTTGTGACAATAATAACTAATGCCATTATAGACAGATCATTGGCAAAAGTCAATTATTTCTCAGTTTTAAGCGAATTATTGCAATATTAGCATAGATTTCAGAAATAAATTTCACACAGTGGGCCATCGTAATAATTCGCGCCGCAAGACCGCTTAAGCGATCGACGAAAAAGGCAAAGCCTTTCTAAACATGACACAGCGAAAAACCGTCGATATCCGTCTGTTGCCGCGATTGTTCGATGTCATCATAGCGGGGGAAAAAGGACGATCAATGAAGCGACAGCCGATCATAGCCGATTATGATTCGTGTCGCCTTAAAATATCTCTTGCGGCGTGAACACCGCTGGCGGAAGCGTGAGAGAGGGAATGGGTAATGCCGCTACCGTCACCGATAATATAAAGACCCGGATGGCGCGTCATCAAACGTTCATCCACAGCGACTTCCATGTTATAAAACTTGACCTCCACGCCGTAGAGCAATGTGTCTTCGTTGGCCGTCCCCGGCGCCACTTTGTCCAAGGCGTAAATCATGTCGATGATGCCGTCCATGATGCGTTTGGGCAGCACAAGACTGAGATCCCCGGGACTGGCCTCAAGGGTCGGCCGCACAAAAGATTCGGCTATGCGTCTGACGGTGCTTCTGCGCCCCCGGACCAGATCTCCGAAGCGCTGCACCATCACGCCGCCGCCGAGCATATTGCTGAGCCGCGCGATGCTCTCGCCATAACCGTTGGAATCTTTGAACGGCTCGGTGAAATGCTTGGAGACCAGCAGGGCAAAATTGGTGTTTTGGGTCTGCTTGGCCGCGTCCTGATAGCTGTGCCCGTTGACGGTGACGATGCCGCCGGTATTTTCCGTGACGACGACGCCTCTCGGATTCATGCAAAAGGTTCGCACCTTGTCTCCGTATTTTTGGGTACGGTAGACAATTTTGCTTTCGTAAAGCTCATCGGTCAAATGCGAAAAAACCTCCGCCGGCAGCTCGACGCGCACGCCGATGTCCACGCGGTTTGAATGCGTCTCGATAGCCAAATCCCGACAGACGCTTTCCATCCATTTGCTGCCGCTTCGTCCAACGGACACGATGCATTGCTCGGAAAGGAAATCCCCTTTGTCCGTAACCACGCGGTACGTATCCCTCTCGATTTCAATACGCTTTACCGGATTATCGAAAATAAATTCCACCTTATTTTTTAATTCGGCATAGAGATTTTCAAGAACAACATAATTGACATCGGTGCCGAGGTGACGAATCGACGCGTCGAGCAGGTGCAGATCATGCTCCAGGCAGATCTTTTTAAATTTGGTTCCCGCCGAGGCGTAAAGCTTGGTCCCCTCACCGCCGTAACGCATATTGATGCCGTCCACATAGTGCATGAGATCCATGGCCTGCTCTCTGCCAATGTACTCATAAAGGGTGCCGCCGAAATCGTTGGTGATGTTGTATTTGCCGTCAGAAAAAGCGCCGGCACCGCCAAATCCGCTCATAATTGAGCAGCTTTTGCAATGTACGCATTGCTTGATTTTTTTCCCGTCGATGGGACAATGCCGTTTGTGAAGGGGATGCCCCGCCTCCAGCACGGCAACGCGAAGCGCGGGGTTTTCTTTAATCAGCTCATAAGCCGAAAAGATTCCGCCGGGTCCGGCGCCGATAATGATAACATCGTATTTCATCTTTTCCTCCTAATTCATATTGGCATTTTGTGGTTGATATGGTTAATGGATTTTTTGAGCATGGTTTGGCCCCGCGATGGTTGGGGGATCGTTGACGCCGCCATTGATACGCTTGTCCATCCGGAGCGCTATTTTACCTCGTAGCAATACATTTCGCTGATTTCCGTGTCGTATCCCCTGTCATAGCCGTCAATGATGCCGTAAGACACATGGTATCCCCGGTTGTGAATGACGCAAAGTCTGCCTTGCCCGTCAAAGGTCAAACCTTCGATTTCTCCGAAAGCCGCAAATTCGTCAAAGCTCTTTTCCAGATTGATCACGACCTCGGTTTGATCGGCGGAAATTTGTCCGCGGTACAGGTGGTCCGGCTCATTTTTAGCCGCGTCCCCATCGTCTGCCGTCAGATAAAACACGCCGTCATGGTATTTGATGCCCTGACAATGATAGGGCGGCTGCGTCATTTTGATTTTGGAAATATAAGCGCCGTTTTCTAAAGAATACCCGTAAAGATAGGCACTGCTCTCCCCGGGCTCCCAGGAGACGCTCCATAGTATGCCGCGCTCGGGGTCGTAGGTGACGCCGGAAATTTCCCTTTGTCCGCTTTTTTCATCAAGGGCGTACAGCTGCCGGAGCTTAAGACTTTCGGCATCGAAAACAGCAATCGCAGGACTCTTTGCCTTACCGCCTTCAAACCATTCAATTCCGGCAAAAATTTTGCCGTCATGAATATCGATATCCCCAAGGTGATTAACCGGCATGTTGATGCTCTCAAAGGGATAATTGTTCTCAGCGACGATATTAAAGTCCTTATCGTATTTCCTCAAGCTGTTGGTTCCGCTGACATAATAAAAGCCGCCGTCATAAGCTGTGCCCTGCCTGCCCGAGACAACGCGGTATCCCAAAAGATGATAGCTAAAAAGCGGTTTCCCGCTCTTTGTCTGTTCGGAATTGCCAGCGCCTGATGTGCCGTTTAAATCACCGAACATCCCCCGGCAGCCGCAAAGCAATATCATCAAGACAAAAAGGCAAAGCGTCAGCATTAGTTTATGATTCATATTGATTTAACCTGTCAAAAACCGGTTTTCTGCGGATGCAAGCTAAGATTTTTTTCAAAAGGAGAAACCTATTCTTTCTTGAATCGGCCGTTTTTTAAATCTTCACGTTTTCTTCACAGTGATTGGTTTCCAAAATTCAAACCGATTTTCAATATCCTTTGGATAGGTCCCGCCGACCGTCGGTCTCAGCTCAAGACCGGTTATCGGGTCATCAATTCGCGTCCGGCCCCGTTCTGCGGTCATCATACCCTTGAAGTCCGAATCCCGTTTCAAACAGCACTTCATCGGTGATTTTGCCGTTTTGATCCGTTTTATGAAGGGTAACCGGCAGTTTCCCGTAAGGCGTATTGCTGCCGAAGGCCGTATAAAGCGCCACGGGCGTATTGGGACCAAAACTGTATTCAGTCACGTTTTGGGCATTGTTTAAGATCTTTTCGTTGATTTTATCAACAAGGATATTTTTGGCTTCCTCCAAAGCATTCTTTTGTTCATTGCCTTGCTTGTCTTTTTTCTTGATTTCCATTGTCCCTTGATCATTGCTGTCACTGTTTTTTTGATCACCTTGTTGCTTCGAAACGTCTTTCTCCTGCACAACACCGGTGCTGTTATAACTGCATATCACGGCATCGGCATCGTTGATGTAATAGGAAGCTTCATAAGGCAGAGCCGTCACGATGACCGTGACCTTGGCACCATGGTTGTGAGCGGTTTTAATGACATTGGACACCCGCCGGACATGGGCCTTGGCTTTTTCTTTTTGATTAAAATACGTTTCGTTATATGACTCAAGATCCCGATAAATTTCGGTATCCGTCAGCACAATCACATCTCCCACCCCTTTCAAGGCTTTCTCAAGCTCGGCTTCGCTTGCTTTTTCATAATTGAGATGGGACAGAGAAACGCCTTTTGCGAAGGTGTTGTAATCCTGAAGCTTTGACTCCGTGATTTGACATTGAACCTCCTGGTCGTCATGCTGATATAAAATGGCGATTTTTTCATTCTCGACATGGCCGATGGGCAAGGTATCATTGTTTTTGATCAAGGTGATCGCTTGACAGGTGATATCCCACTCGTCCTTTTGATTGCGTTCGTTGGCTACATTTTTCTTCGCGTACTCAACAGCTTCATCCACCGGGGTCTCGTAATTCGTATACATTTCGTTTATCTTTTTAAGCCAGAGAATACGCATGACGGACTCGTCTACTTTTTTCTTGTCGATCTCGCCGCGGTCAACCATGGCCGCCACGGTGGCCACATAGGTGTCGGCATCGGCAATGCTCTCCCGGGATGTCAGAACAAAAGGCGAAAAGAGAATATTGCAGCCGGCATTGATGCAAAGCTTCGCCACATCATAACGGTCATAGTTGTCATAGATTCCGTCCGAGACCACCGGCGCCGCGATTAAACCTTCGAATCCCATATGGCCGCGGAGTTGATTTTCCAGAATTTCCGACGACATCATGGCCGGAAGAGGGATCGCCTCCCCGGTTTTTTTTGAGATGTACGTTCCCTTTTCGATTTGAGGATAGGCCGTATAACCGGCAACAATGATTTGGGATTTTGCTTCCACTGCCTGCCGGAAGGGAATCAGCTCGCTATGACTCATGTCGTTGATGGTTCTGTCGGAAATCGACAACCCTGTTTTGCTGTCGATTCTCGCGTGCTGAATCCCCGGGAAAAAGCCCACCGCCGGTGCGACGTTTTCGTTTTGCATGCCGTAAATATACGATGCCCCCTGCTCGGACTCATTCCGAGGGGTATCGGAGAAAGAACGGGTGTCAATTTCCCCGTCGTCACTGTCGCTGGCGATGTCAAGTTCCGGGGCCAAATTGATGTTAAATCCCAAGGCGTGCATTTCTTTGGCGAGCACCGTCGCCATTTCCTTCGTGGTGGCCGGATGGAAAATGGCACCCATGGCCATATTGCCCGGCATTTGTGTCGCGAAGGGAATGCCCGAAACGGCACCACCCTCATGCTCAACCATGATGAACATCGGAATCGGGCTGGTGGACACAAGGTCCCAATTGAGCCGGACGGTTTGCTCAACATTGTCCAAATTGGACGCCATCAGAAAAACACCGCCGTATTGATGATCCGTAAAAGCCTTTCGCTGTTCCTTTGACAGCTTGGTGGATTTTTGATAGTCGGCGGCCGTTGCCTCATTCTCAGGCTTGTCGGTCCAGGTGGGCGCACCGGTGACGATCATTTGCTCGACTTTTTCTTGGGTGGACATGGCTTCCACCTGTTTTTTGAGCTCCGGATCATCGATGACAGAGCGGTCTTTTGTAAACATATAGATGCCAAACAATAGTCCCATGATCGCGAGGTAAAAGCCGATTAAGCAAAACGCGATAAAAAAGCGGTTATGGACCAGATCAGCTAAAGAGCGAAAGATGATACGTAATATTAAGCGCATTGGCTTCCCCTTGATCCCATGGTTTTTTTCGAGACAAAACCATGCATGATGAATCAGCATTGTCACGCCCGACGGCATTAACGCAAACGTGACGGCTTTACCGTAGTCAAAATGACAATCGGCACTTTCTTTGGTTTTATTATATCATAGATTATCGCGTTTAATAAATACGCTCAAAGGTCGAATTGGCGAAAACTTTATCAAAAAAACTTGTTTGTTTGAAAACCGTTTCCCAAAAGTTAACCCCGCACAACCCGCATTGAAAAGATGAAGTCATGCGCATTTTATTTTATCTGATACCGGGATATATTATGTTCCGGTTTGACCGTTTCGCCATCGGTCAACTTCTCTCAAATTTAAAGCATTGAAGCCGCTTTTTTAAACGCATCCTCTCATTGTTCACAACCGGGATTTTTTCATCCCTTCCGATCATCCGATGACAATCTTTTAAAAATCACTCAAAAACGCTTTACAACACCCGGCGCAACGGCTATAATCAACATGATATTTGACAAAGAAATGACAAGATAACCAATCTTCGGGGCGGGGTTCGATTCCCCACCGGCGGTGACAGCCCGCGAGCGCGATCGCGCATGATTCGGTGAAATTCCGAAGCCGACGGTACAGTCCGGATGAAAGAAGATGACGAATGCGTTTATCGCTGTTTTCAGCGTCATTCGCCAAGCGCAAACCCAATGCCCCGCCGAGGGCTTTTTTTATTCACGATGAAAGGATTGCCATGACACCTCAAGATTATATGCGCCGCGCGATTTCCCTTGCGGAAAAAGGCGCGGGCTTTACCAACCCGAATCCGATGGTCGGCGCGGTCATCGTCAAAAATGATAAAATCATCGGCGAAGGCTATCACGAAAAATGCGGCGAGCTTCACGCCGAGCGAAACGCCCTGGCCTCCGTGACCGAGGATCCCAAAGGCGCAACCATGTACGTTACCTTAGAGCCCTGTTGCCACACCGGGCGAACACCGCCTTGCACCGAGGCCGTCATTGCCGCCGGCATCGCCAAAGTGGTCATCGGCTCCCGGGATCCCAATCCCAAGGTGGCCGGCAAGGGCGCCAAAATCCTTCGGGAACACGGCATAGCAGTCGTCGAGGACTTCCTGAGAGAGGAATGCGACGCGTTAAACCCTGTCTTTTTTCATTATATCAAGACGGGATTGCCTTTCGCGGTGATGAAATACGCCATGACCGCCGACGGTAAAATTGCCGCCTACACCGGTTTGTCCCAATGGATCACCGGCGAATCCGCCAGACAATATGTCCACAGGATGCGCGGCCGATACGCCGCCATTTTAGCCGGTATCAAAACGGTGCTTGCCGATGACCCGATGCTAAATTGCAGAGCCAAAGGCGCCCATCAACCCTTAAGGATTATCATTGACTCTTCCCTGAAAATCCCTTTGACATCCCAAATTGTCCAAACGGCAAAAGCCTATCCGACAATGGTCGCATGTGCCGAAAAAACAGAAGGAAACGCCAAGGCCGACGCCTTGGCAAAACAAGGTGTTGAGGTCGTCTCTCTCCCCGATCAAACAGGCCGGGTCGATTTGAATGCGCTGATGCGCCATCTCGGTGATAAGGGCATTGACTCGGTGCTCATCGAAGGGGGCGGCACGATCAACGAATCAGCCCTAAAAGCAGGAATCGTCACCCATGTCTTAGCTTTTATCGCGCCGAAGCTTTTGGGCGGGCGCGACGCCAAAACCCCTGTGGAGGGTGTGGGCTTTGCCTCTCCCGATGAGGCGGTTTTGCTCGGCGCGCCATCCGTCAAACGATTTGACGATGACATCTTGTTGGAATACGATATGAGGAGATCATCATGTTTACCGGAATAATCGAAGAAATCGGCGCCATGCGCCACGTCGTTCAAAACAATATCTCCGGGGAAATCGCGGTGAAGGCAAACACCGTGCTGGAAGGCACAAAAATCGGCGACTCCATTGCCGTCAACGGTGTCTGCCTGACGGTAACATCCATGCAAAGCGATGGTTTTACGGCCGATGTCATGCCGGAAACGTTGCGCTACACCAACCTCGGCGATCTCAAAACCGGCGATCCCGTCAATCTGGAGCGGGCAATGGCTGCCGATGGCCGCTTCGGCGGACACATGGTTGCCGGCCACAGCGACGGCACCGGAAAGCTTTCCGACATCAAAAAAGAAGGCAATGCCGTCTGGCTCACCATCGATGCCGCTCCCGGACTGATGCGCTATATTGTGGCCAAAGGCTCCGTGGCTTTGGACGGCGTCAGTCTGACGGTTGCCGAAGCGGAAAAAGACAGATTTAAAGTCTCCATCATTCCCCACACCGGCGCCGAAACCACCCTGCTCACCAAGCGGCTCGGAAGCAGAATCAATATCGAAAATGATCTGGTCGGCAAATATGTGGAAAAACTCTTAACCCCGCAAGCGGAGGCGGAAAGTTCTTCGCCCTCCCCCTATTTAACCCTCGAATATCTCGAAAAAAACGGATTTTGATCCCGCGATTTAACTCTGTTTAATCAAACCGAATCAATGATTACGTCGACAGCATGATCGCGGCAAACCCATAAAAAGGAGAAACCATGCCAACATTTAACACCATTCCCGAAGCGCTTGACGCGCTTCGTCAGGGAAAACTCATTTTAGTCACCGACGATCCCGACCGCGAAAACGAAGGCGATCTGATCTGCGCCGCTGAATTCGCGACGACGGAAAACGTCAATTTTATGGCCACCTACGCCAAAGGCCTCATTTGTACGCCGATGTCAAGCGACATCGCCAAGCGTCTCGAGCTGCCGTCGATGGTCAAGCACAATACCGATAACCACGAAACGGCTTTTACCGTCTCCATTGACCACGTAAACACCACCACCGGCATTTCCGCCGAAGAACGCGCCTACACCTGCCGCGCCTGCGTCGATCCCGATACCAAGCCCTGGGATTTAAGACGGCCCGGACATGTGTTTCCCTTGGTCTCCCGCTTCGGCGGCGTCCTGGTCAGAAACGGCCACACCGAAGCGACGGTGGATCTCTGCCGCCTTGCCGGTTTACAGGAATGCGGTCTCTGTTGTGAAATCATGGCCGATAACGGTCAAATGATGCGCACGCCGGAACTTGCTGAATTTGCCAAAAAACACGACCTTGTCTTCGTCACCATCAAAGATCTTCAGGATTATATGCGCCGCTACGAACAGCACATGCAGCGCGAAGCCGTTGCCAAGCTGCCGACAATCTACGGCGATTTTGACATCTACGGTTATGTCAACGACATTAACGGCGAACATCATGTCGCGCTGGTCTGCGGCGATATCGGCGACGGCGAAGACGTGCTCTGCCGAGTTCACTCCGAGTGTCTCACCGGCGATGTTTTCGGCTCGGAACGCTGTGACTGCGGCGATCAGCTCCACACCGCCATGAAAATGGTCCAAAAAGAGGGGCGCGGCATCATTCTCTACATGCGCCAGGAAGGCCGCGGCATCGGTCTCATCAACAAGCTCAAAGCCTATGAGCTTCAGGAACAGGGCCGTGACACGGTGGAGGCCAACGTGGATCTCGGCTTCGCGCCGGATCTTAGGGAATATTGGAGCGGCGCCCAAATTCTTCAGGATCTCGGCGTGAAATCCCTCAGACTCTTAACCAATAATCCGAGCAAAATCTACGGCCTCGAAGGCTTCAATTTCACCATCAAAGAACGTGTACCCATCGAAATCGAGCCCGGTCATTACGACAAGCATTATCTCCACACTAAAATGGAAAAAATGGGCCATATCTTTAAATCCATCGATGTATAATCAATCGATAATCTTCATTTCAAAAAAACCATTTGACGATCGAAAGTCAATCGCATCAAAAATATTTTTAATTGAAAGGAATCATGTATTATGTCAATTCGTTTATTAGAAGGAAAAGTTGTCGCCCCCAAGGGCATGCGTGTTGGTATTGTCGCTTCCCGTTTCAACAGCTTCATTGTCGCGAAGCTGTTGGACGGTGCCATTGACGGCCTGGTTCGTCACGGCGTCGATGAAGAAAACATTACGGCTTGCTGGGTACCCGGTGCCTTTGAACTGCCGGTTGTCGTCAAAAAAATGGCTGAAAGCGACGATTATGACGCCGTGATCGCTGTCGGTGCCGTCATCCGCGGCGCCACCACCCATTATGAAATGGTCTGTAACGAAACCACCAAAGGCATCGCCCAGGTCGGCATCAAAACCGGCAAACCCGTCCTCTATGGCGTCATCACAACGGAAAACATCGAACAGGCCATCGAACGCGCCGGCTCCAAAGCGGGCAACAAAGGCTATGACTGTGCCCTCGCCGCCATCGAAATGGTCAACGTCATGGACCAGATTTAACCCTATTTCCTCATCTATGACACGAAAAATCAACACGCTCCTCTTTGACTGGGACGGCACCCTTCATAACACCAAACATCTGTACGGCGAAGCTTTTCGGAATGTGTATCCCGAGCTCGTTGAAGCCGGCTACGCGCCGGACAAAGCCTATGACGATGACACCCTGTCCAAATTTTTGGGCTTAAACGTCATCGAAGCCTGGGCCATCATCGCGCCGGATCTGCCCGTCCCTGTCAGGGACCGCGCCATCAAAGCCGTCGGCGATCAAATGGAAGACGGCATTTTCCACGGAAAAGCCGAACTCTATCCCGGCGTGGAAGCCATGCTCGAAAAATTAAAAAACCAGGGCTATACGATGGCGCTGCTTTCCAATTCCAAGGTGTCCTATATCGAAGCCTTCCGCAAACATTTTGATCTCGATCGCTTCTTTAGCGCCTACTATCCCTGCGAAGCCTTTGACTTCATACCGAAGGAAGAGATATTCACGCAAATCAAAAACCGTCATCCCGAAGCCTATGTGATGATCGGCGACCGAGATTCCGACTTAAAGGTCGGCGCCGTCCATCATCTGCCGACTGTCGCCTGCGCTTACGGCTACGGCAGTGCCAAAGAGCGGCAAGGCGCCTCCTGCGTCGCAAAGGCACCGTCGGACATACCGGATCTGATTGAATCTCTCAACCAGAACGCGGAGTCAACCGATTGATCATTCGGATTCGGGCAAACAACGAAGACCTCGTTGACACCGATAGATCGTTTGCCGATAAATCCGATCAAAAATAAGGAGATAATCAAAACCAATGGATTATAATAAAGCCAGTCTTGACATGCATGAAAAGCACCGGGGAAAAATCGAAGTCATCTCAAAGGTCGATGTCAAAACCCGCGACGATTTAAGCACCGCCTATACACCGGGCGTCGCCGAGCCTTGTCTTGCCATCGCGGGAAATAACGAAGAAGCTTATCGCTACACCGCCAAAGGCAACCTCGTCGCCGTGGTCACCGACGGCACAGCGGTCCTCGGTCTCGGAGACATCGGACCGCAGGCGGCCATGCCCGTCATGGAAGGAAAAGCCATTTTGTTTAAAAATTTCGGCAATGTGGACGCTTTTCCCATCTGCCTGGACACGAAAGATCCCGACGAAATCGTCGAAACCGTCGTGCGCCTCGCGCCGACCTTCGGCGGCATTAATTTAGAAGACATTTCCGCGCCGCGCTGTTTTGAAATCGAAGCAAAGCTCAAAGAAAAACTCAACATTCCCGTCTTTCACGACGATCAGCACGGCACAGCCATCGTTGTTCTCGCGGCGATTATCGGTGGGCTTCGCATCAAAAACACAACACCGGCTGATAATCGCGTCGTCATCAGCGGCTGCGGCTCGGCGGGAATTGCCATCGCCAAGCTTATGCTGGCTTATGGGTTTAACAACGTCACAATTTGCGACTCCCGCGGCATTGTCACCAAGGAAAACGCCAACAATCCGGTCAAAAAAGAAATTGCCGGGCTCACCAATCCCGACGGCCTTTCGGGAAGTCTTGCCGACGCTTTGGTCGGCGCCGATATTTTCATCGGCGTTTCCGCGCCGAACATTGTCGATGAGCAAATGATCCGTTCAATGAATGACGATCCGATGATTTTTGCCCTGTCCAATCCGACTCCGGAAGTCATGCCCGATGTGGCCAAAGCCGCCGGCGCCCGGATTATCGGCACCGGCCGTTCCGATTTTCCCAATCAAATTAACAACGTTCTGGTCTTCCCCGGCATTTTCCGCGGCGCTCTGGATGCCCGTGCGCCGCAAATCACCGAAGGAATGAAAATGGCCGCGGCCAAAGGTCTGGCTTCTCTCATCGCAGACGATGAATTAAAGCCCGAATACATCATCCCCGACGCCTTTGATCCCCGCGCCATGCGCGCCGTTGCCGATGCGGTGATGGCCGAAGTGCAAAAAGAATCAGTTTAACAAATCCTCTGCCAACAATGTTCACATCTGTTGTTAAATCAACCATAACAGCGTATAAAAAAACCACATCCGTTTTTCCCATCGGAAAAACAGATGTGGTTTTATCTTACAATCCCCTTGTCCCATTCATACAAACCGTCTTTTGAGCTTCCCAAGGCGTTTATTTATGTGGCTTCGATCGATGAAGCGCGATGCCGCATGTGATGTTTTTCTTTTTCTTCGTACATCCGCTTGTCAACAACACTGATGAACTCATCACCGGAAAGATTGCGTTCCGGTTCATACACGGCATAGCCGATACTTAGCTCGATTTTAAACGGGAAATTGTTTTGGGCGTTAAAGTCCTCAAGCCGACTTCTAAACCGATCCACGGCTTTTTTAAGGTTGCTCTCATCGTCAATATCGGCCACCACCAGAAATTCATCGCCCCCGAAACGACAGATGCAATCATCTTCGCGAAAAGCGCTCAAGAGCAGTCTGGCAACGGCTTCCAGCGCCTCATCTCCGCTTTGGTGCCCGTAGGAATCATTGATCTCTTTGAAACGATCCATATCGATCATCACCATTGAAAAGGACGCTTTGCCCGCTTGGCAGCGCCTGATTTTTTCTTGAAGAACGGCGTCCAAAATCCGTCGGTTTCCCACACCGGTTAAATAGTCATGATTTGAATCGCGGTTTTGAATGTTGATGTACAAAATCAGCATGGCCAACACCATCCCGCCATATTCGATGGCGAGACCGTAAAACAGCGCTTGAATCAATCCGAAGACAAGGGCGAAAGGCATAAAAATCAAAAGTGTCGTGCGGTAAACAGGATCAATCAAATCTTTGAAACGCAAAACGAACAATTCCGTGACGACAATTACCAGAATATTGCAAACCGCCCGAACCATAAAGAGCGGACCACGGTGATAAACCATTCCCTGATAATAGTAGAACCATCCTAAACCGAAGATTTCCGAAACTGTAATTAAAACAAAATGCAAAACAATATATGAAATCATGGCGGTGCGCCAAACGCGCCGCTCTTTTTCTTTTCCGACCATCCAGCGATCCAAATACAAAAAAGCCAAAAGAAACATCACCGGATCCAGCACAAAGACCAGATAGTTGGTAATTTTCGCGATGAATAATCCTCTTTCGCTATTGACCGCGTAAGTAATGGCAAAATGCGAGAGCATATCCAACACCACCAAAAACAAAACCAACAGCAGCATATCGTTGAAAATATTGGTTGCGTTTGTTTTGACGGAATCTTTTTTGTATGAAAAAAAACAAAGCATGAGTAGCAAAAGAATCGTATACGAATCAAAAATCGCCCATGCCGGTATTTCAAACATATATATTACCTCTCTATGAATATAGGGACGCATTAAAATTTTTTAGATTATTATATCGTTCATTATAACATGGATGCTTTACCTTTTCAATTGTTATCATAAGTATACACGTTGTTTTTAATAAAATTGACAGCAAAACCCCTTTAGACAATCAAATTTAAAAACATCGCATATTTAGATTAAATTATTGCGGATTCAGTTTGAGTATTTCTTAAATTCTAATCCGACTTAAGCCAAGTTTGTGCATTTAAAATTCCGCTTATGGTATAATTAATAAAACAATAAATATAAAGAGAACGCGCGACGCACTGACCGTTTAAGTTAAGCATCCAAATCTTTGATTTGGCACATGCGAACTTATCGAGCAAAGCGGGTGGATAAGTTAAGCATCCAGATCTCAAATTTGGCGCATGCGAACTTACCGAGCGAAGCGGATGAAAAAGGAGGAACACCAAAATGATAAAACTTTTTGACGATGGTGTCTATTTAATCGACGGAAAAACCATCATCGAAAAAAAAGACGCGGCCAAAGTTAAACAGCTCACCGGCCGGGACGCCGATGCCGAGGCGGATCGCCGGGGCACCATTGCCTACAATATTTTAAAAGCCCACAACACTGCGGAAGGCATGGATGCATTGAAACTGAAATTTGACGCGATGGCTTCCCATGATATCACCTTTGTCGGTATTATTCAAACCGCCAAAGCTTCCGGCATGGAAAAATTTCCCTTGCCCTATGTCTTAACCAATTGCCACAATTCCCTTTGCGCTGTCGGCGGCACCATCAATGAGGACGATCACGTTTTCGGTCTTTCCGCCGCCCGCAAATACGGCGGGATCTTCGTTCCGCCCCACATGGCCGTCATTCATCAATATATGCGCGAAGCCTTTGCCGGCTGCGGCAAAATGATTTTAGGCTCCGACAGCCACACCCGTTACGGCGCCCTCGGCACCATGGCCATCGGTGAAGGCGGCGGAGAGCTTGTCAAACAATTGCTCAAAGACACTTATGATGTGGCCTGTCCCGATGTCATTGCCGTTTATCTCGACGGCGCGCCGGCCCCCGGAATCGGACCTCAGGACATTGCCCTAGCCATCATCGGCGCCGTGTTTGAAAACGGCTATGTCAAAAACAAAGTCATGGAATTTGTCGGCCCCGGCGTCTCCTCCATGACCACTGACTACCGAAACGGCGTCGACGTCATGACCACCGAAACGACTTGCTTATCCTCGGTCTGGCGCACCGATGATGACACCAAAGCATTTCTCAGCGCCCATGGCCGAGGCGACGACTACAAACAGCTTGACCCCGCCCCTGTCACCTATTATGACGGCATGATTTATGTGGATCTGTCCAAAATCAAACCGATGATCGCTCTTCCCTTCCATCCGAGCAATGTTTACACCATCGACGAGGTCAACGCCAATCCCATTGACGTCCTCAAAGCCGCCGAAGACAACGCGAAACAAGTCATCAGCGGCAAAGACGTTCATTTCTCATTGACGGACAAAGTCGTTGACGGCAAGGTGCATGTCCAACAAGGTATCATTGCCGGATGTGCCGGCGGCACTTATTCCAACATCATGGAAGCGGCTCATCTCTTAAAAGATTCCCTGGTGGACAACGATGACTTCACCCTTGCTGTCTATCCCTCATCCCAGCCTGTCTTTTTGGATTTGGTGAAAAAAGGCGCCATCGCCGATCTCATGGGAGCCGGTGCGACCATCAAAACCGCTTTCTGCGGACCTTGCTTCGGCGCCGGAGACACCCCGGCCAACAACGCCCTTTCCGTGCGCCACACCACGCGCAACTTCCCCAACCGCGAAGGCTCCAAACCCGGAAACGGACAGCTTTCCGCCGTCGCATTAATGGATGCCCGTTCCATTGCCGCCACAGCGAAAGCCGGCGGAATTCTCACCCCGGCCACCGCTTTTGCCGATGACTATGTCGTTCCCGACTATCATTATGACGACAAGCCTTACCGAGCCCGTGTCTATCAGGGCTATCAAAAGGCCGAACCCGAAAGCGATCTCATTTACGGTCCCAACATTAAGGACTGGCCGGAAATGAGTCCCCTCTCAGACAATATTCTGCTCAAGGTCTGCTCGCGCATTTTGGATCCCGTGACGACCACCGATGAGCTCATTCCCTCCGGAGAAACCTCAAGCTATCGCTCCAACCCGTTGGGCCTTGCCGAATTTACCCTGTCCCGCCGCGACCCCGACTATGTCGGCCGTTCCAAAGCCGTCGACATCCTCGAAAAAGCGCGGGTTGCCGGTGATGATCCCGCTTCGATGGATGACGGTCTCAAAGCCGCCTTTGACCAAGTTAAGTCCATGGATCCCGATGTCGACATCAAAACCGTTGAAATCGGCTCGATGATTTATTGCAAAAAACCCGGCGACGGCTCCGCCCGCGAACAAGCGGCAAGCTGTCAGCGTGTCATCGGCGGTCTCGCCAATATCGCCGAGGAATACGCCACCAAACGTTACCGCTCCAATGTGATTAACTGGGGAATGCTGCCCTTCCAGATGAAAGGCGAACCGGCATTTGACGTCGGTGATTACATTTATATTCCCAACGTAAAAGAGGCTTTAAACGGCGATATGCAAAATATCAAAGCCTATCTTTTGGGCGATGACATCCGAGAAATCTCCCTGTATATCGCGCCGATGACCGATGACGAAAAGGCGATTGTCAAAGCCGGCTGTCTGATTAATTACAATCGCAACCGCGCCTAATCGCAACATCGCGCGTTATGATAAATCGTCTTGAAAGGCGACTTATCATCTGAGATAAATGTCAATTCGAATAGACAACGATTTGAATTTATTTCATCATCATTATTCACGACAGACAAAAACGTCCACCGCTTTAATCCGCGATGGACGTTTTTGGTTTTATTCATGATTGTTACGGCTGATCCGCAGCTCTTCGTTTGGATGTTTTGGCAAGCCCTTCGGTATTAACGACTTCCGAGATGGACGACGCCAAAGACGCGATGCCCTGCAAATTTGAGGGAACGATAATCTTGGTTGCCTGGCCGTCGGCCATTTTTTCAACGGCTTCGAGGCTTTTGATCGTCAGGACAGCTTCGTCGGCGCCGGCTTGCTTAATGCGGGCAATGGCGATGGCCTGACCTTCGGCCTCGCGAATCATTTTTTCGCGCTTAGCCTCGGCAAGAAGGATGGTCGATTGTTTTTCGGCTTCGGCTTCCAAAATCGCCGCTTCCTTTTGCCCTTCAGCCACAAGAATCTGCGAACGTTTCTGCCCTTCGGCACGGGTAACGGCCTCGCGGCGCTCCCGTTCGGCTTTCATTTGTTTTTCCATCGCGTCGCGGATGGCTGCCGGCGGCACAATGTTTTTCAATTCAACCCGGTTGACTTTGATGCCCCAGGGATCTGTTGCTGTATCGAGGGCCGCGCGCATGTGCGTGTTGATCACATCGCGAGAAGTGAGGGTCTCATCGAGTTCCATGTCGCCAATGATATTCCGCAGGGTGGTTGCCGCCAGATTTTCCATGGCCATCAAAGGATTTTCGACACCGTAGGCATAAAGCTTTGGATCGGTGATCTGAAAATAGATGATCGTGTCGATCTGCATGGTGACATTATCTTTGGTAATGACGGGCTGCGGCGGAAAATCCGCGACCTGTTCTTTTAAACTCATGCGGGTGGACACACGATCAAAAAACGGAATCTTAAAATGCACGCCGGTATGCCAGGTGCAAAGATAGGCGCCCAATCGCTCAACAATGTAAGCATGGGCTTGGGGTACGATTTTTACCGAGGTCGCGATGACAGCGATAAAAAGCACTAAAAGAACGATTAAGAAAAAAAGCATCATTTGAATTCCTCCCAAAATATAATAAATTCCGATAGCCGTATTACACGATCGGTTGACAATCGTCCAAATACGTTGATCCTTTTACGGTTACCTTGGTGTTTATGCCCTGTTTGTCCTTTGGTTCATTTTTTAAATTGAAATTGAAGTTATAATTAAATAGGTTGTTTTTGCAATACATACATCATGATTACTCATTTTAAAATCATAACAGAGGTCAATTTTTTTCTTCGGGCTCAGATGTGTCGATTATTTCGACAATTAATTTCACGCCTTCAATCCCGACGATCCGGGCTGCAGCGTCTTTCGGTATGATCATATTGGGATCCGCGGATCTTGCGGTCCATTCCATCCCGCCGACCATCGCCCTTCCTTGCTCGGTCTTGTTGTCAATCGTTTTGATCACTCTGGCCTCTTTTCCGATGAGGGCTTGCGCGCCGGTTTTAATCGCGCGTTTGTTAACCCATTTTTTTGTTAGCGGCCTGCTGACGATTAACAGCACCACAGACACTGCGATAAACAAAAGAACCTGCTGCCATAATACTGCGCCTGCAAAATGCGCGATAAGCGCGGTAGCCGATCCGACCGCGAACCATACCGCTTCAATCATGCCAAAGGCAAGGGCCGCCATGATCGATAACACAAACAATGCGCCCCAAAGTTGTATCTCAGCCATAATCCCTCCTTTTTTCGATCTAATATAATCATAAAAGACCGACTCTATCTTGTCAACATCATTGGATCTGTAAGGTCAATCATGACATCAATCAATATGCACACGGGATAGTCAAAAAGCACACTTTCTCGTGTGCTTTTCGTTAGATTCAATGGATTTGACACATCTTTTATTCGTGTTTACCGCCAAGTGACTGTACACCTGGTGCGTTCAATTAAAGGATAAACGCTATTTTATAAAAACCGCCTGAATTCCCGATCCTTGAAAGTTGGGAAAAGTGATGGTGAGCCCATCAAATTCGGCCTCTTCTTTGGACGCCTTGTCATTAATGGTCATTTTTTCATCTTTTACCGACCAAGTAATGTCGGCAGTTTGGGTTGCGTTCGCGTTCTCCCCGTAAGTCAAGGAACCGGAGCCGTCCGGCTTAAGTTCCAATTCAAATTTTCCGACTTCGGAGCCGTTCAATGTCGTGCCGTCCTTCGACACATGCTCTAATTTCCACAGACCAACAGCTTCTTCGGGATGATCCTCTTTTTCCGCGGATGCCGACGGCAATGGAACTTTGTTAATTTGATGATTGCAACTCACAATTAAAACCACCAAAATTCCCAAAAGTATAGTTGCCGCTATAATCGCAATAATCAAAGCCTTTTTTTTCATAAAATCTTTTTATCCTTTTCTAGGATCACTTCGTCTTATTCCCGCACCATGACAAGATTCGCATCTCCGCCGTATTGATCGACATATAATTTATCGTCCTTCAACGTACCTTTTATCGTCGTTTTGTCGTCTCCGAAGGAAATCGTATCATTATCTAGCGTCCATTTCATATCGACTGATGAGCCGTCCCCTTTTATTTTTCCCGTTCCATCTTGGTTGAAGGTAAAGGAAATGGCGTCCTTTTGATTGTCCCCTGGTTTAACAGTTTCCCCATTAATCGACATGGTTTCAATTTTCCAATCGCCGACGAGTTTTGCCGCATTTGGATTGACATTACAACTGCAAAGAAATAACGGCATGATCACAAACATTAAACTCAACAACATAAAAAATCTTTTTTTCATAACATAACCTCCTTTTCTTTTCTGGTTTTATTATAAATGCATCTGGCTAAGAAATCAAAATATTTTTTCCTTAAAACAAAAAAGCAATCCTTCAATCAAAATCGAAAAGATTGCTTACTGATGTTCGCGTTTTATTTAACCAATTCGTGTTTATTCATGCTCGACAAATGATTATCTATTGTGTATCCATCCCTTAGGAAGAAAGATTGTCTCTGTGTTTTTTGAGTAAATCAACCAGTTTCTGACCGTCTTCTTCCTTAAAAATAGCTGTTCTCAACGCGGCCGATCCCGGTATCCCTTTGGTATAAGCGACAAGCTGTTTTCGCATGGCGCGAATCGCGGCGGGATGATCGCTTGTCATTCGAACCGATTCAAGATGATCGATGGCCGCCGTCAGTTTTTCAGCGTCGCTTGCGGGCTGATAGGGTTTTCCCAAAAGCGCCGCCTTCACTTCCCGAAAGATGAAGGGATTGCCGACAGCCGCCCGCCCGATCATAATGCCGTCACAGCCCGTTTGCTCAAACGCGCGCAGGGCATCCGCACCGCATGTAATATCGCCGTTTAAAATGACTGGGATGCTCACTTCGGCTTTGACCCGGGCAATGGCGTCCCAATCGGCTTTTCCGGAATAAAACATCTCCCGGGTACGACCGTGGATAAACACGGCCGCTGCGCCGGCATCTTCAATCCTTTTTACGGCCTCGTCAACAACGATGTGCTCTGCGTCCCAGCCGAGTCTGAGCTTGACGGTGACCGGTTTTATACTGGCGTCGGTCATTGCCTTTACAATATCGGACAGACGTCCTAAATCCTTCAGTAATGCCGAACCGTCATGGTTTTTAACGATTTTGGGAGCCGGACATCCGGCATTAAAATCAATGAAATCAAAAGCCGTGCCGTTTAATTTTTCTTCAATCACCCAGGAAATAATGTCGGGATCGTTTCCGAAAATCTGGGCGCCTGCCGGCGCTTCCTCGGCGTCGGTTGCCAGAAGCTTTGCTGTTTTTTGATCACCGTAGTAAAGGCCTTTCGCGGAGACCATTTCCGTTGTCACAACATCGGCGCCGAATTTTTTTGAAAACAAACGAAATGGCAGGTCTGTATAACCTGCCATCGGCGCCAGAAATACTGGCTTGTTTTGAAAATTGAAAATTGACATTATCACCTCATGAAAGGCATTCTATGACTTTAATTTTCGTCAGGACTTAAAAATCCTTTGAAAAAGTTTTGATACATCCGCTGTATTATCTTTTGATATTTTTATCGTGAATAATTTTGAGTCCTTTGAGGGCCAGTTGCGGATCAAACACGTCAATCGACGGCACCTCATCCAAAAACATCCGTCCGTAACCGCCGGTAGCGATCACCTTGATGGGGTCGCTTCCGCCGATTTCCTGCTTCATTTTTTCAATGATATAGGCAACCTGACCGATGTATCCGTACACCAACCCTGCCTGCATGCTGGTCACGGTATCCTTGGCTAAAATGCTCTTGGGTTTTTTGATGGCGATATTCGGCAACTGAGCCGCGTTTCTAAAGAGCGCTTCAGAGGCAATACGAATACCGGGAGAGGTCACCTTTGCCGCCAGAGCACCTTTGGCGTTGACGTAGTCAAAGGTGGTTGCCGTTCCGAAATCCAGCACCAAAAGCGGTCCCCCATACAGCGTGTAGGCCGCCACGGCATCAATAATGCGATCTGCGCCCACTTCGGATGGATCGCTGGTTAAAATCGGCATACCGGTTTTAATGCCGGGACCGACACGCATCGGTTCGATGCCGAAAACTTTTTTGATACCATTGACCATTGAATGCATGACGTCAGGCACGACGGACGCGATAATCACGTCATCGACCTCTTTTGCGTCTAAATTATCCGTTCCCAGAAAGCCCCGGAAGGCAACGGCGAATTCATCGGATGTCCTGGGTGTTTTGGTCATCATTCGCCAGGAACAGACAAGGTCATCGCCTCGAAAGGCACCGACTTCGGTGTTGGTATTTCCCACGTCTATTACTAAAATCATTGTTGGTCTTGCTCTCTTTTGGTGAGTACCTTTTCCATGAATTTCGTTTTATTAACGACATAACGCACATGGGTCCCGGTCGCGATCACTTGAACGGTATCCCGTGCTTCCACTTTAAATGTTAATTTGCGGTTATCAACTTCAGTAAGAGTCACAATGACTCTGACTTTCATGCCGACGGGTGTGGCCGCCACATGATCAATGTCTACTTTGACGCCGACGGTGGTTTGTTCGTCAGCCATGCAAAGCGAAACCATTTCATATGCCGCGTTTTCCACCCATTCGATCAGAACCGGCGTCGCGAGCACTTCCAATCCGCCGCTTCCGACTGAACGGGCGGTGTGTGTTCTCGTCACGTCAAAATCTTTTTTTAAACCCATGCCGGCCTTGAGCGTTCCGGCAACCGTATGTAGCATCTCCATATCGGTAATACTCCTTTATCCCCCGGTATTTTGCCGCATGCGGCCTTTATTAAATATTAAAGCAAATATTCATCGACATGCGCATTCACATCATTTTGATCATTTTGGATTTCTTTTGTATTGCTGTCTTTTTCGGCATCCTGTTTTTGCGCAATGTTGTCTTTTGTTTCTTCCGCCATGTCAATCCCATCGTTTTTTGATCGGTCTTCATCATTGACAGCTTGATTGGCTTCATCCGAATGAGCGGACCCGGTATCGCCGGTTTTCACGGAATCGTGATTTGTATCCTCCGGAGCGTCAACCTTATTTTGATCTTGCTCTTCGGCGGCTTTATCATCATCATCGGTTGGTGCCTGTGCCGCATCGTTTTCGTCAGAGTCCTTCTCGTCCGATTGATTACCGTCATTTTCTTCCGTCTCTTCGGATGATTTGACGTCAGCGTCCTTCCCGTTCGCATCAGAGCTTTTATCCCCGGCGTCCCGGGATTCTTCGGCATCTGTGCCGCTCTCGGTTTTTTCCTGTTCGGGCTGTTCTTGACCGTCTGTTTCATCTTCTTCGGCGGGCACGATAACGGGACGCACGCCGTTATTGGCATACATCGCGCGGAATTCTTCTCCGGTTAAGGTGCTCACTTTCAAAAGCTCTTCGGCAATGCCGGTCAAGGTGTCTTTCTTTTCTTCCAGAATTGAAATGGCGCGTTCATAGGCCGTTTCGACAATGCTTCGAATTTCTTTGTCGATGACCGCGGCAACCTCTTCGCTATAGTTGCGGCTGCGGCCGAGATCCCGTCCGAGGAACACCTCGCCGCCTTCATCCTTACCGAAGGTCATCGGGCCCAAATGTTCGCTCATGCCCCATTCGGTCACCATTTTACGCGCGATGGCCGTGGCGCGTTCAATGTCGTTTGAAGCGCCGGTGCAAATATCCTCAAGGGCAACCTTTTCCGCGGCGCGCCCGCCCAAAAGGCCGGCGATGCGGTCAAGGAGTTTTTGCTTGGGCATATGCTGACTGTCATCGGTGGGCAGGGAAATGGTGTATCCTGCGGCCATACCGCGAGGAATGATGGAAATTTCGTGAACTTCTTCACCGTTGTGCAGATATTCCATGACAATGGCATGACCCGCTTCATGATAAGCGGTAATGCGCTGATCATTTTCATCAATGACACGGCTTTTCTTTTCGGGTCCGGCAATAACACGCTTGATGGCTTCTTCCATTTCGGACATGCCGATATAGCGTTTTTTGCGGCGGGCCGCCAGCAGAGCCGCTTCGTTCATCAGATTTTCCAAATCGGCGCCGGTAAAGCCGGGCGTGCCCTTGGCAATAACACTGAGATCGACAGCGCTGTCAAGGGGTTTGTTTTGTTTGTAGATATCCAGGATGGCCTCCCGCCCTTTGACATCGGGAACACCGACTGTGATCTGACGGTCAAAACGACCGGGACGCAGAAGCGCGGGGTCTAAGATATCGGGACGGTTGGTGGCCGCGATGACAATGATGCCTTCGTTGGCGCCGAAGCCGTCCATTTCGACCAGAAGCTGATTTAAGGTTTGTTCCCGCTCGTCGTGTCCGCCGCCGAGGCCTGCGCCTCTGTGACGACCAACGGCATCAATTTCGTCGATGAAAATAATACAGGGCGCGTTCTTTTTGGCATTGTCAAAAAGGTCGCGGACCCGGGACGCGCCGACACCGACAAACATTTCCACAAAGTCCGATCCGGAAATAATGAAGAAAGGCACTCTGGCTTCGCCGGCCACCGCTCGGGCCAAAAGGGTTTTTCCCGTTCCCGGAGGGCCTACCAAAAGAACCCCTTTGGGAATGCGGGCGCCCAATCGATTGTAGCGATCCGGTGATTTCAAAAAGTCGACCATTTCTTCAAGCTCTTCTTTTTCCTCATCGGCTCCGGCCACATCTTTGAAGGTGACCCGTTTGTCCTTATCGTTGTGCATCCGGGCATGGCTCTTGGCAAAGCTCATCACCCGTCCGCCGCCGGCTCCCTGCTGGGTCATCATGATGAAGAACACGACCAGCATCACCATCAAAATGAGTGACGGAATCAGGGAAATCCACCAACTGTTATCCTCGGCAATGGTGACGCTGAGATTGGAGCCGTCCTTTTGAATATAATCACTGACCACATTGTCAATGGTGTATTCGGGAACAATGCTTTCAAACTCGTCGCCGTTTCCCATTTTCCCCGAAACCTTTCCGCCGCTGATTTTCATTTCTTTAATCTGATTGCTTTGCAGATTATGAATCAAATCACTGTAGGTCAGGGTTTTGACACTAGACTTCATCGGATTCAAAAATGAAACGGCCACGATAATCACTACGAGAATGAGAACGTAAAAGCCGATCATTTTGAGGTACTTTTTCAAATAGTTGTCTCCTTTCTGAGATAAAATTTTTTAATCCATATCGATTCCGCTGTCTTGCACGGATATTAAAGCCGCTTTTGTAAGCTTTAACAGCCGCGGACAATCTAACTGTATACTTCGCGTTTTAAAACGCCGATATAAGGTAAATTTCTGAATTTTTGATCGTAATCGAGGCCGTACCCCACAACAAATTCGTCGGGCACCACAAAGCCGACATAATCGACATCAACGGGAACCACCCGGCGGTCGGGCTTGTCGAGCAGGGTGCAAATCTTGATGGATTTGGGGCTTTTATCTTTAAATTGCTCTTTTAAAGCGGCCAATGTCCTGCCGGAGTCCACGATGTCTTCGATGATGATCAAATTTTTTCCGGTCACGTCGACCATATGCTCATCGATTTTTACATGACCCGCGCTTTCGGTTCCGCCGAAATAACTGGCAGCGTGTAAAAAAGCAACTTCAACGGGTTTGTCAATATTCCGCACAAGATCGGCGAAAAAGACAAAGCTGCCTCTTAAAATACACAAAGCAAAAATCGGCTCATCGAGGTAGTCATTGTAAATTTCCTGTCCCAATTGTGCGATACGTTCTTTAAGTTCTTCTTTGGTGATTAATACTTTTTCAATTTCGTTGATCATTGAACTGCTCCCATTTTATGCAAATCGTATTTTCTGAGGCCGTGACCGATTCCTGATCATTCAAGTGAAACAAGCCGGGAATCCATCGGATTGTCTCCTCGTCGGCGATGATGAAAAGATGCTTTCTAACTGCTGAGGGAATTTTGCGATTAATCAAAAAATCCTTGAGCTTTTGACGTTTACCGTCCGAAAGCGTCAATCGATCGCCGGGCATTCGATGTCTGATGATCGGTTTATGATTTATTTTACCATAACCCAAAATAATTTCATCATTATTTTTACAATTATTGTATTTTTTCAGTCCCTGCTTCCGATTAACCAAAACCGTCAATGCCTGTTTTCCGGCAGCATCCACATACAAGACATTTTTTTGAGGGCTAAAAGACCGGGAAGCGAGATACGGCTTGATGGGTTCTGCCGTTTTTTGATAACACAAAAGCCACTCATAACGGCGTTCGACGACAATATTTCGGGGCAAATTTAGGGTCCAGGTGGTTTTTCCTTGATTCAATGTCGAAAGAATCTTTTCAACGTGGACTCTGTGAATATCCGTCATATCGGTCTGTCCGGCGATTAATCTGCGAACAATGGCCGCGCGCATCACGATTTCCTCTGACAATAGCGATTTGACGGGATAGGCCTGATGCGTGTCGATCAAACAAAAATTTGCCTCTCGGCGCTCGACTTCTTTTTGAAAAAAAGCTTCGTATAAGGCGGCGTCCTCGGCAAAGGCCGCGATGTGCGCCCCCGCGCCGGGATACCTTTTTTCCAAGGGCACCATGATGTCATGCCGAATGAAATTTCGGCTGTATATTCTATCTTCATTGCTCGCGTCCTGACGAAAGGCAATTTCCCGCTTACCGGCAAAAACTTCGATCTCCCGCCTCGACAGGCCGAGTAGCGGTCTGATTGTTTGATCGGAGCCAAGACGCATCCCCGATGCCCCTTTGATGCCGGTTCCCCGGGCCAAACGCATGAGGACGGTCTCGGCCTGATCATCGGCGTGATGGGCCAGAGCAAGCTTGTCATAACCATATGTTTTCATCACGTCATCAAAAAAAGCGTAGCGAACTTCTCGGCCGGCGCTCTCCGTGCTGATGCGGTTTTTTTCGGCAATTGCTTTAATGTCGGCTTTTCTCTCAAAAAAAGGAATGCCGCGTTTTCGGCAATAATCCGAGACAAACTCTAAATCGGTGTCGGCGTCTTCTCCGCGAAGGCCGTGATGAAGATGGGCACAACCGACATCAAAGCCAATTTCCTTGGCGAGTTGCAGCAGGCATTCGGTTAAGACCATGGAATCGACGCCTCCGGAAAGACCGATAAGCACCCGTTCGCCGGGGGCGATTAAGCAATTGTCCAAAATGATTTTACGCGTGCGGGCAAAGACACTGTCGGCACTGTTTGCCGATTTTTCTTTCATCATAGCGTCCTTCGGATTCCTTTCATCATGAAATGCCTGTGTCATAGCGCTTCGTCAATTGGCCGGCAGCCCGGCGGCCAAACATCCCTGATGATGGTCGTTTCTTTGGTGAACCGCTTAAAGTATGAACAGATATTAAAAAAACCCGAAGAATTGAATTCTTCAGGTTGTTTTTAAAATGGTGACCCCTGGGAGAATCGAACTCCCGTTATCGCCGTGAAAGGGCGATGTCTTAACCGCTTGACCAAGGGGCCGTAAGAAAATGGTAGCGGAGAACGGGGTCGAACCGCTGACACTACGGGTATGAACCGTATGCTCTAGCCAACTGAGCTACTCCGCCAAAAAATTGGTTGCGGGGACAGGATTTGAACCTATGACCTCCGGGTTATGAGCCCGACGAGCTACCAAACTGCTCCACCCCGCGATGTAAATATGGTGCCGGAGACCGGAATCGAACCGGTACGATCGAAAGGGATCGCAGGATTTTAAGTCCTGTGCGTCTGCCAGTTCCGCCACTCCGGCTTTTTCCAGCTAATTAAGTCCGTCAAGAACAAGGATTAGTATAGCGTTAAGTATGCGGTCTGTCAACTCTTTTTTTAATTTTTTCGCCAACTTTTTATGAAATGATCATAACATCTCTTCGCTTGCTTTTTTCCGTGCCTTTTTGTGATCATATTTTTAAAAAAGCAAGCATTAACCAAAATGCCTGCTTTCGATTTGTCTTTATGATGGTTTAAAAAGAAAAGCTACTGCGCGTTATTGGCTTGCACATTCGCCTGTGCCTGTTGCTCTGCCTGTTTAGCGGCTGCTTCGGCTTCGGCTTTTTTCCGCGCTTCCTCGGCTTTTCTGGCCTCTTCGGCTTTTTGTTTTTCGTCTCTTTCTTGTTCGGCTTTGGTCTTGACCTGAACGACGATTTTTTCATCGGGATAAACCATGCCGAGTTGTTTTCGAATCTGGTATTCGGTGTAAGATTTGGAACTGAATTCCTTGAGTTCCGTGTCTAAAGCCTCTCCCCGGGCCGTCTCTTCGACAATCTGAGAACGAAGCTCTCTTTGCTCGATGATTTGAGAGGCGATTTTGACGAAATTGCCGCCGACAAAAATAATGAAGAAAACCGCTGCCAAGCCGATCACCAGCAAATTATATCGCTGTCTTTTGAACCAGACCACAAATCTGTTCGCGAGGCCCCCTGACTTGGCGCGCGCGCCGGCTTTTTTCGCACCGGTATTTCTGGTTTGTCTTCGAGTTCTTTCGGTTTTGACGTTAGATTTTTTGTCTTGCGCACGCCGTCTTCCTTCGGGAACAACCCGTCGCAAATTTTCCGCACGTTCTCTTTCATTGGAACCTTTTGCCATCGGACCCTCCGTATTAAGAAATAATGCGATACATGCTCTCCGCCATGTCTTTGGTGACGTGTTCGGGAAGAGACAAAACCTCAAGAGTGGTGTTGCCGTCGCCAAAGGCAATGGTGACGGTATCGCCGACATTGACCTGGGCGCCGGCTTTCACCACTTTGCCGTTGATGGAAACACGTCCGCCGTCACAAGCCGCTTTACCGACTGTTCTGCGTTTAATGATTCTGGCGTTTTTTAGAAATTTATCGATACGCATGACATGCCTCCTTTGATGCCCTGTCAAACCGACCCGGCATGATAATGAATAAAAAAGCCGGAGCCTTCGCTCCGACAATAGGATGCATATTAATCGTTAAGGGCGTCCTTGAAGGCTTTTCCAACCTTAAATGCCGGTGCTTTGGATGCGGGAATGTCGATCATTTCTTTGGTTCTGGGGTTCATGCCTTTGCGCGCTGCGCGTTCACGCACTTCAAAGGTTCCGAAACCAACCAGAGCGACTTTATCATCTGCTTTTAGCGCTTCGATTACCGTATCCACAAAAGCAGTTAATGACTTTTCAGCGTCTTTTTTTGAAATCCCTGCTTTATCGGCCATTGCTACAATTAATTCTGCTTTATTCATAGTTAATCCTCCAAGTTTACTCAATTGTTTGCATTGTTATCTTATTATACGCTTGAAACCGGGGAATTGACAAGACCTTTTCAGTTAAATTTCTTGATATTTTTAGGTAAAATCGGCGCGATGCTTGACTTTTTCCCAAATGGCTTCCATTTCGTCCAGGCTCAGCTCTTCTAATTTTTTACCTTGTTCCCCCGCGGTTTCGGCCATTAAATCGAATCGTCTGAGGAATTTTTCGTTTCCGGCTTTCAAAACCAGTTCCGGAGACAGACCGCAGAGACGAATGACATTGACCGCGGCGAAAAGCACATCGCCGAGCTCATCGGCAATGGCCTTCGGGTCTTTTGAGGCGATGGCTTCGGCTGCTTCCTCGGTCTCCTCCCGGACCTTTTCAAGGGCAGGCATGGGATCGTCCCAATCAAATCCAACACGTCCGGCTTTACTCTGCAGCTTGTCCGCCGTCATGAGCGCCGTGAAGGATTTGGGAATGGCGTGCATTTCCTCGTTGACGCTTTTGGTCTTTTTTTCCTTTTGTTTAATCTTTTCCCAGGCGTCGGAGACGGCGTCCGGAGTGTCGGCCTTAAAATCGCCGAAGACATGGGGATGACGGGAAATCATTTTGCTTGTGACGCCTTCCAGAACATCGCCGATATCAAAAAGACCTTCCTTCTTCGCCAACGCCGCTTGAAAGACCACCTCAAAAAGAATGTCTCCCAATTCCTCGGCAAGGTTGTCCGCGTCATCCCGGTCGATGGCATCAATGGCTTCATAGGTTTCCTCAAGGAGATAGCGGCGGAGACTTTCATGGGTTTGGGATTTATCCCAGGGGCAGCCGTCGGGGCCCAGCAAAGTGTCCATGACATCCGTCAAAGCACGAAAGATTCGTTTGTTGTCGGGATCTGCCGGGATATAAAGGGTCGTCAGATGATTGACATCATGGGCGCGGTCGATTTCGTAAAGGGGAAGGGCAAGGGTTCGCTCTTCTTTTGTTCCGGCGCCGATAACATAGGTCACGGTGAGATTTTCATCGTAAAGACGGCTTAGCGCGAGTTTGACCTCCGAAGCCGTGTGACGGTTGTGAATCTGGGTGATCAGACAGGCCTTTCGGGGATCGGGAAGATCGGCATGAATGGTGTAGGCGTCGATGATGGACATGCCGTCAACGACATCAATGCCGAGAGCCGCCGCCACGCTGTCCACAAAGCTGATTCCCGCAAGCACGCGATGGGCAATGCCTTCCTTCTCACAGACGTCGATGATCGCCTTGACCGTAGCCTCCCCAAACATCGGATGCCCGGGAACGGCATAAACCGCATCCCCTTCCCCGACGGCGTCAAGGACACGGGCGGTGATGGCATCATAGACGGCTTCAAAATCCGCCTTGGCCTCATAAATGTCATCACAAGAGGTAAAGCTCACCCCTTCTTCCGACAAAAAAGACACTGTTGGATGAACTGCCGTACGCAGGATGACACGGTTGCTTTCTTTGAGACATTTTAAAGCCCCGAGGGATAAATCCTCCGGCGCGCCGGGACCCAGACCGAGAATGGTTAACATGATGACTCCTTTGTATAAAAAACAAATTTGCGGCTTGACACCTGACATAAGCCGCAAATGATTGATTGGCTGATTTTCTTCTGCTCTGCATTGAGGTTTGGTTATATTTGCACTTGTGCCGACGCAAAGCAGGATTTACCGGTGCATGATTTTGTCTTTAACGGCAAGCACCCGGCCCACAACAGGGACAATATAGCGGCTTCCCGGCAGGGCCTCAAGGGTGTTGTCGTCAATGCCGCCGATCACAATGAGCACAATCGCGTAAACGGCGACGCCGACGATAATCGCCAAGGTCAGGGCTATAAAGTTACCCGAAAAACGATGGACGAAATGATAAACGGCAAACACCGCGAGGCCCATGAGCGCCGACGCGACGGAGGGCTTGATAATGGTTTGAACCCAGTGGATGCGCATGCCGGTATAACGCTTGACAAAGAAATAATTGACCACGGTCTGATAGACAAAGGTGATGCCGAAGGCCAGTCCCATACCGTAGATATTTAAAGCGGGCACCGCCATGGCAAACCAGCCGGAGACGAGGAATATCACCGTCCCGCCCGCCAGTGTGATGAGCGGCACCCGGAAACGATCAATGGCCTGCAAAATGCTTTGGAAAATGTTGGAAAGCATCATGAAGATGGTGATATAGGCGAATACCTGCATGAGGCCGGGACCGTATTCCGAACCGGGGAAAAGCAAATCGAAAATACCTTGCGAGAGCACCGAAAGGCCAACGCAGCTGGGAAATCCGACGATGATAATCAGCCGCATGGCCAAGTCAATGCGATCGACAACGGTTTTGTTATCACCGACGGCAAAAGCTTCGGAAATGGCCGGTATCATCGCGACGGCCAAATTGGCGGAAATGACCAAAGGCAGGTTGATGAGCATATCGACGTTGGTATAATCGCCGAACATCATCGTCGCCGTCATTTTGTCAATCCCCGCCGCGCCGAGCCTCGGGATATAGATGAAGGAATTGATGGTGGCGTAAAGGGAAACGATGACCGAAGTGAGGGTGACGGGCACAGCGATGAGCATCAGCCGTTTTAAGGCTTGCTGCCAGGTTTTGGTCGGTGTGAGATCTTTCGCGAAAATTTCGGGATGCTCTCCCTTATATTTGAGAAAATCATTGATCAAATAGCCCGCGGCAATGACGCCGCCGACCGTCGCGCCTAAAATCGCGCCGGCCACGCCCATCCCCGTGCCGTAGCCGCCGGCCACAAAGAGATAGCAAAGCACAACGCCGAGACCCACCCGGACAACCTGCTCCCATATCTGGGAGATTGCCGTCGGGTTCATCAGCTGCATTCCCTGAAAAAATCCGCGGTAGGCCGAGCATATCGCGATGACAAAGGGCGCAAAGGCGACGGCCATCAAAGCCGGATAACTCTCCCTCGGCCAATGACCGAAGGCAATAATGGCGTCGGAACCGAAAAGCAAAAACAATGTCGCCGCGCCGCCAAGAATGAGCAGTGACGCCATTGAGACACGGTATGTCTGTCTGACGGCGTAAAAATCATCGGTGGCCATCGCTTCCGAAATCATTTTGGAAATGGCAACGGGCATGCCGACGGTGGAGACCATCAGCAGCATGTTGTAAATATTGGTGACATTACCGTAAATACCGTTGCCGTAGCTGCCCACCATGCGGTAGAGCGGCACCTTATAAAAGAGGCCGATGGCCCGGGATAAAATGCCCGCCACGGCCAAAACCGTTGCCCCTTTCACAAATGTCTGAGCCGAACTTTTCTCGCTCACCTATTAACCTCTCAATCGATTTTGACGTGATAAACGTCTTTCTTTTTTTGATAATTCATTTTGATTTTGCCCATGTTTTTAAAAACCCGCGCAAAATCAATCCGTCGTCTAAAGGTTTTGACCCCCGCATAAACCGATATTCACCGCGGACATACATCCCGTCCTAAAAATGTGAACGACATATCGGATTTTGAGGTTGATCATTTTTTGACACGGTAAAAACAGAGAAACTCAGGCTAAGCCCGAGTTCCATCCGTTAAGACACATCATCTGCCGTTTTTGAAGGTCCCATTAAATAATATTTTCATGGGTTTCCACTTTGAGCTCTTCTTTAAGTTTGTCGATGTATTCTTCATCGGCGTCTTTGATTTTGTCTTCGTGTTCGATTTTCGCTTCTTCCTTCAAACGTTTTTCCAAGTTTTCGTATTCTTCCTGGGCTTTTTCGGATTTGTAAGCCGCTTCCACCTGTTCACGGTTATCTTCGAGCTTGGGCGCGTCGGCTTTGTTGACGTCATAAACATAGATGACGTGATAACCGTATTCGGTTTTAACAGGTTCGCTGACCGTATCCTTTTTCATGGAGAACGCAGCGTCGGAAAATTCCTTGACCATCGACGATTTGGTGAAGCTGTCAAGATCCGTCGCTTCGGTGATACCGGATTGGCCGTCGTATTGTTTGATTATTTTTTCAAAATCAGCCTTGGATTTGCAATCTTTGGCTTTTTCGTAAACTTCGTTGGCCTTGTCTTCGGTTTCGGCCAGAATATGGCAGGCACTCACTGTGGAGGTGTCGTATTCGTCTTTGTGTTCGTTGAAATAGCCGCGAAGATCATTATCCGTCGGTTTTAAATCCTCTTCGATTTTGTCCTGAATGGCGGCACTGGCGGCTTTGGCTTTGGCTTCTTCTTTTTGGTAGTCTTTATATTGCTTGACGCTCATATAATAGCCTTCCAAAAAGCTTTTCAAACCAGCTTCATCGGAGAAGAACATGTCCATTGTGGACTGAAGGGTTTCTTGTTGGGTTTTGACATCGTCGTCGGAGACTTCAATCTTGTTGTCTTCGGCGTATTTAATCAGCTTTCGGTTGAGGGCGATGTTTTCGAAGATGGTTTTGTTGGTTTTTCTCATCACTTCATCATCGCTGGTATCCAGCCCGGTTCCCGTTGTGCTGTAGTAGGCGCTGAGGATTTCGGAAATCAAATAGTATTCGTATTCGCCGTGGGTGACAGCCTTGTCGTCAATGGTTCCGACGGATTCTTCCAAAAATGATTTGGAATCTTTTTTGAGCTCGTCGTGATGAGCCGAAAGCGCTTTGTCGGCGTATTCGACGGTCACTTCGTTGTCTTCCATAAACTTGGCATAGGTTTTGTCGTCGGTATAATTTTCTTTTAAAATGCCGTCGTATTTTTTGGCCGCTTCTTCTTTGATGGATTCGTAGCTGCTCTTGCCGGTTTTTTTCGCGGCGTTTTCATCGACCTTCATTTTTTCTTTTTTGGCTTTGGCAGCCAAAATCGCGTTATTGATGACACTGTCGGCGACACTGCTGCGCAGTTTGGCGAGGTCTTTTCCCGTCGGCATTTCCTGGCTGCCGCTTGCATAGGTTAACTGGGTCGTGGCCATGGTGTTGTTGAAGGCGCTCTTGGTCAAATCCTGCCCGTCAATGACAGCCAGAACCTGGGCATTGTCTCTTTCGGGATTTACCGAAACCATCGCGCAGCCGCTGACGGTCAATGTCAAACATAGCAAAGCCATAAAGGCCGCGACAAATCGAATCAATTTATGCATTTTGTGTTGTCCTCTCTTCGTTTTAAAATTGATTTTATTATTTTACTATTTGTTAACAGATTTTGCAAGGGCCACTTAAATCGCCCTTAAAAAACCGATGAGCTCACGCAAATCATCTCCCGGCGAACCGCCGGTTTTGGAAATCTGCCAGGTGCGGGCTTCCCCTTCGCCGGCTTTGAGACGCAAATCATAGCGTTCATACAGCGATTGAATGGTTTTTGCGTCGGGCAATTTGATCTCGGCGTCTTTGGAAAAGGTGAGGCGCAGGGTTCCCGACTTTTCGCCAATCTCCGCGATGTCATGATCCTCGGCCATTTGCGAAATGAGCGAAAGCATCAAAAGATAATCGACACTGCGGGGGATTTTCCCGAAACGGTCGGTGAGTTCCTCGCGCATTTCCCGAAGATCTTCCTCATCGGCAATACGGGCGATTTTTTTGTACACCTCGTATTTGATCATTTCCGAATCGATATAATGATCGGGAATAAAGGCGTCAATATCAAGATTGAGCCTAATCGGCACTTTTTCCCTTCGAATGGCCCCGCCTGTGGCTTCGCTCACGGCATCGGCCAAGAGCCTGCAATACATCTCATAGCCGACGTTAATCAAATGTCCCGATTGCTCGGCCCCGAGAATATTGCCGGCGCCGCGGATTTCCAAATCCCGCATGGCCACCTTAAAACCCGCGCCGAAGGCCGTGAAATCCCGAATGGCTTTCAAGCGTTTTCTCGCTGTCGGAGACAATTTTTCCTCATTTTTGTTGTAGATGAGATAACAATAAGCCTGGGCGTCGGAGCGACCCACCCGTCCCCGGATCTGATAGAGTTGAGACAGACCCATATAATCGGCGTTATTGACAATCATCGTGTTGGCCCTCGGCACGTCAAGACCCGATTCGACGATGGCGGTGCTGAGCAGGATATCGAAATTCCCCGACACAAAGTCGTTCATGACCTGTTCCAGATAGGGACCGGTCATCCGGCCGTGAGCCACCTTGATTTTGGCCTCGGGCACAATCCGGGAAAATTTCGCCGCCACGTCCAAAATGTCGTTAATGCGATTGTGGACGATATAAATCTGTCCGCCTCGTGCCATTTCTCTGCGGATGGCGTCGGCCAAAAAGATGGGGTTATCCCGCATGACATAGGTCTCCACGGGCTTTCGCCCAATGGGTGCCTGCTCGATGACACTCATGTCCCGAACGCCGGTCATCGACATGTGCAAGGTTCGCGGAATGGGCGTCGCGCTTAAGCTTAGCACATCGACATTAACTCGTAGGGTTTTTAATTTTTCTTTATCCTTGACGCCGAATCGTTGTTCCTCATCGACGATGAGCAGACCCAAATCGTAAAAGGCAATGTCTTTGGAGAGCAGCCTGTGGGTGCCGATCAAGATATCTACGGCGCCTTTTTTTAGATTCTCGACAATTTCCGTCTGCTTCTTTTTGCTTTTAAAGCGGCTGATGGAGGCGATGTTGACCGGGTATTTCGCGAAGCGGGCCTTGAAGGTTTTTTCGTGCTGCTCGGCCAATATCGTCGTCGGCGCGAGCATGGCCACTTGTTTGCCGGCCATCACGGCTTTAAAGGCCGCGCGCATGGCCACTTCGGTTTTGCCGTAACCGACATCGCCGCAAAGCAGACGATCCATCGGTTGGGGCCTTTCCATATCGCTTTTGATCTCGGCGATGCTTCTGAGTTGATCCTCCGTTTCGATATGGGGAAAATCATTTTCAAATTCCCGCTGCCATTCGGTGTCGGGGCCGAAGGCATAACCTCTGGTTTTGCTGCGCTCCGCGTAGAGCTTGACCAAATCCTTGGCGATCTCCGCCGCCGCCGCTTTGGCCTTGGCTTTGGTTTTCTGCCAGTCGCCGCGGTTGAGATTGTTGACTTTCGGTTTGCGGTCTCCCCCGGTGCCGATATAGGCCGAGATGGTATTCATCTGTTCGATGGGGATATAAAGCCGGTCATCCCCGGCATAATCGATCACCATCATATCCCGGGTTTTGCCGGTGACCCGAAGCTTTGAGATGCCCCGGTAGATGCCGATGCCGTGAACGTCATGCACCACATAGTCACCGATTTTAAGCGTTGTGAAACTGTCGATGCGTTTCGTGTCTTTTCGACGCCTGACCTTGGTGCTGCGCTTTGGTTTAAACACATCCGATTCGTTGATCATGACGAGGCCGAAATCCGCAAGCTCAAAGCCCGAGATGATCTCCGGATAGGTTAATGTGAGATTCGGGGAGCGAAGGTGATGTTCATCAAAAAGACTTTGCATATTCGCCATGGTCTTTTTGGACCGGCAGCACATCACAACCCGATGGCCGTCGTCCAAATGGCGTTTGACATAGGCGATGAAATAGGGCAACCGGCCGGCGAAGTTTTCGATGTCCTTCGCGTTTAAGTCGATGGTTAAAGCCGACGGATCCTTTGATGGCGGCGCGTTAAAAAGCGAACAGGCGATTTCGGCAAAAGGCGAAAGCTTTTCCGAAAGCGCTTCAAAGGTGAGCACGCGGTCCATTTCTTCCGGAAAACGATAGCCCGATTGAATGAGCTTTTTATAATCTTCGAGGCTTTTTTCCACAAAGCGCTCCGCGTTTTGTTCGCCGACGGCGGGATTGTCCCAAAAGACGACGGTGTCTTTTGGCAGATAGCCGGTAAAATCGCTGTCTACCTCACAAAACGCCGCCAAAATGGCGTCCTGCTCGGGACTTCTGACATCGAGTCCCGCCATCAGTTCGGCATAAAGTCCCCGTTCGTCATAGCGTTCTTTGATTTTGGTCAGCGCCTCTTTTCGCTCGGATTCCGTCAGGGTGTCTTCGGAGACGGGAAGCACCCGCAGCATGTCTTCCGCCTCGCCGCTTCGCTGGGTGGCGATGTCCAAAGCGTTGATACTCTCGATTTCGTCATCAAAAAAGTCCAGACGATAGGCCGTGTCCGACGAAGGCGGAAAGACGTCGACAATCTCGCCGCGTCTGGCGACCTGTCCTTTGGCATCGATCTCCGGCAATCGCTCGTAGCCCATATCGACCAGCCGCTCGGCAAGCGCTTCGGGATCCACGGTATCCCCTTTTTGAAGCATGACGGCGGATTTCGCGAATTGTTCCGGAGCCTTGATCTTTTTGAGCAGCGCTTCCGGCGTGGTGACAATCATCATATCGTCACCGAAAAGCAAATGCATCAGCACATCCACGCGGTGATAGGGGATGTCTCTGCTGACCGCGTCGGAAAAATAGGCGTGGGCCGGTTCCGCCGGATAATAAAAGACGTGATTCGGATCGGCTTTGATGAATTTTTTGGAAATGCTGAGAGCGTCCCGGTCCGAAGGCGCCAGATAAAGCACGGTTTTTCCTAAGCGATTTAAAACCGCCAACGCCAAAAAACCTTCCAAACCGCTTTGTACGTTTGAAAGGTTGACATCCCGTCCGCTTTGAAGGGCCGTCTCAATATCTGAGAACAACCCGGACGTGAATATTTCTGACATGAGATCTGTCATCAAGCATTTTCCCCCTTTTCATTTTCTTTTCTTTCTTGCCGGTTAACCTGGTTCATGGTGGCCTCAATGCCTGTGTCCGCGATGGATAGAGCCGCGTCCGCCGCCTTTTCACAGGCCTCGGCAAACAGCTTTTGATCCGCTTCGGAAAGGCCGGCCAGGACATAATCCGCCAGATCCCATCTGGGCGGCGCTTTCCCGATGCCGATGCGAATGCGCGGAAAATCAGTGGTGGCCAAGTGCATGACCACCGAGCGCATGCCGTTGTGGGTGCCGGGACCGCCTTTTTTGCGAACGCGAAGCGTGCCCGGAGGCAGATCGACATCATCGTAAATCAACACAATGTCTTCAGGATCCACATCGTAATAATCAGCGATCGCGCCAACGCATTCACCGCTTAAGTTCATATAGGTTTGCGGCTTGACGAGCATGATTTTCTGTCCGCCTTCGAAAAACGCCGCGGTGAGCCCCTTGCATTCCCTTTTCCAGGATACGATGCCTTTTTTTCTCGCGATGGCGTCAACGGTCATAAAACCGACGTTGTGTCTGGTTTTGGCGTATTTATCTCCGAAATTTCCGAGTCCGACAATGACAAGCATTAATTATAACGCTCCATGAAGAGTTTGCTTAAAGATCTGCCGAAGTGGACATAATCGATGGCTCGGCCGAAAAGACTGCCGGTGCTCAAGATTTTGATCTTGTCGATGCGTTTTTCCTGGGGAATGTCAAGGGTGTCCAAGGTGACGAGCTCGGTAATGGCCGAGTCCGAAATGCGCTTGATGGCCTCGCCCGAGAATACGCCGTGGGTGCAGCCGGCGTGAACGGATTTGGCGCCCATTTTGATGACGGCGTTGGCGCCGCCGCAAATGGTGCCGGCGGTGTCGATCATGTCATCGATCATGATGCAGTTTTTGCCTTTGACCTCGCCGATGACATTTAAGATTTCCGCTTCGTTGGGACGCGGACGTTCCTTATCCAAAATGGCGAAGGGACAGCCCAAAGCCCGGGCGAGCTTGCGGGTGCGTTTGACGGAGCCCGCGTCCGGCGAGACGACGACCATATCTTCCAAATTAAGGCTTAAAAAATAGTCCGTCATGATGTTGATGCCGGTCAGATGATCGAGGGGAATATCAAAGAAGCCCTGAATTTGCGCCGAATGAAGATCCATGGTGATCACCCGGTCCGCGCCGGCGGTGGTCAGCAGATTGGCAACCAACTTCGCGGTGATGGGATCTCTGGACTTGGCCTTGCGGTCCTGGCGGGCATAGCCGTAATAGGGCATGACCGCGGTGATTCGGCCGGCGGAAGCCCGTTTCATGGCGTCGATCATGATGAGCAATTCCATAAAATTGTCATTGCAGGGGTAGCTCGTCGATTGAATGATGTAGACGTCGGCGCCCCGCACCGATTCGTAAACATTCAGGCCGATTTCGCCGTCGCTGAAATGTAAAACATCCGCGTGGCAAAGCGGCACTTCCAAATAGTCCGCAATATCCTGTGCCAATTTTCGATTGGAGTTTCCAGATAAAATTTTAATGCCGCTGTATTTTCCGTCCATACATTCCCTCCCGTTGATGGTAAATGAATTTTTCCGGGACTTTTCCCGCCCGGGGCAGCGTCCCTCTCTTTTTTGCCTGAGCTTCTGTGATGGTTGACGATATTTTACTTGATTGATTCAATTCTGCGCGAGCCGTCTCGCCATGATCTCTTCGCACCGCGCGAGCTGATCGGGGTTGTTGACGGCGGCCAGATCTTCGGGATCATCGGTGGGATACGTTCCCACGGCACGGCCCGCTTCCCGAAGCAGCGCAATGGTATCGGTAAGATAATATTCTCCCTGGGCGTTTTGAGCCGTGATTTTCGGCAAGGCCGAGACCAACGCCCGGGCGTCAAAGCAATACATGCCGGAATTGATTTCGGTGATGGCTTTTTCCTCGGGGGCGGCGTCTTTTTCCTCAACGATTTTGATGAGCGCCTCGCCCTCCTTAACCATTCGCCCGTAGCCCGTCGGATCCTCAAAATGCGCGGTGAGCACAACGGCGCCGAAATCCCCGGCTTCCCGCGCGGCGACAAGGCCCTTGAGCGTTTCGGGGCGAATCATCGGCGCGTCGCCCATCAGCACCAGCACATTGCCGTCGAAGTCTTCGATAAAAGGCAATGCCTGCATGACGGCGTGGCCGGTTCCCAGTTGCTCCGCCTGAAGATACGTTTTGACGTCTTCGGGCAAAATGCTTTTGACCTGATCGGCTCTGTAGCCGACAATGACGGCGACATCCGAGATATCCGCCGCTTCGCACGCGGCAATCACGTGGGAGACCAGAGGTTTTCCGCAAATCTCGTGACAGACTTTCGGCAGTTCGGAGCGCATGCGCGTCCCTTTGCCTCCCGCCAAAATAATCGTTTTGGTTGGTTTCATCTTCCTTCCCTTCTGTTGAAAATGACGAAGTGGTTATTATTGACATTCATTATCATACAACACAAGGCGCCGTTCTGTCCATGAAAAAATATCTCTCCTTCGGATAAGAAAACGAAAAAAGCCCGGCCGGATCCGGTTAAAATCGATCTATACAAAAAACGTGTCCTTATTTCTAAGGGCACGATAGGATTTTTGTCATTTGTCAGTCCCTGTTTCGCGGTGATTTTATCCCTCCTGAAAGGTAAGCGACGCGCGTTTTCCTTCGGGACAGTCGGCGTGATGCGTAAAATGCGTGATGCGCTTTTTGTATTTTCGGCGCAGACAAAAGACCATGACAATCCAACTGATATCATAGGCCAGATAAATCACGCGCATGTCATGCCACAGCGGCAACACCGTCAAACACCAGCCGACGCGGATGAAAAAGTAGCATATCACCGTGTAAATCATCGGATGAACGGTATCGCCGAGGCCTTTCAGACCGCCGATGTAGACTTGGTTGATCGCGTAGACAAAATAAAGGGGAAAAGTATAATACACCGCCTGGGCACCGTTATCGATGATGGCGGCGTCCGTCGTGAAAATCGAGAGGATAGGCCTTGCGAAAATCATAAAGACAATTCCCGCGACAATGGTGAAAGCCGTTAAGGTGCGGTTGCTGATTTTGATGCTTTTCTCAATGCGATCATAGGCTTCGCACCCCAGATTTTGCCCCACAAACCCCGTCAGAGCCATGCCGTAGGCAAAGGCGGGATAATAGAGAAAGCCTTCCACCCGGGCATAGACGATCATGCCCGAGGCCGCCGCCACACCAAAACCGTTGATGCTGACTTGGATGAACAGCGAAGACAAGCTCATGAAAAAAGCCTGAAACCCCGAAGGCAGGCCGATTTTCAAAATGTCGCGCAGAGCCGTGGCGCAGATATAGCCGCCGAAGGGCTCAAAGCGATACTCGCTGTTCATGGCGCAGATTTTAAAGCCCATGATCAAAGCGGCCACCCACTGACTGACGACGGTGGCAACGGCGGCGCCGGCAACACCGTATCCGAGAACGGCCACGGCAATGATATCCAAAACAATATTGAGCGCCGAGGCAATACACAGAAATATTAACGGTGACTTGGTGTCGCCCAAAGCCCGCAAAATAGCTTCGGAAACGTTGTAAAACAATTGGGCCGTGAGTCCAATGGCGCAGATGCGCAAATAGACGGTGCCGATGCCGATGACTTCTTCAGGGCAGGACAAAACATGCAAAAACGCGTTTCCAAAAACAACAATCACCAAAGTGAGCAACGCGCCGAAACCGATGGCGACGTAGAGCGATGTATTGATGATCATTTTGAGTCCGGCGTGATCCCACTTTCCGAAAAATTTGGCCGTTAGGGAGCTGATGCCAACGCCGAAGCCTAAAAAGAAGTTGATGAGCACCGAGATAATCAGAGAGGCAACCCCCACGGCAGCCAGGGCGCCGCCCTCGCAAAACCGACCGACAACGATGCTGTCCGCAATGTGATAACATTGGGACAGCATCTGCATAAAAAAGATCGGCAGCGCGAATCGTAAAAGGGTTAAGCCGATATTTCCCGTCTCCAGATGAACGGCCGTATCTTTCGGCCCAGTCAGGCCTCTCTTTCGGCTTTTCCGAAATTCACCTTCTCCCATTTTCATGTTTACGCCTCGATTTTTCTGTCGTAGAGCAGCGCAGCCAGCAACACGACAAAGCATGAGCCGCAATTGTGCCACAGGGCGCCGGTGGTCGGTGTGAGCATTCCCAAAAGCGAAAGGATAATGGCAATGGCGTTGATGACCAGTGATAAACCGATGGCAAATTTGATGGTGCCGACGGTGGTCACCGCCAGTTTTTTGAGATAGGGCAGTTTGTCGATATCGTCACCCATCAGCACCGCTCCCGCCGCGTCCTGAGCGACGTCGGAGCCCATGCCGCCCATCGCCACGCCGATGTCGGCGGTTTTGAGAGCCGGGGCGTCGTTGACACCGTCACCGACCATGCAGACATGATGTCCTTCCCCCTGAAGGGCTTTGATGGCCGCGACTTTGTCCTCGGGCAGACATTCGGCCCGGACTTCGTCAATGCCGACGGCTTTGGCGATATGGCCGGCCGCCGCGCGGTGATCCCCCGTGAGCAGAACCGGCGTCACCTTTTGTTTTTTAAGCCGCTCGACGACAGACGCCGCGTCCGGTCTCAATGAGTCGGCCAAAGCGATGATGCCGATGGGTTTATCGTCCCGAGCAACCATCATGATCGCCTTGCCTTCCCCGCTTAACGCCTCGGTTTTGGCCGTGAGGGCCTCCTCGATGACAATCCCTTGTTTGTCCAGATATTTGGCATTGCCGCAAATGATTTTGCTGCCGCCGATGACAGCCTGAATGCCGCCGCCGGGATCCATCGTAAAATCCGACGCGGCGGGAAGAGCAAGGCCCTTGGCTTCGGCGCCCGAGACAACGGCGGCGGCCAGCGGATGCTCACTGAAGCTTTCGGCGGCGGCGCAAAGGGCGAGAAGTTCGTCTTCGGTCATTTTTTCATCAAGGGAAACAATGTCTGATACCGAAAGTTTTCCTAGGGTCAGGGTTCCCGTTTTGTCAAAGCACACCGTATCGACCTTTCCCATGGTCTCCAGGGCTTCGCCGGAGCGGATAACCACGCCGTTTTTGGTGGCCTGGCCGATGCCGGCCATGACCGCCGTCGGCGTGGCGAGAACCAGTGCGCAGGGGCAAAAGACCACGAGAATCGTCACGGCGCGGACGATGTCTCCCGTGGCGAAATAGCCGATGATGGCAATGCCGAGGGCAATAGGCACAAGATAGCTGGCCGCCACGTCGGCAATTCTGGCGATCGGCGCTTTTTCCTTGGCCGCGTCGGTGACCATTTTGATCATTTTTTCCAGGGAGGAATCATCGTCGGTGTGGGTGACCCGCACATCCATCGCCCCGAAGCGATTGGCGGTGCCGCAAAAGACTTTGTCCCCTTCGCCTTTGTCCACGGGCAGGGATTCACCGGTCATCACCGATTCGTCCACCGATGAGCGGCCGGAGACAATGACGCCGTCGGCGGGTATGGTCTCGCCGGGAAGAATCCGGATGATGTTGCCAACAGCCAAATCTTTGACGTTGATTTTGACGATGTTATCCCCGTCAAGCAGACTGGCTTCCCGAGGTTTGAGGCTGATGAGCTTTTTGAGGCCCTTTTCGGCATGCTCCGTCGTTTTATCCTCCAAAATCGCGCCAATGGCCATGATGAAGGCCACTTCCCCGGCGGCAAAAAGATCCCCGATAAAGATCGCCGCCACCATGGCGATGCTGATGAGCAGCGCCGAGGAAATCTTGGAAATGCCAGGATTGTGAATGATGCGCCACACCGCGAGATAAATCAGGGGCAACCCGCTGACGATCACCGCGATCCACGCCGGATCGACGGGCACGGGAATTTTCGCGATTTTAAGCGCCAAGCTGGCCACAAGGGAGAGGGCGCTGACGATTGTCATCGGCACTCCCGCCAAAAAATCGTTGATTTTTTTGATCATATCTATTCCTCCATGATAAAAGCCGGTCTCACCGGCTGTGCTGTTAGGTAACCCTTTCAATGAGATTATCGAAAAAAAGGAGGAAATAGGCAAGGCGCAATCCAAGCCCGATGTTCCGTAACGAACAAAAAGATGATTTTGTTCGGAAATGCTCCGCCGCCTTAGACAATTATTCCGATTGCCCGGCGTAGCTTAAGCATTTTCGCGGCATCGCCTTTCGCGCTGGTATCATCGTTTCACACTTTCATATGATGGTTGATGACCATGAAAAAAGACCGGAAAACCGGTCCAATCTTTATTTCGCGCCGCGAGGATCTCTGACAAACACAAAACGATCGGGTTTTGAATGTTCCTCGGAATAGCGGTAGTTCATTCGGTTGTAGCGTTTGATGTCTTCGGGGTCCTCGATGGCGTTTTCCGCCATGAACCGCACCATATCGCCCCGGGCCATTTTGGCGTAAACCCCTTTTTGGACGACTTTGCCGCCGGCGAGTTCCCCGAAAATGCAGGTGATGTAGGTGTCTTCATCCGTGAGATAGGGCTCGACGGCTTTGGCGTATTCCCGGGAAGCCAGATTGATGATGACGCCGCTTTCGTCCCGGACGCCCCGATAGATGCGATCTCCCCAAAAATCGTAGAGGTTTTTCGCGCCGTCAATTTCAGCCTTGCTGTGCATCTCCAGCCGGTAGGGCGTCACGGCATCCATGGGACGCACCACGCCGTAAAAGCCCGAGAGCACCCGCAAGTGCTCCTGAACGTAAGCGAAATGTCCGTCTTCGAAAACCGCCGGCGCCATGTATTGATAAGCGATGCCCTCATAGGCCAAAATCGCCGGCGTCTGGGGATGGTCTAGGTCCATGACCTTTAAGCGATCAACATTCAGCGCGGCGATTTTATCGCTGACGCCCCACAGGGCTTGAAGGGTATCGTCATCTTTTGATTTCATCCATGCCATAACCTGTTTGGCCGTATCCAGATACATCGGTCTGGTTAACGGCGCCGCGTGATCGGTGACGACGCGCATTTTTTTGGCCGGGGAGAGAATGATTCTCATGACAGGGCCTCAAGCATCTCTTCGGGATTTTTGGCGGCTTTGACCTTGTCCATCGCGCGGACAATCACACCCTCTTCGTCAATCAGATAGGTGGTGCGGACAATGCCCATATAGGTGCGCCCGTAATTTTTCTTTTCCTTCCAGACGTCATAGGCCTCAATGGCAGTCAGCTCGGGATCCGAAAGCAGGGTGAACGGCAGATTGTGTTTGGTTTCAAAATTTTTGTGGGAGCGCACGCTGTCTTTGCTCACGCCGAGGACCACGGCGCCTTTTTCCCGAAATTGCGGATATAATTCGCCAAAGCCGCAGGCCTGCTTGGTGCATCCCGCGGTGTTGTCTTTGGGATAAAAATAGAGAATGACCTTTTGACCGCGATAATCCGAAAGGGAATGCTCGTCGCCGTTTTGATCGGGTAACGTGAAATCCGGGGCTATAGTTCCGACTGATAACATGATTTGACCTCCTGCTTGTTGTTATGTGAATGATAAAATCATTTTACATCAAAGGGCTTTTTCGGGCAAACCTTTTGCCCGGAATCGAGTAGGGCGGATTTTCTCCGCCCTCTCACACCACCGTACGTGCCGTTCGGCATACGGCGGTTCAACGTAACTTCAAAGCATGTCGCTTTGTGTGCTCTCTCCTTTCCGCTCCCATGGATTTGCCCTAAGTTGTGCA